>CAZFRV010000283.1:0-15498 GCA_964521445.1 uncultured Acidobacteriaceae bacterium
CAACACCTTTGCGGTGGGCAAATGGCATCTTACGCCGGCTGAGCAGACCAGCGCCGCCGGTCCGTATGATCGCTGGCCGCTGGGCCGTGGCTTTGAACGTTACTACGGATTCCTTGGAGGCGATACCGACCAGTACTACCCCGACCTGATCTATGACAACCATCAGATCGATCCGCCAAAAACTCCCGAAGAGGGCTATCACCTGACGGAGGACTTGGCCGAAAAGGCGATCCAATTTGTCGCCGACGCCAAACAGGTCGCCCCGGACAAGCCCTTCTTTCTTTACTTCGCCCCCGGCGCGCAGCACGCGCCGCATCAGGTTCCCAAGGAGTGGGCGGACAAATACAAAGGCAAATTTGACGATGGCTGGGACGCATATCGCAAGAAAGTACACAAACGCCAGCTTGACCTCGGCATTCTGCCCAAAGGCACGGAGCTTTCGCGCCATGATCCCGACGTGCAGGAGTGGAACAAGCTCTCCGCCGACGAGCGCAAGCTCTTTGCCCGCATGATGGAAGTGTTTGCCGGGTTCCTGGAACACACCGACCATCAAATCGGCCGCGTGCTCAACTTCCTGGAGCGCCTGGGCGAGCTGGATAACACATTGGTCATGGTCATCTCGGACAACGGCGCCAGCGCCGAAGGCGGTCCTACCGGCTCCGTCAACGAAGCCAAGTTTTTCAATAATGTCCCCGAATCCCTGGAAGACAATCTGAAGGCTCTGGATGAGCTGGGCGGACCAAAACACTTCAACCACTATTCCTGGGGATGGACCTTCGCGGGAAATACACCGTTCCGCCGCTGGAAGCGGGAAACCTACCGCGGCGGCGTCAGCGATCCGTTCATCGTGCATTGGCCCAAAGGCATCAAGGCCAAGGGCCAGATTCGTACGCAGTATACCCATGCCATCGACATGGTTCCCACGGTGCTCGATTGCCTGGGGATCGAACCGCCACAGCACATCCACGGCGTAACCCAGTCGCCCATCCAGGGTGTAAGTCTCAAAGAGAGCTTCGATCACGCCAAAGCGGAAACCAAACACCATACTCAATACTTCGAGATGTTCGGCCACCGGTCCATCTACCACAACGGCTGGCGGGCGGTGTGTCCGTTTCCGGGACCATCGTTCAAGGAATCGTCCGTGCCGCTAGGCACGCCGATTGACGAGAAGAAGCTGCGCGAGCTCGATGCCAAAGGGTGGGAGCTCTATCACGTGGACGAAGACTTCGCCGAAACCAAGAACCTGGCAGACAAGCACCGCGACAAGCTGATTGAGATGATCGCTATGTGGTACGTGGAGGCGGGTAAGTATGACGTTCTGCCCATTGACAGCCGCTTGACTCTGCGTTTCGCGGACGAGCGTCCTTCAATCGCCAAAGACCGGAAGAAATATACCTATTACCCGGGCACGGCGGCTGTGCCGGAGACGGTCGCGGTGAAAGTGCTGAACCGTCCGCACAGCATCGCCGCGCACGTGGAAATCCCCAAAGGCGGCGCCGAGGGCGTGGTGGTGGCCCACGGCAGCGGATGCGGTGGCTATAGTCTCTTCGTGAAAGACCGGAGACTTCATTATGCCTACAGCTACGTAGGCGCGAAGAATTTTCTGATCTCTTCGAAGAATGAGGTGCCCGAAGGCGCGGTGGAACTAAGGTTTGAGTTCGAGCCCACCGGGAAAGCCGATCTAGCCAAGGGCAAAGGCACGCCGGGACGCGGGCAGCTCTATATCAACGGCAAGTTGGCCGGTCAAGGCGACCTTCCCTTGACTCAGCCGCTCACGATGGGGTTGGGTGGAGGATTCACGGTCGGACGCGGGGCCGGCTCGCCTTTGACGAGCGAGTACCACCCGCCGTTTGTGTTCACCGGAAGGATCCACGACGTGGTCGTTGACGTCACCGGCAACCTCATTCGGGACAAAGAGGCGGAGATGCGCGCCGTGATGGCGCATCAATAGCCGGTAGCTCGTGCGCCGGCGGAGCCGTTCAACTCGATCGCGCTCGACGTCAGCGCCGGGATATTCAGTGCTACAGGACTGAATTCCGGCTACGGCTCGGGGGCGGTTGGGTTTTCAGAGATCGGGTTTTTCAAGAGATATGGCGCCGCGCGTGACGGCAGCCCCCATGCCTTGCTTTGAACAGGGTGCAGCAAACTTCACAATAGTTTCCTGGCCTTCCAAGATCGAGGCACCCGCGGTGGAAGCGTCTGGCCACTCAGGGGGCAGCCTTCACATCCAACTGTGCAAGACGGGATTGTGAATTGTTCCGAGCAGGACCCGCAAATGTTTCAGGCTGCACACACGTCGTTGCCACTTCGTTGTAGCGGCCGCATAGCCGCCAAGATTGGCATGAAGGAGGACGAAATGAAACTGAGATTAGGAGTGATGGGAGCCGTGATCTTGACGGCGCTTTTCGTTTACGCCCAGAAGGTGCAAACCGATTTTGACCACCAGTTTGACTTTTCCCAGCTGCACACATTCGATGTGAAGTTTGGCTCGGCGTGGAACAATCCACTGCAACAGCAGCGCGCCAAAGAAGACATCACCAAGGAGCTCGAAGCCAAAGGCTGGACGCAGGCGCCCGAGGGCACGCAGCCGGACGCTGTGGTGGTGATCCATGGGGCCACTCAGCAGCAGAAGTCGCTGGACACCTGGTACAGCGGCGGTGGCTGGGGTTGGGGGCCGGGGATGTCCAACACCACGGTCAACACGATCAACGTTGGCACCATGCAGGTTGACGTCTTTGACGCCAAGACCAAAAAGATGGTGTTCCGGGGAACGGCGTCCGACGACATCTCTGACAAGCCGGACAAGAATGCCAAGAAGATCGATAAGGCCGTCGAGAAGATGTTCAAGGACTTTCCGCCGAAGGCGAAAAGCTAAGGAGTTGTCAGCAGCAAGGGCGGATGGTGGGATGCCATCAACGCTTACGCTGCCGATGAATTGGACGTTGCAAAAAGCTTGTTTGACCAACCAGGAGGTACGTTATGCGTAGAGTTTGTTTGATATTTGTCACCGTGTTATTTGTAACGGCGTGCTGGGGCCAGGAGCACCAGCACGCCAGCATCTCCCAGGGCTCGAGGACGATCACCGGCTGCGTTGCCATAGGATCCCCGGGCTACGTGCTCAAGACTGACGATGGCAGCGTCTTGCAACTCCGCGCCGGCAGCGACCTCGGAGCGTATATGGGCAAGCGGGTGGAAATCCAAACTAGCTGGACGCAAACCGGAGTGGCTGTGGCTGCTCCTGGGGATCCGACCGGGGTAGCACCGGCTGCGGCAGGTGCTGGCGGCCAGGGCGCTCCAAGTAAGGAGTTCGCCGGCGATCTGCACATGAAGTTCAAAGGCAAAGTGCTCGGTGATTGCCTGCCGGGAAAAAAATAGCTTCCTAGGCCGCGATCGTAACCGGCAACCGGGAAGGAACGCCTCTATGGCCAAGCTCGCCTCGATCAGTCCCGCGGAAAGCCGCATGCCCGAGACGAGAGTGCGGGAACCGGTTCCGTCGAAGGACATGGTCTGGATTCCCGGTGGAACCTTCCGCATGGGTTCCGACCATCACTATCCAGAGGAGGCTCCAGCCCGCGATGCGACTGTAGCCGCCTTCTGGATGGACAAATACCTGGTGACGAACGCGGACTTCACGCGCTTCACCAATGCCACAGGTTATGTCACGGTCGCGGAGCGTGTGCCCGATGCATCGCTCTATCCGGGCGCGCTGCCGCACCTGCTGGTGGCCGGCTCGGTGGTGTTTCGCCAGCCAACTCTGCGCGTCGATCTTCGCAATTATCACAATTGGTGGACCTACATGCCGGGCGCAGACTGGCGTCATCCCGAGGGGCCGGCAAGCACTCTTAAAGGACGTGAAGACCATCCTGTGGTGCATGTGGCCTATGAAGATGTTGAAGCATATGCCAAATGGGCGGGCAAAGAGCTCCCCACTGAAGCCGAATGGGAGTTTGCCGCGCGCGGCGGGCTGGAAGGCGCTGTTTATGCGTGGGGTAACGAATTTGCTCCCGGTGGGAAGATGATGGCCAATGTTTGGCAAGGCGAGTTCCCGCTGCAAAACCTTCTCGTTGACGGCTACGAACGGACCTCGCCTGTGGGAGCCTTTCCCGCCAATGGCTATGGGCTTTACGACATGACCGGCAACGTCTGGGAATGGACCTGTGACTGGTTTCAGCAGCACCCGCCGGCGAAGGCATGCTGCTCCGGCAGCGCCAAGAGCGATGCCCGCGAGAAGAGCTACGATCCCCGGACCCCGGAGATTCGCATCCCGCGCAAAGTGTTAAAGGGCGGATCTTTTCTGTGCGCTGCCAACTACTGTTTGCGCTATCGCCCGGCGGCCCGTATTGCCCAGCAGGTGGACACCGGAACTTGTCACCAGGGATTTCGCTGCATTATGCGCGTGAAGTCGAATGACGCCAATCCCATGGAGCGCACCTGAGCATGGGATGGCTCTCTGACACCACGGCGCCCGCGTTCAAGCCAGCTAAGCCTTCCCCAAGGCCCGAGGGCACGCCGGAATTCGCGCTGGAGCTTCGCGGTAAGAGCTGGAAAGAGCAGGCGCAGATACTCCGGAATGAGATGCAAGTTCTTTGGCTCATCCTCCAGGACCGCCGCACGCCGTGGTATGCGAAGCTGCTGGTGGCATCCGCCGTAGGCTATCTCTTCAGCCCCATCCAGTTGATTCCCAGCTTTATCCCGGTCATCGGCTTCCTGGATGATTTTCTGGCATTGGCGGCCGGATTCAAGCTGGCGCATTGGCTCGCACCCGAGACAGTGATCTGCGACGCACGCTGGCGTGCCCGGACCTTAGCGACACAAAGGGAGCAGCAAGTGCCCACGCTGGCCAGCCGGGCCGGTGTCGCAGTTGTTGCCGCTATTTGGCTGATGCTCATGGCCGCGGGCATGGTCTGGCTGTACAAGACTTAGCCGGGCCTAAAGTTTCAATCGCGCATCAGTACGGGAGTCCCGGATGGAGGAAGCTTTTCGGACCTTAGCCGGCTACGTGGCGCTGGCGGTGGAAGGGGCGGCAGCGTTGTTGATTGTCATCGGCGCAGTCGAGGCCCTGATCCGCGTGCTGCCTCCGACCTTTACCAGGCAAGCTAGCTTGAGTGCTCGAAAAGAAGTCTGGGTGCGTTTTGCCATGTGGCTGCTGCTGGGCCTTGAGTTTGAACTGGCCGCCGACATTATTCGTACCGCCATCTCTCCCACCTGGACCGACATCGGGCAACTGGGCGCTATCGCAACCATCCGCACTGTGCTGAACTACTTCCTGGAAAAGGACATCGAGAAATACGTAGTGCCTGAAGCTGCACCCGAGGTGGTTCCAGAGAGAAAAGCTGCATGAACAATCGGGACCAAGGCACGGCGCATGACGGAGAGAAGTAAAACGGACGCGGCCCGGGAGTCGAAGAGCTGGAGGAGCTGGGACCATCGCACCAACATGATGGCCGTGGTTCTCATGGCGGCGGCAACGCTGGGTTCTTCCTGGTGCGCTTACCAATCCAGCTTGTGGGGCGGCTTGCAGACGTTCCGCCTGATGGATGCCGCCGCGCAGTCCCGGGCGGCCAGCGAAAAGTCCATCACTTCAAATCAGCTTCGCACGGTCGAAGCCGCGCTGTTCGTGGAATTCGCGCGCAGTATGTACGCGGGCAAGACCGAGTTAAGCAACTTTGTGCTGTCCCGCATGCGCCCCGAAATGCGCGAGGCCGTGCGTGCCTGGATTGCCACCCAACCGCTGAAGAATCCTCAGGCTCCGAGCACTCCGTTTGTCATGCCACAATATCAGGCGAAAGTTGATGAAGAGGCCCGCGAGCTGGAAGCGAAGTCGGCCGCTACATATCAGGAGGCTCGGGAGGCGAACCGCACCGGCGATACCTACGCGATGGCTGGGGTGCTGTTTACCGCGTCGCTGTTCCTCGCCGGACTGGTCTCCGGCTTTGACCAGAAACTCGTGCGGTGGATTATCCTGGCGATGAGCCTGTCGATGCTAATCACGGCGTTGCTGGTCACGGTGGGCTTGCCGGTTACACATCCCGGCGGATAATCGTACCGGGCGTCACGCTTCCCGATAGTTCAGCAGAATGACGCCGATAGCGATGAAGCACACCGGCCAGATTCGCGAAGCTAATGCCGCGTCGTCTTTGGGTAAACGAACCTGCAGCCAGCGAGACCATCCGGCAAGAACAGCGGCGATGGCGATCGAAGTATGGCTCAACTCAACCAGGAGTTGTTCCTTGATATTGTCGAGAACGTGCGAGTGAGTCAGCAGAAAGGCCCCACCCAGGGCGCAGACGGCGGGAAAGACATAGACAGCCGCACGAACGCCCAGTTTTCCGAGCTGCACGCGCAGCTCGAAGATCGCGAAGACCACCAGCAGCAGAGCGAACGCTTTATGTTGCAGCACACCGCCGTCCTGGATCGCCTCCCAGAAACTGTCAGGGCCAAGCGGCCAGCCTTCCGGATCAGCGCGCAGAAAGATGAACACCGCCAAGCCGATGAACAGCAATGGCCAATAGCGGGCGGCCTTGAGACGGCGTCTCTGCGCCATCGCGGCCAGCAAGCCGATGAGCAGAACGAAAAGGCCGGCCCAGTGGTGGTTGTATTCCGACCAGGCGATGTCGGCCGCCGCGTTGGGCACATGGATGGAGGGAAGCGGCAAGCCGGCCCGCGCTGCCCGTTTGATTGCCTGCAGAGCCGATGGCGTGACCTCAGCCAGCTTGGGGCTGCTGAATCGCGGCCACACCGGCTTCATGCGAGCCCAGATCTCGCCGGCGGTCGCACGGTCGAACCTAAGGTCCGTGGCCGGAGGTTGGGACGTCAGCGATGCTGCGGCCAGTATGGCGGTGATTCCGATGCCGATTTCAGCTTCGAGCAAATAGCGCAGGCGAAGTCGTGGTCGCGCATGGTCCACGGAACGCACCAGCTTTCGATTCATGGCTCCGATTGCGATCAGGACCAGAAAGAAGAGAATTTTGGCCCCGAGCATAAGGCCGTAGGTGGTGCCGTACATCGCTGCCGGAGAATCGATGTAGCGCAGAGTCATAGCGATGCCGCTTGCCAGCAGTGCCAGCACCGACACCAGCGCTAGCCTGGAGAATCTCCGGGCGGCGCGGGAAGACGAGTCGGGGTTGGTTGCGCGCAGCGCGATCCAAAGCTGCGGCAGGCCGCCGATCCACACCGCGGCCGCGGCCTGGTGCACCGCCGTGCAAGCCACCAGCATCGCTCTATCCTCCATGCGTGAGAACGCATGGCTTGCCAGCACTCCGCAAGCCAACACGACTAGCGCAAGGAACGCAACCAGATTTCCCGGACGCGCTGTCCGGCTGTGGAGAAGGGAGGCAATGGCGACGGCAGCCGCGATCGTCACCGCGCCGGCAATGAAGAAGTTAGCCCCGGCGATTTCGCTCAGACCGGCGCCCAGGCTGTCCGTGAGGATTTTCGTATTTAGTCCCAGGTAGAGGGCTTGCGTCGTGGCGAGAACGATGGCGGAGATCCTAACCACCAGGGCTCCGAGGCGCCGATTATCCTCGGGTGTTTCAGGGGCTGCGATCCAGCGTTGAAACACAATGCCCCCGATGATCAGCGACTGGAAGACCAGCGTGGCCGCCCGCAGGAGTACCGTGATAATTCCGAACAGGGCCTGAGTTCGCATGCGCTTTCTAGTGGGTGGCTACAGTGAAGGGAATGTCTCCTTGCGTGATATGACCGTCGCTCGCCAGGACCTGCCAATGCAACTGGTAGTTGCCGGGAAGGAGCTTGGGGACGGTTGCCGAAAGCGAATCCGGCGACGGCTGTTGCGGAAACTCCACGGCGCGCGCGGTGCCGTCGGGAAGGACCAGGGTTAGCTGAGAACGCGCGCCATCGATACGCACATTGAACTTCAGTTTGATCTCGAGCACCGGACCAGTGACCACACCGTTCACCTTGGGCGTGCTCTCCAGGATGATAGCGTGGGCCCATGACCGGCCGGGGAGGAAACAGATAGCAGCCAGCAGGAAAAATCCTAGTCGCAATGCAGGCGAGCGCGAGCCCATCGTCCACCTCCCTCTTGTGGTTGGAAGGTGCCGGTGCGCGGACAGTTGCTTTGGGTTGGCTCCGAACAATTTTGCGCGATACGCCAACAGAGCAGCTGCTTGCGGCATCGATTTCTATTTGGAGCTGGGCCTAACAATGCGTAGACGGGGCCTTTCGGCTGCCCGCTCTCTCTTCCGACGCACGCTGGTAGTCGCGGGCTTGGTCTGCCTGGTAGCCGTTTCCGCGGTGGCACAATCCCCAGGCGGAACTCCGCAGCCAGGCGGAAGGCCGACTGTCCAGGGTCAGGAGCGTGCATCGCAGCCCGCTCCCGTTGCCGCTCCCGTCCGGCTTGACGGCCGGAACGTCCTGGACATCCACTGGGGCTACAAGACTTTCACGCCCGCGGCCCGGGCCTCGCGCATATCGCAACTCCTCAAGCGGCTGGGCGACGACGCCTCCGCGCCTGGCTTCTCCGTTCAACCGGAGGACGCTACGGTAGACGTAATGTCGGGCGACACTCTGGTGGCCTCAGTCTTCGACGGCGATGCCAGGGTGGCCGGCATCACCAAAGAAGAACTCGCACAACAATGGGCCTCCGCCATGCAGCGGGCCGTGGACGCCTATCGGGCCGAGCACAGCTTACGCCTGAAACTAACCAGGCTGGCCCTCGCCGTCCTGGTCATTGTGATTTGCCTGGTACTGCTGGCTGTTTTCCGGGCGCTGACACGCGAGGTAGCGCGGCGGGCGAAGGCAACGCTGGAAAAGCAAGCAGCCAAAGGAGACAAACGGCTTGCGCTCCTGCTCGTCCATGAAAGAACGCAAAAGCTGGTTGAGGGCACGCTGAACTTCACGCGTTTCGTGTTATCGCTGATCGTTGTTTGGGGCAGCGTGCGGCTGCTGTTGTCGATCTTTCCCAGCACGCGTCCGTTTTCGGAGAAAATGCGGGAGCAAGTCCTGCATCCGGTCAAGGAGTTTACCACCGCCTTCTTAGCTGACCTGCCCTCCCTCGTCTTCGTGGTTCTGGTCTTGCTCGTCACCTGGTACTTGACCAAGCTGATTCATTTCTTCTTTATCAGGATCCGCGAGGGCGCCATCACAGTGGAAGGCTTCCGGCCGGTATGGGCGCCAACCACCGACCGGCTGGTCAACATCGCGCTGATCATTCTCGCCGTGCTGGTGGCCTATCCTTATATCCCGGGAGCAGAGTCGCCGGCGTTCAAAGGAATTTCGCTCTTTCTGGGAGTGTTGGTGTCTTTGGGTTCCACCGGCTTGGTGGCCAATGCAGTCAACGGGATATCGCTGACCTACCTGGATGCGTTCGAGGTCGGCGATCTGGTGACCATCGGGGAGGTTGTCGGTTGGATCACAAAGATGGGAATGCTGACGACTCGCGTGCGCACCCGCAAGAACGAAATCATCACCATTCCCAACTCCGTAGTGATGGACAAGGCAATCATTAACTACAACAAGCCCGGCGAGCAAGGCGTGATCGTCAGTTCCAAAGTCGGGATCGGATACGACGCGCCCTGGCGCCAGGTGGAAGGAATGCTGCTGCTGGCAGCGCGACGGACACGGGGAATCCGCGCCAACCCTTCGCCTTTCGTGCTTGAGCTCTCGTTGAATACGTTCGATATCACCTATGAGATCAATGCGCATTTAGCACCGTGCCAGTTGGCGTATGTTGTCGTCGCTGAATTGAACCGCAATATTCTCGATGCGTTTAACGAGTTCGGCGTGCAGATCATGACACCCGCTTATGTGGGCGATCCGCAGCATGACAAAGTTGTTCCTCGCGAGCACTGGCATCAGCCGCCAGCGACTCCGCTCAATGCTCCTGACACCACACCCGGCGATTCGAAAGCGGCTGATTAAGCTCTTTCATCTTCATCCGAAAGAATTCATCCCAAAAAACATACTTTGCCGGACTCTCGCGCTGTTCATTTTCGAACGTTCGCTTTCGAACAGTTGCAGTATTTGATCCGAAAGAATTGTTAAAGGCCGTGAGAATCGCTAACCCGTTTTTGCGGGGCGCGTCTAAGAGGGAGTAATCGGCGTAATGTTTGAAACCTTTAGCGTTGCGCCGGCGTATCTATCAGTGCACTACACGGACCGGGAAGCGAGTTGCTTTCGCGGTTTCAACGATGAGGGGTCCAGGGATCGTTCCCGCCCACGGTTTGGCGGCCTCAGGCGAGCGCGATCCCCGCAAAGAAAAGCCTGCGCTTTTTGGGCGCCACTTTTTCAGCAGACCCCAGGTAGAGCATTCTAGGCCATCGGCAAGGAAATGCAAGCGGGATCGAGGGCCTTCAACCAGGCCGCCTCCAGCCGTTCCCGACGCTTTCGGGAAGAACAAAGGAGTGATGTAATGAAGTCCCCGCTATTTTCGAGATTAATGACGTTGATGATGGCAGTATTGCTGGCTGCAAGCGCGTTCGCAGCCGGTGCTTCCCACAAAGGGACCCTCGAGGTTGCCGATCCGGTTCTGGTCAACGGCAAGCAAATCGCGCCTGGAAGCTACACGGTTGTCTGGGACGGTGATGGGCCGGACACCAGCCTGCACATCATGAAAGGCGGCAAAGAGATTGCGACCGCGCCATGCAAGGTCGTGACACTCGACCAGAAAGCCTCGCAAGATGCCACCGAAGTGAAGACCAACTCCGGGAGCAGGGAACTCAGTGCAGTGCGGTTCTCCGGACAGAAGTACCAGTTGGATGTCGCCCAGGACGGCACCCAGGCGCAGATGAAGTCAGGCAACTCAGTGAAATAGCCCGGCAGGAGATGCATTCTCGCTGAACTTGGATATCGGCACGGCTCCGGCAGGCTGCGGAAGAAAACCCTGAAGGTTGGGAATGTGCGGGACAGATTTTTAAGCACGTCTTCAGCTTTCATCAATGACGCAAATCGTCGCGCAGTTTGCGTCTTCCGCAGCCTGCTGGGGCCGTACCGATCTGCTTCAGCGATTCCGGCGTTGCGAGTCCACCTTCTTCAAGATACCAACGGCACCGGGCAGACATGTGTCTGAGACAAATCGCTCTGCCAGACTATGCCACGGTTGCGCAAGATCTGCCTTACACACTTCTTACACAAATTAACAAATTCGCCGAGTGGCCGGGCGCGTAGGTGTGTTCAGTATCAGCAATGGGAAGTCAGAGGGCGTTAACGCCTCGTATGAAAGAGAAGAGTTGAGGGAGGACTAGTGAAATACGTGCGAGCGATGCTGTTGAGCGCGGCGTTCCTGGGAGTGAGTTCAGCGTGGGCGGCGGCCCAAACCTTAGTTCCGGTGCAGTATCAGGACCGCGATGACCGTCAGGCATTTCAGGAAGGTTACCGCCAAGGGCAGTGGGACGCGCGTCATGGGCGTCGTCCTGATGGGGACGACAACCGCTGGCGTGAGGCCGACGACCGCCACGCTTTTCGCGAGGGTTATCAGCGCGGCTACCGCGAAGTTCGCGGCGATGGATTTCGTGGCGAAAGCTTTTACGGCGGCGACCGCCCTGTCTATGTCGCGGAGACGCCGCGCAAGTTCGGCTACCAGGATGGTTACAGCGACGGACTCCATGACCGCCGTACCGGTCACAGCTTCCGTCCCACGCACGACGACAACTATCATCACGCCGATCGCGGCTACTATCCCGGGTTCGGCAGCAAGAATTACTACAAGGACCTCTACCGGCAAGGTTACGCCCAAGGTTATCAGCAAGGCTACGACAACGGCTGGCGTCGCTAATACCCAGCCCGGCCCCGGAAGCGTGCACCCCGGCACGCTTCCGGGATGTTTTTTTCTTCTCTCCAGTTTGACCAGCGCGATCGCACACAGTGAAGACCGCTTGACTTTGGCGCGTGCCCAGCCCATACTCCCCTAAGCGGATTATGGGGGATCGAAATCCAAAGCCGGGCGAGCTGTTGCAGGGCACGTTGGACATGCTCATCTTGAAGACGCTGGTACGCGGCGCCATGCACGGCTACGCCATCACCGAATACATTCAGGAAACCTCAGACGACGTGCTTAAAGTCGAGGAGGGAGCCCTTTATCCAGCGTTGCACCGCCTGGAACTGCGCGGACTGCTGGCAGCGGAGTGGGGCGTATCCGACAATAACCGGCGTGCCAAGTACTACCGCCTGACCGCAGCGGGCAAGAAGCAACTGGCGGCGGAGACCGAGCATTGGGGGCGCATGAGCGGCGCCATCGCCCGCATTCTGGAAACGGCTTGAGCGGAGGAACGACATGAAGTGGATTAGCCAGCTGGTACTGCGGTGTGAATGAAACACTTCACCAAACCTCGCAACGGTCGTCCGTGCGTACCATTGGCTGTCCAGGCTTGCAACTGAATGCCTGAGCGAACGGCGGCAGATTAGAGAGCGGCCCGATCACGCGGTATTTGGCGATGGGGTGCGGATCGCCCTGGACCATCTTCCGCTGCGTCTCCGGACGAATCTCGTCGCCGCGCCACTGTCCCCAGGCGAGGAAGAACTGCTGGTCCGGGGTGAAGCCGTCGATGGTCGGCGCCGCGTGCTGTTGCTGCGCCTTCTTGAACGCAAGATACGCGATCTTGGCTCCCGCCAAGTCCCCGATGCTCTCGCCCAAGACCAGTTTGCCGTTGTGGTGAATGTTGGGCTCGATGAAGTAGCTGTCGAACTGGCGCACCACGCATGAGGTCCGCTCCTGGAAACGCTTCTGGTCGTCGGGTGTCCACCAGTTGTTAAGACGGCCTTGGGCGTCATACTGCGCACCCTCATCGTCAAACCCGTGGCTGATCTCGTGCCCGATCACGACCCCAATGGAGCCGTAGTTCACGGCATCCACGGCATTCACATCGAACGCCGGCGGTTGCAGGATTCCGGCAGGGAACACGATCTCATTGAGCAACGGGTTGTAGTAAGCGTTGGAGGTCGGCGGCGTCATGCCCCAGCGGCCGCGGTCGGTGGGTTTGCCGATCAGGGCCCAATTATCGTCAACGACATTCCAGCGGACTGCGGCGACCTGGTTGTTCCAGTAAGAATCGCGGCTTACCTTGATGCTGCTGTAGTCTTTCCATTTGTCGGGATAGCCGATCTTGGGATTGAAGGTCGAAAGTTTCTCCAACGCCTTTTTCTTGGTCTCCGGTCCCATCCAGGGCAAACTCTCAATGGTGTCATGCATGGCGGCAAGAATGTTCGCGACCATCTCCTGGGCACGAGCTTTGGCTTGGGGCGGAAAATATTTCTGAACGTACTTCTGGCCCAGAGCTTCTCCCAAAAGCTGGTCGGTCGCTTCCGCGCAGCGCTTCCAACGCGGCTTGATCTCGGTTGCGCCGCTCAGGTACTTTCCGTTAAACGCGAAGTTCTCATCGACAAACGGTTGCGACAGCGTATTCGCCGAACCGTTCAGAAGCTGCCACTTGAGATAAGTTCTCCAGTCGGCGAGAGATGTTTCCCGGAACTGCCGATCCGCTTCCTGCAGGAATCTGGGCTCGGACACGTTCAGGTCGGCACGGGAAATTCTGGCCGTCGTAAAGTAGCCGTCCCAATCTACTGCGGGAGCCAGTTTCTTCAAGGCAGCGTAAGTCGTCTTGTGGTCGGTGGCCCGCGGATCGCGCAAAGCCACATTGTCGAGTGAGTTTTCCGCCAGCTTCCTCTCCATCTGGAACACCGTGTCGGCCGCGGCTTTGGCCTTGACTTCTTCGTAGCCCGCCAGCTTGAACATGTTGGCCAGGTGCACCATGTACTTTTCGCGGGCTTCCTGGAAGCGGGGTTCGGGCTTCAGGTAGTAATCGCGGTCGGGAAGACCCAGGCCGCTGGCAAAGATATTGGCGATGGTCTGGGTCGGGTCGTGGTTGTCCGGCTGAGAAGTCAGGCCGAAGGGAACAAAGATGCCGAGTTCGTGCAGCCGGCGGACCATGCGCTGTAAATCGGCCGGACTTTTGATGGCGTCGATTTCCTTCAGCATCGGTTCGGCGGGCGCCAGTCCGAGCTTGTTGATGCGCGCCTGATCCATGCAGGAGCCGTAATAGTCGCCGATCAATTGTTCCACGCTGGCTTTGGGCCAATCCGTGCGGCGTGAGACGTCATCCAGAATTTCTTTGAGCTGATCCTTGGCGACTTCGCCCGCTTGCCAGCGGCGGCTCCAGCGGTCCATGTAGGCCGGGATCGGGTTCTGCGCATGCCACGTGCCGTTCGCATACTGAGAAAAATCAGTGCAGGGATCGGCTTTGCGATCCAGGTCCGCGGTTTCAATTCCGTGCTGGGAAACGCTCTGGGCGAAGAAGGAAGGACTGCAGACCAGGGAGATCAGGAAGAATCTGAGAAGACGCATGTTACCTCGAAGTGTGAGTCAGCGTTATCTTAGCGATATCTTACAGTGAATTGAGGACCCGCCGGCACTCGCCGCCAGCGGGACTTCCGTATTTGTCGCCAAGCGAAGCTTGCTGGAAGATCTTGTCAGAGTTCGTCGGCCCTCTTTACCAGCGAAACCGTTCCTCGGTCTGTGCGCAGAACCAGGTGCGCACCGCCGCCGTTGATGGTCCCGCGGACGTCCTGACCGTATCTGCCCGAAACCTGGGTCGCCAGAGGAAAATCGGTGTGGAAACTGGATCTGCGGCCGCCGGCGTAGTCCACGTTCAGGCCGATCTCCTGGGGCACGCGCAGGACGATGCTGCCTTTGCTGGTCTGCACATTGGCCGTGCCTTCCAGGCTTCGCGCGTCGATCTGCGCCTCGGCCTTGTAGGATTGAATGTCCAGTTCGCCGCGCACTGCCACGTTGCGGAGACGGATCGCATCCTTATATGTATCGATGTGGATGGCGCCGGTGGTCGATTCAATCGTCATAGGCGCTTTGTAGCTCTTGATGCGAATGTCGCCCTGGAGGGAATCGATTTTGATGTCGGGCTTGTAACCGTCCAGATCGAGGTTGGTTTTCGTAGGGACCTGGATTTCCAGTTCCACCTGGGCCACGTAATTGTCATGTCCAGCCCAGCAGAGCCAGCAGCTCCAGGACTGGTCGGGATACACGACATTTATCTCGACTCGTCCGCTGTCATTGCGAAAGTTGATCTTGGTGTTCTCCATCCACCACTTGCGGTCAGCGTCGTTGCCGCCTTCGAACCGCTTCAAGACATTGACCACGACCTGATTTGTGTTGGAGCCGGTCACGTGAATGGAGCCCTTGTAGTTGTCGACTTTGAGCGTGCTCCCGGCGTTGACGGCAAAGCTGCGCTGGAATTTGTCCTGTGGCTGGCTCTGCCCGGCGAGCGGCAGGGCAGCCAGGGCGATGAACGCCAGGACCCTTGCAAGGTTCCGCGCCTTTAGTAAATTGTTCATGACGGTCGCCTCCAGACGGGGATTCTGAATGAATCGGTCAGAGCTAGGTACGCAGAAATACCGTCCCCGGTTCCATAGACGGGCCATCCGGGCGGTCGTCAACCAGCTGTTTAGAAATGTTTGCGGCGGCTCGCGCTCCCCCACATTACAAGCTCTTCAGCAACTGCAGCCAGCGGTCCCAGCCCTCGTCATGGG
>CAZFRV010000284.1:0-11542 GCA_964521445.1 uncultured Acidobacteriaceae bacterium
TCGGCGTGCTTGCCGTCGAGCGTGAGCGATGCGTCGACGCGCGCGTCGAAGTCGTAGAGGAAGGAGTCGTGGGAGTAGAGGCGTTGGGTCACGTTTTTTCTGAAATCCCGAGCTCAGCGAGGGAACCCTATTGTCTTGAGATTCTCAGGCTAAGAACTACTTCAAGCATTTTCTCTTGTCACAATCCCTGATGGAACATATGAAGACTGGTTGCTATAGGGCTCCCTCGTTGCGCTCGGGATGTAAGAAAAAGCTCAATACGGCTGAATGATCCCCCCAATATTCCTTCCTGCCGGCACAGCCGCTTCTGCTTTCGGCTCGGCAGCTCGAATCTTGAGTGCATCGGCGATCACGTCAATGTACTTCAAGCCGGAACCGGTATTGAAGAGCACAACTTTGTCCGTCGGTTTCAAGAATCCTTGGGCCAGCAAGATCTTGTAAGCCGCCAGAGATGCTGCTCCTTCGGGGGCGGCAAACACACCTTCCCGGCTGGCCCACTCTTCGACAGCCTCAAAGATCTGTTGGTCGGAGACGGCGATTGCGGTCCCGCCACTCTGCTTGAGAATGTCGAGAATGATGTAATCCGCGTAGGGCTTGGGCACACGCAGCCCGGCGGCCAGGGTTTGAGCGTTCGGCCACATTTCCGCGACGGGTTTGTGTTCGTCCCAGGCTTTGGCCACCGGCGCACAGCCCGCCGCTTGCACCGAGATCATCTTTGGTCTTAGTCGGGGACGCTTCTTCCCCTTCTTCCCTACATCGAGCCATCCAAGCTGCTCCATCTCATCGAAGGCCTTCCACATGCCGATCAAGCCAACGCCACCGCCCGTAGGATAGAAAATGGCATCCGGCAACTCCCAATCGAGCTGCTCGGCCACTTCATAGCCCATGGTCTTCTTGCCTTCCACGCGGAACGGCTCTTTCAGCGTGGAAATATCGAACCAGCCTTCAGCTTGTTTGCGCTCATTCACCATCCGGGCGCAATCGGAGATCAAGCCGTCCACCAGCGTGACCTTGGCCCCATAGGCTTTGCACTCCACCAGGTTGGCCGTGGGTACGTCTTGGGGCATGAAGATGTGGGCTTCAATGGCGGCAGCGGCGCAATAAGCGGCCAGCGCGCTGGCGGCGTTGCCGGCGGAAGGCACGGCCAGCTTTTTGAGACCATATTGTTTGGCCATGGTAACGGCCGCGCAGAGCCCCCGTGCCTTGAACGATCCGGTAGGGTTCAGCCCTTCATCCTTTATATATACGTTGCGACGATCGCGGCTGGGCAGCATCGGCGTAAAGCCTTCGCCCAGAGTCACCGGTTCATCGCCGGGCAGGACCTCACTGTAGCGCCACATGGTTGCCGGACGGCCACGCAGAGAATCAGGCGTGAACTTCCCTTTCAACTGCGCCAGGTCATAACGCACATACAGCGAACCGCCGTCCTTGGGACAGACGGTCTGCGGTTTCGCTGCACTCAAATGATCGCCGCACTTAGAGCATTCCAGATAAGAGATTTGGGCCATGAGTCAGGGTGTACTTTTTCAAGTGGTCGGACCAACAGCTTTTCAGTGCGTATGTTCTTCTTGATCGTTGGCTTTGCTTTGCGGCTCCATTTCGATGCCGGCGATCTTGTTGATCTTGAGCGTGCCGTTCTCAACTTTGCCCTCGACGGAGACTCTGTGACCCAGGAGAGCGCCGGCTTTCTTCGCCGAAGAAGGATCGATCTTCAAGACTTTGTTGTCCTCGGTAACGAATACCACCGGGGAGCCCTTTTTCGCGCACTTCTGCGCGCAGGATTCGAACGCCTTGGGGTTGATCCAGTCCGTCGCCTTCGCGGCTTTGGCGCTGCTCACGGCACACTGCTCGTCGGAGACATAGCCGGTCAGATGCTCGGCAAAACATGCGACAGCGAAAAATGGGACGAGGCCCAACACAACCAACAGTTTTTTGATCACAAACGATCTCCTTGCACGATCTTTGATATATCTTAAATGCGCCAATACGGCGCCTAAGAATTATAAGGTTTGACGAGGTTAAACCCCAAGAAGCCGCCGGAGGCAAGAGACTGCGGAGCGAATCAATGAGCAAACCAGTACTGAAGACAATCGTATGAATTTTGAGCAGGCACGGCGCATGTTCACCTGGATTCTCGCGGCCACATGCTTCCCGGCCGGCTTCCTCTCGTCACAAGTCAAGGGTCACGCACTTCTTCAAACAACGATTCAGCCTTGCCTGCTGTGGGCCGGACAAGCGGCAAGCGCGCCGCCGAAACCCGTCTACGAAACCCGCGAGATCCACGATCCGGATGGCACCGGCAAGTTCTATATGGGCCGAGAAATCGCTCAGGTCATGGGACCGGGCGGCATTCCCTGGCTGGACCGTCCGGAGCGCGAGCAGGAAGAGCGTCCGGCGGATGTGATTGACGCCCTGCAGCTCCGCGGCGGCGAGGTCGTTGCGGACCTTGGCGCCGGGTCCGGATATTTCACGTTTCGGATTGCCCCCAAGGTCGGCAAGAAGGGCAAAGTCCTGGCCGTGGAAATCCAGGACGAGATGATCGAAACTCTCCGTCAACGGATGGCCGCGCAGAAGGTCGCGAACGTGGAAGTCGTGAAGGGTGCGGAGAACGATCCTCATCTACCCGCCAACGGTGTGGACCTGGTGCTGATGGTGGATGTCTATCACGAGCTTGCTTATCCTTTCGAAGTCATGACGGCGATCGGCAAGGCGCTCAAGCCGGGAGGACGAGTTGTCTTCGTGGAGTATCGCAAGGAAGATCCCAGAGTACGGATCAAGGAATTGCACAAGATGTCGGTGGAGCAACTGGAGAAGGAGATGCAAGCGGTAGGATTGACGCGCCTGAAGACGCTGGAAACACTTCCCATCCAGCACATCGTGATTTTCGAGAAACGGAAAATGAGCGGCGGTCAGCCGACCAGCGGAATCAAGTGACGCAGAAAGCTTTCATGGCGCCGGTGCAATCTCCACGCGCCGGTTAAGAGCGCGGCCGTTTTCCGTGGTGTTATCAGCCACCGGTCGTGTAGCACCGAAGCCCTGGGGCGTAAGCTGGCTGGCGGCCACGCCGTGGGCAGTAAGCCACGCTACTACCGACGCGGCGCGCGATTGAGAAAGTTTCTGATTGAGAGCGGCGGCTCCCTGATTGTCGGTATGCCCTGAGATCACCCAGCGCGATCCGGGCTTGCCATTGACCAAGGCCAGGATGGCGTCGAGTGCAGGCGCGCTATCGGGCCGCAGGTTGGCCGAGCCAACGTCAAAGTGCAAACCATAGACGGTGGCCGAGCCCTTTTCCGCAACAGCCTTCGCTAAATCGCCGGCCTTTTCCTGGTGCTTGTGCAACTCAAAGTTGGCCGTGCCGCTCTCACCGGCGACCAAATCCACAGGCATCACGCCGTCGTCGTACCCGGCGGCGGTGGCGCTCGCCACAACCAGACCCGCAGCCACTAGCTTCAAGAGGTAGCGCCCGCTCGGATCGGCATTGGCAGTGGCCAGGGCCGCCGTCACGGTGGCCGCGGGAATCGGGCGGTGGGTGTCGGCGTCCACAACCGAGCCCGCGATCGTTACAACATACTTGTAATCATGAGGGTTGACCAGAATGCGAACGAAATCGATGGCGTAGCCGTCAGGCGCGTGCGTGGTCGGATCGTCGATCAGCAGCGTGGCCTTGCCCGACTTCAGGAGCGGCCAATATTCCGGCAGGAGTTTGAGGGTCACCAGCTTGCCGATGGGACCGGTTTGCTGGAGCGCGTTCACAGCCTCTTCAAAAGAGGGGATTCGGGTGCCGTTCAGACTGACTTGGAAGCGCGAATGCCAGACGGGCGCCTGGAAATCATCAAGAAACATTTGGAAGAGGACGGCGTTGATCTTGGGAGGCAGCGCGCCGACGTCGAGGGTGACCGGTTGAGGCATGGTATCGCCGCGCTTGGTGGAACCGGCGTAACCATCGCCCGGCCGGCTGCCGATGTCCTGTTGGGTGACTGCAGAGCCCAGCATGATGCGGTCGGTTCCGGCAGGCGCTCCCTTGGGCGGTGTCCACGGGTAGGCATGAGACGGTGTGGATTTCCCCGAGAATGGATCGAATCCTTGCGGCCAGCCGAAGCCAAGGTTGTTGATGTCGCCGGTGCGCACCACAAGATCGGCCTCAGGCCCTCCCACCGTGCGTTCGACAGTGGCCGACCAGGGGGCTGGTGGGTGGCTTGCGGCCGCCTGCCCCAACAATTGAGGCGACAGCAGCGCTGCAAACATCACGCCCAACATTACCCGGCTCCTGGTACGGAAAAGCGACTTCACTTGGAGGTTTCCAGCGACTTGGCGTCAGATTTGTTTCTGGGCGAAGCTTTCTGCAAGACGGAAACCATCAGTTCACCGGACGGGGGAGTGCTTACCTTGTGTTCAATGACGATTTGGCGCGCGGTGACGTCGCGCCCATAGAGATTGTTGTTGGCGCTGCCGTCGGGACGAAGGGTTGATCCTTCGAGTGACACTCCGGCAAACAGCCCGCGAGCGCGCGAATAGGTCAGGAGTTCGGCTCGCATGGTTACGTCGGTTGCGGCTTCGGCATCGCGGCCCTTGGGGCCGGCGGCAGCGGATGCATCTCCGCCAAGCTTCACCTTGCTCCCCAGCAATGCATTCACGCCCTTGTTGTTCTCCACCAACAGGACAAAATCCGTGGCTTGGCCACCCAGTTGAAAGCCAAAGCTGATGCCCTCCAGGGCATACATGGCGGGAGGCCCCCAGGGTCCGGTGAAGTTCGCGCCGCTGCGGCAAGACATAGCGCCGCGCCCGATGTTGGCCCCAACCCCCAACGCGCCCTTCTTCACCGAGGGCAATACTATGACGCACTCAGCGCGATCCAGCCAGTACTTAGGGATGTTGTCCGGGATGTTCAGGATCTCCATCAGGACTTCACCGGAATGTTTCAGCCGGTCCTGCTCACGCTTCTGTGCCTGGGCCAGCGTGCATCCCAGAGCGGCCATGGCCAACCAACAAACAACGTTTTTCATCGGGACCTCTTTGACAAATGATTTCACTGCCTCGCCGCTCATGCGGCTCCTTCGAGCAGCTATTATGGCCCAAACTTCAGGATTTTGTACCCGCTAATTTCACTGCCTGACTCCGTAGGTCCGCTGCTTGGGGTCTACGCCTCGCCGCTCGAACTTTCGCAGGAGGCTGGCCAGGGCGGCGCGATTCCCACTAACAAACCGCTCCGGTTTGCTGTATCATTCGCCTTCGTCTTCACTACTCTGCTGGAGCACACCTTATGAAAACACTCGCTAAACTGGCATTGATTCTTGCAGTGACAATGTGCCTTCAGGGCACGCGGCTGATGGCCCAGGAAAAGCAGCCGGAGAGAGCCCGGCCCCGGCCGGAGGCAAGCGCATCGGAAAAGGCCAAGCCTGACACGTCCGCAAAGCCTGACGCATCCAAAGATCCGCTGGAGAATATGAAGTTCCGCAATCTGGGGCCTGCGGTGGGCGGAGGCCGTATCACCGCCGTCGCCGGGATTCCAGGCAAAGCCAACATCTATTATGTGGGCGCCGCGGGCGGAGGCGTTTTCCTGACCCAGGATGGCGGCCTCTCCTGGAAGCCGATCTTCGAGAAAGAATCTACAGCTTCCATCGGCGCCATTGCTCTGGCGCCTTCCAATCCCAACCTGGTGTGGGTGGGCACAGGCGAGAAAAATATCCGTAATGACGTGATCACCGGCAAGGGCGTTTACTTCTCTCCCGACGCCGGAACCACGTGGACGTTGATGGGTCTGAAGGATGCGGGACAGATTTCCAACATCGCGATCAATCCCACCGACCCCAATATCGTTTTCGTCGCTGTGCTCGGTCACGCCTGGGGACCCAACACGGATCGCGGCGTCTTCCGCACCACCGACGGCGGCAAGACCTGGCAGAAGGTTCTATTCGTGGACGAAGACACGGGCGCCAGCTCCCTGGTGATGGATCCGGGCAACCCCATGGTGCTCTTTGCCGGCATGTGGCGCGTGCGCCGCTATCCCTGGGCCCTGGACAGCGGCGGCACCAGCGGCGGAATCTTCCGCTCGCTTGACGGCGGCACGACCTGGAAAAAACTGACCGAGGGCCTGCCCGAGGAAGCCACCGGACGCATCGGCCTGGGCGCCGCGCCCAGCAATCCCCGTCACATTTACGCCCTGGTGGAGAACAAGAAAGGCACACTCTACGATTCCAATGACCTGGGCGATCACTGGCGGATGGTCAGCAACAACCACAATCTGGCTGCGCGCGGCTTTTATTTCAGCGAGCTGCTGGTGGCGCCGAATGACGAAAACAAAGTCTACTTCCTCTCCTACAACATCATGCTCTCGGAAGACGGAGGCAGAACCGCCCGCCCAACTTCGGCTCGCGTGCACGTGGACCATCACGCGCTGTGGATCGATCCTGAGAATCCCAACCGCATGATCAACGGCAACGACGGCGGCGCCTACATCAGCGCCGACGCCGGCCGTACCTGGCGCTATCTCGACAACCTGCCCATCGAGCAGTTCTACTCCGTGGCCGACGACGACGAGACACCTTACAACCTTTGCGGCGGCCTGCAAGACAACAACGGCTGGTGCGGACCTTCCAACAACTTGAGCCGCGGCGGCATTACCGGTTTCGACTGGTACACCGTGACCGGCGGCGACGGCGAATACGCTGTCCCGGCGCGCGGGAAAGGCGTGCACGTGGTCTACACCGATTCGCAAAACGGATCCATCCAGCGGTTGAACAATGAGACCGGCATGTCCAGCTTCGTCCGGCCGTATCTGGCCGGCGTTCAAGCCATGAAGCCGGCGGACCTGAAGTACCGGTTCAACTGGACGTCGCCCATCGCGGTCTCGGCCACCGATCCCAATGAGGTTTACCTGGGCGGCAACGTGCTCTTCCACTCCACCGACGGCGGCCAGCACTGGATGCCGATCAGCCCCGACCTCACGCGCAACGACAAAAGCAAACAGCAGAGCAGCGGCGGCCCGATCTATCTTGACCTGAGCGGCGCAGAGAGCTTTGGCGACATCTTGTCGATATCCATTTCTCCTGTCGATCCCAAGACCATCTGGGTGGGCACCGACGACGGCCTGGCGCAAGTGACCCGCGACGGCGGCCAGCACTGGACCAATGCGACTACGGCGATTCCGAACCTGCCGCAGTGGGGGCGCGTACAGCAGATTGAAGCCTCGCCTTTTGACGCCAACAGCGCCTACGTGGCGTTCGATTTCCACGAGGTGGAAAACAACAAGCCATACGCCTTCAAGACCCACGACGGCGGCAAAACCTGGACCTCGATCGCGCAAGGCTTGCCTCAAGACGATCCGGCGCGCGTGATCCGCGAAGATCCCAATCGCAAGGGCTTCCTGGTACTGGGTACGGACACCGGCCTGTTCTACTCGAGCGACGATGGCGGCCACTGGACCGCGCTCAAGAGCAACTTCCCCACCACTCCCATCTATGACATCAAGATCATCAAGAACACGCACGACCTGGTAGTAGCCACCCACGGACGCGGCCTGTTCGTGCTCGATGACATTACTCCGCTCGAAGAAAGCGGCGCCGAGCTCGGCAAGGATGAATTCCATCTCTATCCTCTCCAACCCGCGATCAACTGGCATTTCTGGAACAAACACGGCTTTGCTTCCGGCGGCTACGTTGCGCCAAACCCGGCCAGCGGAGCAGTGATTACCTACTATCTGCCTACTGAGATCAAGGCCAATGCGGAGCGCGGCGAACGAGGCGAACGCGGCGGGGAACGCGGCGAACGGGGCGCCGGCGGACGAGGCAGACAGGCTCCGGTGAAGATCACCATCTCGGACAGTTCGGGCCAAGTGGTCCGCACCATGAACGGGCCGTCGAAATACGGCATCAACCGCGTCTCCTGGAACCTCCGCTATGACGGCCCCAAGCGGCTGAACTTCCTCCCGGCGCGCGAAGCAGGCGACGATGAAGAATTCTTCTTCGATCCCAGCACCGGGCCCACAGCCCTGCCCGGCACGTATAAAGTGGCGGTGACGGTCAACGGCAAGACCCAGACGCAGGACGTGGTCGTCCAGACCGATCCACGATTCAAGTTTGACGACAACGCCATGCGCGCACAGTTCAAGCTGGCCATGGAGTTGCGCGACGAGGTATCCGCCCTGCATGAGGCCCTCAACCGGCTCAACAGCCTGCACAAGCAGATCGCCAATCTGCAGGAAGTGTTGGGCAGCGAAGAAGGACAGGAAGGCCAGACCAACGTCGCTTACAGGCCGGTGCTGGAAGAGGCGCGGGCGCTGGATCGAAAGATCACTGCGCTTGAGGCTCCGCTCTACAACAATGAAATCCAACCCGGCAGCCAGGATGACATCCACTATCTGCAGCGCTTTCAGAACCGCCTGCAAGGCGCGATGCGGGGAGTGATGGGCGGCTCCGGCGAAGCTCCCAGAGACATTCAGCTGGAAGAAGCCGCCGAGGTCCGCAAGGAGCTGGATACGCACTTGCAGCAGCTCAACTCGTTCTTGAACACTGAGGTCGCTGCCTTCAATAAAAAGGCCACGGAACACGGTTCGGTTACGTTGTTTGCCGGTGACGCAGTCCAGGTTAAGTCGGGGGCAAGCAGCGCCGGCTCGGGCGACGAAGATACGGATGAAGACACTGACGGTCCACAGTAGCCGTTAACGAAAACCTAGGGGGCGCGGCCAGAATTTGGCCGCGCTTTTTTGCCACGTGAAAATGAGCATCCAGCGGACAGGGTTCAGCAGGCAACTACCCTCCCGCCCCGGACTCAATCTCCCCGCCGTAATTCAATGCCTCCAGGCCCAGGAACCGGGCAGCCTCTCCCAGTTCTTCTTCGATGCGCAGGAGCTGGTTGTATTTCGCAATACGGTCGGTGCGTGAAGCCGAGCCCGTCTTGATCTGGCCCACGCCGGTGGCCACCGCCAGATCGGCGATGAAAGTGTCCTCGGTTTCGCCGGAGCGATGCGAGATCACGGCAGTGTAGGCGTTGCGTCCGGCCAGATCGATCGCGTCCAGCGTCTCGCTGACGGTGCCGATCTGATTGACTTTGATCAGGATGGAATTGGCCACGCCCTCATCGATGCCGCGGGTCAGCCGCTCGGTGTTGGTGACAAACAGGTCGTCGCCCACCAGTTGGATCTTGTCTCCCAGTTGCTCGGTCAATGTCCGCCATCCTTCCCAATCGTCCTCGGCCAATCCGTCTTCGATGGAGACAATGGGATACTGCCGCACCCAGTCGGCCCAGAAGCGCACCATGTCCTGCGACGACTTGACCGACTTATCCGACTTCTTGAAAACATACTTTCCTTTTTCCTTGTCGAAGAACTCGCTGGCGGCGGGATCCAGCGCCAGGGCCACGTCTGCTCCGGCGCGAAAGCCGGCTTGCGCGATGGCCTCCAGGATCAAGTCAATGGCCTCAACGTTGGCTTTCAACGAGGGCGCGAAGCCGCCTTCATCACCCACGGCGGTGTTATAACCGCGCTTCTTGAGCACCGACTTCAGAGTATGGAAGACTTCGGCGCCCCAGCGCAGCGCCTCCGAAAACGACTCCGCGCCCACGGGCATCGCCATGAACTCCTGGAAGTCAACGTTGCTGTCGGCATGCGCGCCGCCGTTGAGGATGTTCATCATGGGCACGGGAAGAATGTTGGCTCCGGCGCCGCCCAGGTAGCGGTAGAGCGGCGTCTTCAGTGATGCCGCACTGGCGCGGGCGCAAGCCATGGAGACGGCCAGGATGGCGTTCGCGCCAAGTCTCTCCCGGTTGGGCGTCCCGTCGAGCCGCACCATGGTTTCGTCGATCTCGCGCTGCGCCGATGCGTCCATTCCCTGCAGGGCTTCAGCGATGGCGAGGTTGACGTTCTCCACCGCGTGCAGTACGCCTTTTCCAAGGTAGCGATGCTCGTCGCCGTCGCGCAGCTCCACAGCCTCGTGCTCGCCGGTGGAGGCGCCGCTGGGAACGGCGGCGCGTCCCATCGAACCATCTCCCAGCGTAACCTCCGCTTCCACCGTAGGATTGCCCCGGGAATCGAGGATTTCGCGCGCGTGTACGTCAGTGATGATGGTGTCCATGAAACCGCCTTTGGAAGACGTAGAAGACTGAAAATTATAAACGACCAGCCCGATCCCATAGTCGATTCCGGGCGAGAGTTTTCCGCGGACGCCTCACTTCTGTTATGTTCAAGGCTGCTCACCAGGAGAAGCATCTCATGTCCATGTCGCCGCAACCCAATATCCGCCTCTTGAATGCACCCGACTATCGTGACGGCTATGCCAACTCCGTCCAGGTCCGCGTGAGTGTCTGGGATTTCTTTTTGATCTTCGGGCGTTTGCAGCCTCAGACTCCGGACCAGGTTGAAGTCCACAACTTCCAAGGCATCTACCTGAGCCCGCAACAGGCTAAAGCACTGATGACCATCCTGGGGCAAAACGTGGCCCAATATGAAAAGACCTTTGGCGAGATCAAGCTGGAACCGGGCGCCCTGCAGCCGGGGACCCAGATCAACTGAGGTCGTCCGGAAGGATGACGCGATGACCACATGCGCAGAGAGACTGAGAGCAACAACGAATCAGCAAATACATCCAGGCTCCACCAAGGGCTGAGCGGTTTTTTTTCCTTTCAGGTTTTTTCCGTCATTTTTGTCGTCATCTTCTTTCTGCATGGTCCCTTGTTGCGTTTGCCTTTCTTTTGGGATGAAGCCGGGTTCTACGTTCCCGCAGCCTATGATCTGGTCCACTCTCACAGCCTGATTCCTCACACCACGCTGGACACGGGCCATCCGCCGCTGCCAGCAGCCTATCTGGCCTTGTGGTTCATGCTGGGGGGATGGAAGCCCGCCGTGGCGCGCATTGCCATGCTGCTGCTGGCTGCCTTTGCGTTGACGAACGTCCTTCTCATGGCCCGGCGCCTCGCCGGGACCGGGGTGGCGGTAGCATCCACGATTGCCACGGCTGTGTATCCCATATTCTTTGTGCAGAGCTCTCTCGCCCATGCCGATCTGACGGCGGCAGCGTTCACCTTGTGGGGTATCCGGAAGGCCGTCGTGGAGCGACGACTGTGGCCCAGCCAGCTTGCTTTCTCTCTTGCCGTACTGTCCAAAGAAACCGCGGTGATCACGCCGCTGGCGCTGGCGATCTGGGAGTTGTGGGCTGCGCGCGACGAACCCCTGCGACAACGGCTGGGACGATCAGCCATATTTCTCACGCCCCTGCTGCCCTTGCTCGCCTGGCTGGCTTATCACCATCATGCCACGGGCAGGTTTTTTGGCGACGCTGACTTCTTCCGCTACAACGTCACCCAGGCGCTGAGCCCGTTGCGTTTCATCCTGGCGTTAGGGCTGCGGCTGTGGGCCCTGTTTGGGATCATGAACATGCTGGCCCTGACCGCCGCCATGGCCGTGGCCATGCGCTTTCCCCCAGTGGTGGACGAAACCGGCGAGCGCAAACGCATCGCCATCCCCGTGCAACTGCAGTTCGCGCTGATTATGCTGGCCTACGTGCTCACGTTTTCACTGCTGGGCGGCGCCATGCTCACACGCTACCTGCTG
>CAZFRV010000285.1:0-11599 GCA_964521445.1 uncultured Acidobacteriaceae bacterium
GTGTGTTTGGCGTTCGCGCTTGTGGCTAGCTTTCCAGCTTGAACTTGGTCTCGGCCAGCCTGTACATCCTGCGCCATACCAGGCGATTGATGGTGACCACGGTCGCCGCCATGAAGATGGTGGAGGCAAACAGCAGGCGGAAATTGCCGTCATCAGAGGCTTGGCTGATCAGCGCGCCCAGCCCCACAGTCGAGTGAACCTGGCCCTGCAGATGAAAGTACTCGGCAATGATGCTGGCGTTCCACGCTCCTCCCGAGGCCGTTACCAGCGCAGTGACCAAATAAGGAAAGATGGCGGGCAGAATCATCTTGGTCCATCGCTCCCACCTGCTGAAGCGGAAAACGGTGCAGGCTTCCACCAGTTCTGTGGGAATAGCGCTGGCCCCGGCAATCACGTTAAATAGCAAGTACCATTGCGTGCCCAGGAGCAGCAGCACCATGGAGGCAATCCCCATGCCGCCGCCAACACTGACCAAGGCCAGCAACACCACTGGGAACAATGCCGTGGCCGGGACTGAAGCTGCGATTTGCGCCAACGGCTGCGCAATCCGGGCCAGCCGGGGATGCGTGCCGATGGCGACGCCGGCAGGCACGGTCCACAGGGAGCCCAGGATCAAAGCGCCGGTCACTCGCAGAAACGTCGCCAACAGGCCTTTCGAGATTGAGCTCACTTCGGCGCGGCTCAGGCCCGCCAGCAGCAACCCGCCCTGGAAAACCAGATAAAGCGCCGCGCAGAGGAGAGCGACTCCAATCACCATCGGCAGCCATCGACGCAGCGAAGTTCTTGGCGCCGGCGCGCGCTCGGCAGATTTTTCCCTGGCGAAGTGGAGCAAGAGAGCCTCGCGCAAGGGCGCAATGGTCTTGCGGGAAAGCAGATCGACGATCTGCGAGCGGCGAATCAAAGTCAGCACCGGCGACTGCGCCGTGTCCGCTGCTTCCACTGTCTCGAATTTGAATTTCTGCGCCCACGCGACCACGGGCCGCCAGATCAGTTGGTCGGTCAGAACGATGATCGCGATCATGGTAACCAGACCGTACACGATGGCGCGGGTGTCACCGGCGCCGGCCGCCGTCTGGAGATACGATCCCAGGCCAGGAAGGCGAAAATCGCGCTTGCCCAGCACGAACATCTCGCACGCCATCAGGAAGAACCACCCGCCGGCCACCGACATCATGGAGTTCCACACCAGCCCGATCACCGAGTACGGCAACTCCATCTGCGTGAAACGCTGCCACCAGCTGAAGCGATACAGGCGCGCGGCCTCGCGCATCTCCTGGGGAATGCTCTTGAGAGAAGAGTAGAAACTAAAGGCCATGTTCCAGACCTGGCCGGTGAAGATGAGCAGGATCGATCCCAGCTCAACGCCGAGCTGGCGGCGCGGAAACAGGGCCACCATGGCCAGCATCACGCCGGGAAGAAAACTGAGAACTGGAATGGATTGAAGCACGTCCAGCAAGGGGACCATGAATCGCTCCGCCCTCACGTTGTAAGCGGCCACGTAGCCATAGACCAGTGTGAAGGCCAGGCTGAGGAAATACGCGATGCTGATCCGGAGCACGGAATAGAGGGCGTACAACGGCAAAGCACGGGCGCGCAAATCGATCTCGACCTGTGGGGTAAGCGGGCCTGACCAGTAACGGGCCAGGGCGACCACGCTGTAGAGCAAGGCGATCCCGAGAATGAAAATGGGGACTTCCACGACCAGCGAACGTCCCAACCAAGGCAGTGACGGCCAGGGGATTCTGGCAGTGCTGGCGGGATTGTGCGGCTCGTCGTTCATCGCGTCTGCCCGACCTCGTCGTGCTGCGGAGAACAGACAGTCTCTGCGACCTGGTATCGAAGACCTGGTCGTAGGTCCGCTAGGGGGAAACCAGAGTTGCGGCCGATGAGACACGCAAGGCCAAGCACAACAAATGCGCCCATCAGAAAAATGGCTGCCAAGGCGCAAACGCCGTTGATGTCGGTCACTCGCCACGCGGTACCTGCCGGATCAACCACCAATGCCGGAGAAGCCGTGGGAATGGCGCGGAGAACGCTGCCTGCCGCACAAACTGCGTAGAAGAGAACGACCAGATGCGCATGGACGAGCGGTAGTTGAGTTTGAGAGGCACAGCGCCGGCGCAGATAAACGGCGAACGATTGGTAAATGAGATAGTTCGTCAGATACCAGCCGAGAAAGTTGCTCACCGGCACTCCAAAATATGCTCCTCCGTGGGGCCATATCCAATAATGCCCCACGGTCGAGAGGGCCGGATCGATGGATAAGTCCCAGGCAACCATGACGAAGCTCGCGGACAAAGGCACCGTTATCACCCAAGATCCAGTCAACTTTGCCGGGCCGCCCGAAGTAAGGATCACTCTGGCTAGCGTCCAGGCGATGTAACCCATGCCCAAGTACGCTGGCCCCATCAGGATCGGGACCATGAAGAGCTTCGGCCCCATGCCGTCAGTGAATGCATAAGGACCAAAGGGAAAGCCGGTTCGCACGCCAAGGGCTTCCATGACGTAGCCAACCGTTAAACTGATTGCGGCGTAGGCAAGAATGCCGCGGGATCGATAGGCCATGGCTCCGTGAATCAAGGCGAATAGCAACGCGGGAGCGATCTGGGAGGCGGCCATCACCGGCCGCGAAAAATCTTGGGGAAAGGCCGGCAAGATGTTCGCTCCGGCATAGAACACAAGAAGCAACCAGAGCGTCACCATCAACCATTTCTGGCTCCTCGCCGTTTCGTTGCCGGGCATGTTCATCAACAGATCTAGCTCCAGTTTTTCGTTCTATGACTGTTGCGCGGGGAACTCGGGATTCTCTTCGCTCTCCGCTTCGGCAGCCTGGCGCCGGTAGAGCCGCTGTTCTTCGGAATCGTAGCTGAATAGCTCGCAGTAGCGGCCCCAGTTCAACACGGTCTCCAACTGACGCTGGATTTCTTCTTCCGGGTGGTGCTCATCCAGAATGTCGCGGAATAGCTCCAGGGGGATACTGTGGTCCGATTTTTCGCGAAGAATCTTGTCGATTTGCTGAAACAGCAGAATGCGGGAGAGTGCCGCCTCGCGGAACAGCTGCTTTTGCGTATCAATATCGGCTTCGGCCCAGGTTTTTCCCGCCGGCGTGATGTCCACGTCGCCTTCTTTCAGTTCGGCAAAGCCCAGCAGCACCGCCGCTTCGACGATCGGAAACAGGTCATCCACCTCCATCAGGAGCTTTTCGGCCAGATGGTAGAGATCTTCGGTGCCACCGCCGTCCACCAGGAGTTCCAGCAAGCCGGCGATGCCGCCGGGACGCGCGTGGGGCAGAAGCGGATAGCGGGCCGGCTGAGTTCTGGTGCCGGGGGTTGGCGGCGCCAGGACCGCGTCCGGCGTGGTCATCACCTTATAAATGTAGTCCACGTACACCACAAACTGCGGGGACTTTCTGTCCCGGGGTTGGGTCAGGGGGATGCGGAAGTCGGCGCGAATGCGCGCCGGATTACGGCCGAGCACGATCACCCGGTCCGCCAGCAAGACGGCTTCTTCAATATTGTGAGTAACGATGAAAATGGTCTTGATGTCCACCTTGTTCTCGAGCCAGAGATCGAGCAGCTCGCCGCGGAGGTTCTCGGCCGTCAGCACGTCGAGCGCTGAGAAGGGCTCGTCCATGAAAAGCACTTCAGGCTGGACGGAAAGTGCGCGAGCAAATCCGACACGCTGCTTCATACCGCCCGAAAGTTCCTTGGGATAGGCGTTCTCGAATCCCTTCAGTCCCACGGTGTTGATGGACCGCAAAGCGGTACGCCGCCGCTCAGGCTCGGCGATCCCCCTGGCCAGCAGCGGCGCTTCAACATTTTCGAGGACTGTCAGCCAGGGGAAAAGCGCGAAACTTTGAAACACAATCGCCACGTTCGGGGCCGTCTCCGAGAGCGGGCGGCCATGCCACAAAACGTCGCCGGACGACGGCTGGCTTAAGCCAGAGAGCATGCGCAGCAAAGTTGACTTTCCCGATCCGGACGCGCCCAGCAAGGCAACGATCGTCCCGGGATACACGGAAAGATCAAGTGGCGCGATGATCTGAACATTATGGCCGTCGGCCTGGGGAAATGATTTCTCGAGGGCTCGGGCCTCAATGATGGCCTCTTCCTCCAGTGGCGCCTCTGCAACAGGCGCCTCCTTTCCCGGAACCTCGCCCACGATCGCAACTGCCGGCAACGGCGGACGATCCGCGGAAACCGGCCGGGCAGCTTCCATTGGAGGTTGTGGAGGTGATGGCGGCAGCTTGATCTCCCCGATTTCATCCTCCAAGCGTTGCCAGGCCTCTTCGGGCAGCTCGTCAAAAAGTTGCATGCGCTCATCGGGAGGCAGGTCATCGAGAATGGCGCGCATGTCCGGCGGGGTCCTCGTGTGCAGCAAGACGTATTGCAGGTAGTAAGGGAAATGCGTCAGGACGCCGGCGGCCACTTCTGCAGGCAGCAGGCTGAACAGCTTCTGCTGCTGCTCGTCGGCCAGCATGGCGATAAAGTCGGCGGCCTGGGAGCGCGGCAGCTTGGCCAGCGCAGACGCGGCGTCTTGCCATCGCTCTCGCGCCACCAGATCATGAATCAAGTCGGCCGGCAAATGAATCCTTCCTCATTCAAGATAGTGTGATTGCCGCATTTCCAACCGTACTTCAGGATCTTGCCGCGTGCCCTGAATACGCAAGCCTATGAAGACTGTACGCCCGCTGGCTGAAACCTGTAACCCACCCAGGGATCGGTCAGAATGTATTGCGGCGTTTCGTGCGGCTCGATTTTCTTGCGCAACTGGTTGATGAAAACGCGAAGATACTCCGGTTGCTGCACGCTCTCTCCGCCCCACACGGCGTTGAGTAAAACGCGGTGCGTCAAGACTTTGTTAGGACGTCGCGCCATATAGAGCAAGAGATCGAATTCCTTGGGCGTGAGATGAACGTCTCTCCCGCCCACCCGCACCACTCTGGACTCAGGATTGATGTAGAAGTCTCCTTCTTCGATCGGTTCCGCAGCGACCTCCGAGTCCACTCTCACCCGCCTCAAATTGGCCCTTACCCTGGCCAGAAGCTCGTTCACGCTGAAGGGCTTGGTAACGTAGTCGTCCGCGCCTGCGTCAAGCGCTTCAATCTTGCTCTTCTCTTCCCCGCGTACCGAGAGCACAATAATCGGCGTCTGCGATCTCTTGCGCACTGTGCGACAAAGGTCCACGCCCGAGATGCCCGGCATGGACAGGTCGGTGATGATGAGATCGGGGAGCCAGTCCTGGGCCGCATGGCATCCACTTTCGCCGTCCGACGCCGTCTTCACCTCGTAGCCTTGCGCGCTGAGCGTGGTCCTGAGCACGCGCGTAATCTGCGTTTCATCGTCAACCACCAGGATGCGGCTTCTTTCGGCCATTATTGTGGTTCCTGGTTCACAATGTGGACATCCACTGCTGGCGCATTGGCCAGCAGCCGCTGGATGGCCGTCAGGTAAAGATACTTTCTCCACCCGTGCACGGCCGACCGTCCGAAGATCACCTGGGTAACTTTGTGCTCGCGAATGAACTCGCCCACCGATCGCGCTACGTTCGTGCCCTCGAGCTGGATTACCTTGGCCCCCAAGTTTTCCGCAAAGCGGATATTCGTACCCAGAGACCGGGTCCGCTCCTCCGTCCGTCCCTTTCCGGTCTCGATGTGGATCACGAAGAACTCCGCGTCCAGCCCGTGGGACATACGCGCGCCGCGTGCGATAAGCTGTTGCGACGCAGGATTGGAGCTGATGCACACCGCCACCCGCTCACTCACGCCCCAATTCTGATCGATGTGCTTGCGCTGGAGATACGACTCCAGGCTGCGGTCCACCGAATGGGTCACGTGCCGCAGAGCCAGCTCGCGCAGCGCCAGAAGATTTCCGGGACGGAAGAAATTTGTCAGCGCCTTCTCAGCCCGCTCCACGGGATAGATGTCGCCGCGACGCATTCGGGTCTGCAGGGCTTCCGGCGTAAGATCGGCCACCACCACTTCATTGGCGCGCTCCAGCACCCAGTCCGGGACCGTTTCCCTGACCTGGATCCCGGTGATGGTCTGGACCGTCGGCGTAACGCTCTCCAGGTGCTGGATGTTCATGGTGGAGAGCACGTCAACCTTGCTCTCCAGGATTTCGAGAACGTCTTCGTAGCGCTTCTTGTGCTTGCTGCCGTCAATGTTGGTGTGGGCCAGTTCGTCCACCAGCACCACCTGAGGCTTGCGGGCGATGATGGCGTCCACATCCATCTCTTCGAACATCGTGCCCTTATATTCGAGTGTCTTTCGCGGCACGGTTTCCAGCTGGGAGATCAAGTCGGCCACGCCTTTTCGCCCATGGGTCTCCACCACCCCGATGACTACGTCCTCACCCCGTTTGCTGCGCCGGATGGCCTCACTCAACATGTTGTAGGTCTTGCCGACTCCCGGCGCATAGCCCAGAAAGAGCTTGAAGATGCCCGTCTTCTTCTCTGGAGCAGCTTGCTCCAGCCACTGTTCGGGCGTTTTCGGCATTTGACGAAGTCCTTTGCTGCGGAGGCATTCGGAAGTCGGATACAATCAGCCCGTGAAGTTCAAGCTCACGCCACGAGCAGCTCTCCGTTTCCTGGCCTGCGCCGTGCTTTTGGCACTGATTGTCTTTGTATACGTGAAAGTAATGCACGTCAATCCCACTACGGCGGCGGTGACGTTTCTTCTTGCCATCCTTTCCGTTTCCGCAGCCTGGGGTTTGCGTTATGCCCTGCCCATGTCCATCGGCGCAGCGCTATGTTTCAATTTTTTCTTTTTGCCTCCGGTAGGAACGCTGACGATCGCCGATACCCAGAACTGGGTGGCTTTGTTCGCCTTCTTCTTTGCCGCGATCATCGCCAGCAACTTGTCCGAACGCGCTCGGCGGCAGACCAACGAGGCCCATCGCCGGCGCCGCGACGTGGAACGGCTCTACGTCTTCAGCCAGCAGCTGCTGGTGGCTGACAACGTCCTGGAGCTGTTAAAAAGCGTTCCTCGGTACGTGGTGGAAACTTTCGGAGCCGCCCATGCCGCCGTCTACCTGCCCGTCCGCGACCAGATTTACCGCTCCGATGCCGACCAGCAGGAGATTCCCGTGAACACACTGCGCGACGCTTCTGCGCGCGGCGAAATCTTGATCGATCCTGCACGACGCCTGGCCGTGTCGCCCCTGCGCATGGGAGTCCGTACCGTCGGAGCGCTGGGTATCAGTGGCGAGCTGCTTTCCCGGGAAACACTAGAGGCGGTGGGCAGCCTGATCGCTACCGCCATCGAGCGCGCGCGCGCCGTGGAAGACCTCACACACACCGAGGCCTCGCAAGAAAGCGAACGCCTGCGCTCGGCCCTGCTTGATTCCGTCACCCATGAGTTCCGCACACCGCTCACCGCGATCAAAGCCTCTGTCACCACCCTGCGCTCCGAAGCCGCTTTGACGCCGGAACAACACCAGGATCTACTGGCGGTGATCGATGAAGAAAGCGACCGTCTCAATCGCCTGGTGGGCGAGGCCGTGGAGATGGCCCAGCTGGACGCAAAGGAAGTCAAACTCGATTTGGGCCCGCACCAGATTCGCGAGGCGATTGACGAGGCCTTGGAAGCTTCAAAACAAGTCCTGAGCGGCTATTCCGTCGAAGTGCGTTTGCCGGAACGCCTGCCTCCGGCCGTGATGGACGTGGCCTGGATCAAGAAAGTGTTGCAGCACTTGCTGGAGAATGCGGCCAAGTACTCGCCACCCGGCTCGGCCATCTTTGTGAGCGCCGAAGCCAAAAACAGCCGGCTCATCACCAGTGTGGCCGATCGCGGCGCTGGCATCGACGATCTGGAGCGGTCCATGGTCTTTGACAAGTTCTATCGCGGCCAAAGCCAGCGCTATCGCGTACAAGGCACGGGTATGGGACTGGCCATCGTGAAAGCCATCGTGGAAGCGCACGGCGGGCGCATCGAGGTCACCAGCCAGTTGGGCCACGGCTCGGTGTTCTCGTTTGGACTTCCGCTGGCTTCTGGCGCCACTCGCGCTTAGCACCGCGATTGGAACGGTCGGTGGACAACCGGGTCGAAAGGAAACGGCCTTCAACCGCAAACGCGGCCGTGTTTTTCCGGTGCACGCGCCCCGATTGCGCGTTACCCTCTTAAGGACTCGTCATGCGAATCCTCACCAGCAACGAAGTGCGACAGGCTGAGCGCGAAGCCATCAGCCGCCCCGGCATGTCGACGCTGGTCCTCATGCAGCGGGCGGGCACGGCCGTGGCGCAATTCTGCCTGGCTCAGTTCAAGTTCAATTCGGTTTGTGTCATTTGCGGCAAAGGCAACAATGGCGGCGATGGCCTGGTCGCGGCAGAGACGTTGCGTCCCGTCGCCCGGAAGGTTTCGGTCATTATTCTGGCGCAGGACGTAAACGGACTTAGCCCCGATGCCGCCGCCATGTGCTCTCGCCTGAATCTGCAGCCGATCTGGATCGGCGATCCTGCTGGCTTTGACAATGACGCAGTCCGCGAGGCCATGGCTGCCGACCTGATCGTGGATGCGGTGGTCGGTACCGGGTTCAAGCCCCCACTGCGCGGTCTCCCCAAACGAGCCGTCGACGCGATGAATGATGCGTTTGGCACCGTGGTCTCGGTGGATCTGCCCTCCGGCGTCGACGCCGACATCACGCGTCCGGCACATGAGCGCAACGCGGACATGGTTTTTGCTCACGGCATCATCACCTTCATCGCACCGAAGCCCGCGCATGTTTTTGGAGAACTCACTGCCGGTCCAATCGCAGTCAGCGAGATCGGCGTTCAACCGGTGCTGGTTCCGAACCAGACCGGACTCAGCGGGATCACTGGGCAGGAAGTAGGCATCGCCTTTCCGCCACGGCCGCACGACGCAAACAAAGGCCTGTTTGGCCACGTGTTGGTGATTGCCGGCTCAATGGGCAAAGCCGGCGCCGCAGGCCTGGCGGGAATCGCGGCGCTGCGTACCGGCGCAGGTTTGGTCACGGTCGCCTGTCCCAAGTCAATCCAAGCTACGGTCGCTGGCTTCGCCCCGGAGTTGATGACGGAGGGACTCGCGGAAACTGGCGAAGGATCAATCGCGATAGAAGCAACCGGCAAAGTAGAACAACTTTTAGCGGGGAAAGATGCACTTGTTCTCGGACCGGGATTGTCCCGCAACCTGGAAACCGCACAATTCGTGCGCCGGCTTGCGGCGCGCTGCCCGTTGCCCCTGGTGCTGGACGCCGACGGCCTGAATGCCTTTGACGGTCACTACGCTGAACTCAAGCCGCGCGGCGAAGCAGGTCCTTTCCGCGTTCTGACTCCTCATCCCGGAGAAGCGGCGCGGCTGCTGGGCGTCTCGATCAAGGAAATCCAGGCGGATAGATTGGAAATGGCCAGGCGCCTCTCCCGCGAAACCGGCTCCTCCGTGGTATTGAAAGGATGGCGCACCATCGTAGCCGGTTTCTCGGATGAAACCTGGATCAACATGACCGGCAACCCGGCGCTGGCCAAGGGCGGATCGGGCGATGTGCTCTCCGGCATGATCGGGGCGGCGCTGGCCAGACATGCGGCGGGCGCGCCCCGGCACCAACAGACAGGCGGTCCGGACCCGCAACCGCCGGGAACCTGGGTGAAGGAAATCTATGGCTCGGATCCCAGAGAGAAAGAGCGGAGATTTCAAGCGCAACAGCTGCGGCGCAACTCCGCGCTCGCATCCGCTTTCCTGAAGGATGTCAGCGTGGCCGCGGCGGTACACCTGCATGGTCTGGCCGGCGATTCTGCCCGCGACGTGCTCCACGAGAATACTGTCCTTGCCGGCGACTTGCCGGAGCACCTGGCTCAGGCTTTCCGCGACTGCGAACAGGAGATGGACCAGAGTCTGTTCTATTTGCAGAAATAAGCAAAATAGCTGCCAGCAGATGGCAATTGGCGGACTACGGTTTGTTCGCCAACTCCGCCTTGGCCGCCGGTACATAGAAGAAATAGTTCTTTGAGCAGTTTTCGCTCACAGTACGAAAGCCCTGCATTGCAGCGCTGCGCTGGCCATGCAAAGCCTGATGCTCTGCAATGTAGAAATTTGCCTCACATTCCTGGGCGGCATTCTTTAGAGGATCTTTATCGGAAGCTGCCCGCAAGACCGTCTCGGGGGTACTCTTACCTAAAAATAGGTCGATGACCGGCCCCGGCCATTTTGCCAAATTCAATTTTGCCGCGTTCTTGGACAACTCGTCCTCCGCGCCGGTTGCACCTTTGCTCCTGGCAATATACAGCCAGATCACGTTGTAAGCCCCATTGGGATTCAGCTCCACGGCCCGGCTCAGGTCTAGTTGGGCTTCCGGGGGGTGGCCTGAATACAGCCAGACCCGTCCGCGGCTGCGGTACGCGTCGGCAGCCTTCGGGAAACGGCGTAGGATCCCGTCAAAATCCGCGATCGCCAGCTGGTATTGGCCTGTGCGCTCGTAGTCGAAAGCCCGATCGTAGACCAGGGTAACATCGGCGGGTTTCAGGCGGATGGCCTGTGTGTGGTCCTGAATCGCATGCTCATAGTCATCTTTGTCTTCGTAAGCGTAGGCTCTCTCGCGGAACGCGTCTACGTAGCCGGGCTCTAGGCGGATGGCATCGTTATAGTCCCCGATTGCTCGATCGTCGTCGTGATTTTGATGATAGGCGATTCCCCGCGCATAAAACGTCCTGGCAGAGCTGGGATCAAGGCGAATTGAGGTCGTATAGGCCTCGATAGCGTGAGCATAGTCGCCCTTGCTGAAGTAATCGTTCCCGCGTTTGAAGAAATCGGCAGCCGGAGATTGTTGCGAGGCGGAAGCCGGAAGCAGGAACGCCGTAAGCAGAAGTGCCAACATTCGAGTCATCGTTTCATGAGTTCATCGGTCATCAGAAGAACAGACCGTTGTTTGCAGCGTTGGGATGGTCATTGCCCTTCCATCCTATCTCTCAGCGCCGGTGTAAGGATCGTTCTCTCGGCCGTGCGGTTTAGCTTCACTTTGATGAAGCTGTCGATGCCGCGGAGCTCCAGCGCCAGCCCTTCCATGCCGAAAGCAACGAAGCGCGTGAGATCGAAGACCGGGGTTTGCTGGGTTTGATAGATAAGGGAGTGGTAGCGGTCTTCGTTCTGGTAGTAGTGGCTGGAGAGCGCGTAAAAGCCATGGCCGCGGTATCCGCGTTGGAACAGGATTCCTGCCGCCGCCAGGCGCGACACCCTTCCACTGCCGTCCTCAAAGGGATGGATGGTGGTGAAGAAAAAGTGGGCCACCAGGGCGCGGACAGCCGCGGGCATGCTCATCAGGCTGGCGCTGTTGACGAATTGAATGTAATCCTCCATCAAGCGCGGTAGCCTCAGCGCAGGAGCCCCGGCGTGATAGCCGATGCCATCTTCTCCTACGAGCACTCTCTGGCCGTCCTTCCTGAAGACCCCGACGTGGGCGTAGCGAATGCCGGACTCTTCTGCGACCATACGATGCATCGCCAGGATGTCCTCCAGCGACATGGGCGCACTGCCAGGAACAAAGCGCTGTCTCACCCAGGCGTGCGCCCGGCTCGCGTTGGTGTTCAGCAACTCCTGCTTGCGCATCTGGATTTCCTTGACGCGTGCCGCTTGTGCAGACGGATCGCTCAG
>CAZFRV010000286.1:0-7982 GCA_964521445.1 uncultured Acidobacteriaceae bacterium
CAAGTAGCAGTTGGCAATTAGCTCAGCTAAAGCAGGCCTCAGCTAGATTGCCAGAATTGCCAAAATCGCCGGAATTGCCAAAATTGAAAACCGGGTGTGACCACTACTTCAATTCCCGATTCCCGAATATGGCCATTGCCAATCTTTTGGCGAATCCGCGTTGATCCGCGCGAATCCGCGGTAAGGTTTTGTCCCCCTCAAGAGCCTTCGACTTTGTTCAGGATTTCGGCTGCGGGCTCAAACGCCGCAAGGCGCCTTTTTGTTCTTCCCCTTGGGCGCTTAAACCGGTTATGCTGCCCTCAGTGCCGGTGAGAATGACAGTTTTGGCCAGCGGGAGCCGGGGGAACTGCACGGTTCTTTCGAGCTCGACCGCCAGCATCCTGGTGGATGCGGGGCTGTCGTGCCGCGAGACGCTCAGGCGCATGAAAAGCGCGGGCGAAGATCCGCATCAGCTCAAGGCTATCGTGATCTCGCACGAGCACGCCGACCACGTGTCCGGCCTGCCGGTGCTGGCGCGCAAACTGCAAGTGCCGGTGTACATTACCGAGGCCACCTACCATAGTTGGCGCAAAGTTACCAAGGATGCTGAGGGCAAGCCGGCCAAGCTCGAACGCCGGGAGCATTTCCATGCCGGGCGAAGTTTCTCAATCGCCGATATCACCGTCACTCCGTTCACCATCTCTCACGACGCCGCCGACCCTTGCGGCTTCACCTTCAAGGCATGCGGCATCAAGATCGGGCTGGTCACGGACCTTGGCTATGTGACGCCCAACGTTAAGCAGAACCTGCGCGGGTGCGATGGGCTGATGATTGAGTCCAACCACGACCTGGAGATGCTGCGCAATGGGCCGTATCCCTGGATGGTGAAGCAGCGGGTGATGAGCCGGGTGGGACATCTATCCAACACGGCTTTGGCGGAGTTTTTTGCCGACGATTATGACGGCCAGGCCGCATTCCTGGTTCTAGCCCACCTCTCGGAGCACAACAACCATCCCGAACTGGCGCGGGAGGCTGCCTACAAGGCCCTAGGCAGGAAAATGAATTTGTTTCAGTCCTGCGCCTTGACCCTGGCTCAGCAAGATAAACCATTGCAGCCACTCTGCCTGGGGTGAGAAGATATAGCCATCCTTAAGGCGAGTAAGGTATTCCATCCTGGTAGGCCGATGAATACGTGTACGGACAAAGTGATCGGCGACATCCTTGCGGGATGGCGCTACGACATTTCCGGCCTGGCGCCGGAGATGCGCGGCGACTACGAGCAACATCTGGAAGAGTGCGCCCACTGCCATTCCCGGCAGGTCATGCATCGGACCATCGATATCGGCCTGATGATCGTGGCCAGCGTCTCGGCAGTCATGTTCCTGGTAGCCTGGGGCGCGGTGCGCCACTATTCGCCGCCGCACGCGCTGGTTCTGGAGCTGATCGCCCTGGCCGGCTTCCTGTTCTTCATTCTGGTCTGGCTGGTGGTGGCCGTGGCTACTCCGGCCCCGGTGGTGGTGGCGGACGTGGCCCGCATCCAGGCTCGCCGCATTCACGATCGCCTGCCCAGCCAGATCCGCGAACGCCTGCCCGAGTCTCTGCGCACGCCGGAAAAGAAGATCAGCAACTGGTGATAGACCTTACCACTGATCAACACTGATAACACTGATTGGAAGTCAAGGCTAGAAGCCGTGGAATTGATCAGTGTGGATCCGTGAAATCAGTGTTATCTGTGGTAAGGTTTTCAATTCTCTAGGCTTCCAGCGTCCCGATCAGGTCCGTGATGCGTTTGATGCGGTGCTCCACGCACCAGCGCTGTAATCCGTCCACGATCTTCTCGGTGGCGCAGGGGTCCCAGAAATTCGCGGTCCCGATCTCGACTGCCGCGGCGCCGGCGAGCATGAATTCCACCACGTCTTCGGCGGTAGTAATGCCGCCCATGCCGATCACGGGAATCTCCACAGTGTGCGCGGCTTCATAAACCATGCGCAGCGCGATCGGCTTGATGGCCGGCCCACTCAGCCCGGCGGTTACGTTGGAGATGCGCGGCTTGCGCGTTTCCGCGTCGATGGCCATGCCGACAAAGGTGTTGACCAGGGAAATGGCGTCGGCCCCGGCGTCTTCGGCTGATTTGGCCATGGAGGGAATGCTGGTGACATTGGGAGACAGCTTCACGATCAGCGGACGCCGCGATGCCGATTTGCAGGTGGCCACCAGTTCTTCCAGCATGGTGCGGTTGGCGCCGAATACCATGCCTCCCTCGTGGGTGTTGGGACAGGAGACGTTCAGTTCATACGCGGCGATGCCCTCGGCCTCGTTGAGGATGCGGATGACGGCTTCGTAGTCCTCCCGGGTGTAGCCGAAGACGTTTGCGATCACCATGACGTTCTTTTTCTTGGCCAGCTTGGGCAGCTTTTCTTCGATAAAGGCGCGAGCGCCGATGTTCTGCAGTCCGATAGAGTTCAACATACCGGCGGCGGTCTCAAACAACCGCGGCGGAGGATTGCCCACCATGGGTTCGCGGGAGAGGCCCTTGCTCACGAAGCCGCCCAGCTTTTCCAGGTTGACGATGTCTTCAAACTCGATCCCGTACCCGAACGTTCCGCTGGCGGCGATGATCGGGTTCTTGAAGGTGAGTCCGGCAAAACTCACGCTCAGGTCGGGTTTGCGGGAAGCTACGGTTTCCTGGGTTGTGGTGGCCATGAAAACTAGTTTAGCAATTAGCACTTAGCAATTGGCAATTAGCCAATCGATCGCCGTAATCGCACGGAATCGCACGTGATCGCCGTGATCCGGAAAACCGACCTGATCCGATCGTGACTTATCGGCGGCAGAAGTTTCTTGGTCTTTACGATCGCGGCGATGTCGGCGATCACGCGCGATCACGGCGATTTGTTAAAGTAATTCTATGCTGGACATCGGTTTTGTCCGTGACAACTTGCCTGCCGTTGAAAAGATGCTGCGCCGCCGCGGCATGGACCCGGCGCAGAGCTTGGGCCGATTCCGCGAGGTGGACGAGCGTCGCCGCCAGCTGATCACCCAGGCCGAGACCATGAAGGCGCAGCGCAACCGGCTGTCTGAGGAGATTCCGCGGCTCAAGAAGGCTGGGCAGAACGAGCAGGCCGCCGCCGTCATGGAGCAATCGAAAGCCCTGCGCGAGCGGGGAGATGCGCTGGAAAAGCAGGCCGCAGAGAGCGACCACGAGCTGAAGAATCTGCTGGCCGTGATTCCCAACATGCTCCACGCGTCCGTGCCGACCGGCAAATCCGCCGAGGACAACGTCGAGGTGCGGCGCTGGGGCCAGCCTCCGCAGTTCAACTTTACCCCAAAACCGCATTGGGAGCTTGGGGAACAACTCGGCGTGCTGGACATGGAGCGCGCGGTGAAGCTCTCCGGCGCACGCTTTGCCGTCTACTGGGACCTGGGAGCGAAGCTGGAGCGGGCCCTGGCCAACTTCATGCTCGATCTGCACACGCGGGAGCATGGATATACCGAGGTCCTGCCGCCGTACATGGTCAATTCGGCGTCGATGTACGGAACCGGCCAGCTACCGAAGTTTGGCGAAGACTCGTTCAAGACGGAGAAGCACGATCTCTGGCTGGTCCCGACGGCGGAAGTTCCGCTGACGAATCTGTATCGCGACGAAACCCTCGACGCCGCGCGCCTTCCCCTTTCCGTCACCGCGTACACGCCGTGCTTCCGCAGCGAAGCCGGCTCGTACGGCAAAGACGTGCGCGGGATCATACGTCAGCATCAGTTTCAAAAAGTTGAACTGGTGAAGTTCACTCGGCCTGATCAATCTTACGAACAGCACGAGCGCCTGACCCGCGATGCTGAAACCGTTTTGCAGAAGCTGGGGCTTCATTATCGCGTGATCGTGCTCTGCTCGGCCGACACCGGAGCCGCCTCAGCCAAGACTTACGACCTGGAAGTGTGGCTGCCCGGGCAGCAGCTCTATCGCGAGATTTCGTCCTGCTCGAACTTCGAGGCATACCAGGCGCGGCGGGCCAACATCCGTTGGCGGCCGGAGGGCGGCAAAAAGACCGAATTCGTCCACACGCTGAATGGCAGCGGACTGGCCATCGGACGCACCTGGCTGGCGATCCTCGAGAACTATCAGCAGGCCGACGGCAGCGTCATCATCCCCGAGGCCCTGCGCCCGTATATGGGCACGGAGCGGATCACGACGAGGAAGTTGTAATTGCACTTCCCCCTGCAACCCCGAAGCGCAGCGAGGGGGCCCGATTGCAGCGAAGATGTTTGCCGGGAGAGCGATGCCGCCTCTACCGCATCGTGGCTATAGGGGTCCCTCCCCTTCGCCAGGCTCAGGGTCGGGATTTCACAAAAAAGCTAACCGTTGAGTACCAGCATCTTTTAGACTAAGTACATATGTCCCGCGTCTGGCGCACCGTGAAAGGCTATCTTTTCTGGACGTACGACCGTGGCAGTTTTCATTACGACGTCATGGTGACGCTGATTCTTGTCTTCATCTTTGCCGCTCCCCGGTTCATTAATTTTAAAGACCAGCCGGGGGACAACCTGCCGCACCGCGATGGAACCGTGACCGCTCCGGATGGGACCAAACTTTCCATCTGGCAAGCCACCGCGGCTCAGGTGGATGCTCAGGATGAGGACATGGTGCGCGTCAATTTCGAGCGCGTGCTCAGGCCGGTGGCCGGCGCTGTGACGGTTGATCGAGTGGAGCCGGTTCGGGACCAGGCCGGGCACATCATCGCCTATCGCGCGTGGGTGAGGAAGTAGGCCGTCCAAAGCCAATGAGCGAAAGACCATTCCTCCCAACCTTTCTTGTGATTCTGACAGTGGCAGGGTTCGGTCAGCAGCCGTCGCCCGCTCCCAGTGCCACTCCGACTCCCGACTTGAAAACCGTGCTCGCCGAGATGGATGAAGCCGGGAAGCGCTTCAAGACGGCCCAGGCGGACTTCAAGTGGGAGACGTACACCGCTGTCACCAAGGATACTGACGAACAGACCGGCCAGATTTTTTCCCGGCGCAAAGATGGCCGCCAGGAACTGGCCATACGAATACTGGCGCCGCACCCCCGGCAAGCCCTGATCAAAGGCGACAAAGCCATCGTGTACGATCCCAAGATCAACCAGACGACGGAGCGCAAAATCGGGGACAAGGCTGACGCGGAGTCGGTGATGAACATGGCCTCGGCTTTCGGCATCAAGGGCCAGGATCTGCTGGAGGATTACGAGGTAAAGCTGATCGACTGGGAGAAGGTGGATGGGATCAACACCGCCAAGTTGGAGCTTGTGCCTCGGAAAGAAAGCGTGAAGAGGCTGGTCAGCAAGGTGATCCTGTGGGTCGACCTGAAACGCGATGTCGCCGTACAACAGCAGCGCTTTGATCACGACGACTATCAACTCGCGCACTACACCAACATCAAACTGGACGGTAAAATTTCCGATGACGTTTTCTCCATCAAGAAACGCGGCAGCGGCGAGTAACCCTCAGCCCCGCGCGCTCTTTCAGCCCGCTTTTCTGTGTACACTTTGTTAAGAGTTTGTAAAAATCAGTGCTGACCGGTAACGGGGCGCCGGGCTTTAAGCGTCAATAGAGAAGGCGATCCGCTCGGGGAAGAGTCTCTATATTTTTGCAACTGAGCGGCGTTTTGTCTGCATCCAATTGAAAAGACGAGAGGTGTGCTCCTGGCGAAAGTATTTACGATCCCGGTTCTGCCCGATCCAACGCGACGTAAGGGCAAGCAACGCAACGTTGACGCCCGTTACATCGAAGGCCAGCGCCTGCTGGTGGATGCGATGAAGTACCTTGCACAACAAAACCCCGACGAGAACAAAACGGCGATCATGCTTCTGTCCGAGCATTTCCGCACTCGCTTCCGCATGTCGGACCGCCCCACCGAACTCCAGCCCCGGCGTCAAGATTGATTCTCATCTTCCACAAACCAGATTTCAAAATCCGGAATGTCGGATTCTTCTTTGGCACGCTCTCCGTAAAGTATTGATTTGGCGAAACAAACCAAGGGCATAAGGCTTGCAGTAGTTTTTCGTAGGCAAGCCTCGGGATTTATACGGGACTCATACTGCGACGCCCGGTAGGTTTGCACTTCTTAACAATATGGAGAGTAGAAGGATGAATTCCAAACTACGGGACATACTAATCCTTGTAGCCATTAGCTTACTGTTCATAAGCGTTCCGGTCATAGGGCAGGTCCTGAAGGGTTCGATCTCAGGCACCGTCGTAGACCCTCAAGGCGCGGTCGTTGGTGGCGCTCAAGTGAAAGCCACTGACACAGCCACCGGAGTTTCTGTCAGTACCAAGACCGATAATGCCGGCCTTTTCCGCTTCAATCTGCTTCCAATCGGTAACTACAGAGTTGAGATCTCGGCTCAGGGGTTCAAGAGCGAAGTGCAAAATGGCATCCTGGTAAGCGCTGGGCACGACAGCGACCTGGGATCGCTCAAACTGGCAATCGGCGGTGCCACGGAAAGCATCGAAGTCATCGCAGCGGCTCCCCTGGTGGATACGGCTCAAGCACAAATCACCAACACCTTCACGGGTGTGGCGCTGTCGGAATTTGCCGGCGTCCAGGAAAACCAGGGACTGGATAATCTGGCCTTGTTTGTTCCCGGCGTGGTTTCTGCGCGCGACCAGAATTTTTCCAACACGAATGGCGGCGGAGGGTTTTCCACCAACGGAATACGCGGCCGCAATAACGACCAGGAAATTGACGGCCAGAACAACAATGACAACAGTGTGGCCGGCCCGGCGCTATTTCTCAGTGATCCGGAATTTGTGCAACAGTACGTCCTGATCACAAACAATTTTGGTCCGGAATACGGCCGCAATGCCGGCTCGGTGGTCAACCTGATCACCAAGAGCGGTACCAATGGCTGGCACGGGAGTATCTACGAGAACGAGAACAACTCCATTTTCAACAGCCTGACCAGCGTACAAAATGCCACTGGGCTCACCAAGCCTCCGCGAGCCAATGACGAATTCGGCGGCGGCACCGTGGGCGGACCCTTCGTGAAGAACAAGGCATTCTTTTTTGGCGGTTTCGATCAGGAGATTCTTTCTACCGGTACGGTATATAACACTGGATCGGTCACGCCGACCCCGGGCGGACTGGCCACGCTGGCAGGCTGCTTCCCCACTGGAGTTAGTGCGAATGCCATCGCCGCCCTTTCCAAGTTCGGTCCGTGGGGCATTTCTGCAGGGAATCCCCAAGCGAACAATCTGGGTTCGACAAATATCACCGACCCAGTTACCGGCGCCACGGTTTGCTCTAACGTGCAGGTTGGTTCCGTCTCTCGTGTGCTTCCCACTCCGTTCCATGGTTTCAACTTTATTACCCGGGAAGACATTCAGCTTGGCGGGAACGACAACCTTAGCGGGCGCTATATCTTCAACCGCGGCAACAATTTCAATGCACAGGACAATGGAGCGGCGGGGTATGTAGTGAATATCCCTGCGCTTAGCCAAGCGGTGCTGTTGAGTGAAACTCACAACTTCACCAGCCGCATGGTCAACGAGGCTCGCTTGGGGTATGACCGGCTCAACGTTCAGTTTGGCGGCAATTCGATCGGTACCGAGCCAACCACCGGCCAGATTCTTTCGGCGGTGAGCGATGTGATTTTCACGAATCCAAACTTTTTGGGCTACGGCGTGAATGCCGGCCTGCCCCAAGGCCGCGTGGTGAACACCTGGCAGCTCCAGGACAACTGGAACTATGTCGTGGGCAAGCACGCGCTCAAAGCCGGCGTGAACTGGACCTACCAGCAATCGCCGAATATTTTCCTTCCCTTCGTCAACGGCGGCTATTTCTTTAGCGACATTGGACCAACTAAAACCACGCCGGGAACCGACGCCCTGAGCGCCTATGTACTCAACCTCCCGGCTTTCGGCGTAATTACCCAAGGGAATCCTGAGTTGGGCCTCAAGGAGTATGACACGTTCTTCTATTTCGGCGATGACTGGAAGGTTTCCCGTAACTTGACCCTGAACCTGGGCGTCAC
>CAZFRV010000287.1:0-16260 GCA_964521445.1 uncultured Acidobacteriaceae bacterium
TTGTCGGCGTGCTGCCGCCGGTGCCGCAGTACCCGGCAGAGAACGACGTCTACATGCCGACGGTGGCGTGCCCTTCGCGCTCCTCGGACAGGATGAAGGCCAACCGCAACGACCGCATGATGTTGCTTTTCGGCCGGCTCAAGCCCGGTGAAACGGTTCAGTCAGGCGTGGCGGATATGGCATTGATCGCCACACGCCTGCAACAAGCCTACCCGGGGAATTACCCCGTCACGTTTACCTCGACCCTGGATAGCCTGCACAAGAAGCTGACCGAGGATGTACGCCCGTTGCTGCTGGTGTTGTTGGGGACCGCAGGGTTGGTGCTTCTGATCGCTTGCGCCAACGTAGCCAATCTAGCGCTAGCGCGCATGATGCGCCGCGAACAGGAATTTGCAGTCCGGGCCGCCATGGGCGCCAGCCGCGGAAGACTGGTGCGGCAGTTACTCACCGAAAGCACGCTATTGAGCTTAGGCGGAGGAGCCTTGGGCCTTTGGCTCGCTTCGGGATGCATCGGGCTGCTGATTACCTTCGCCGGCCGCTTCACGACGCGCGCCGCCGAAGTGACGATCAGCTTGCCGGTCCTGCTGTTCACCATGGTGGTGTCGATCTTGACCGGGCTGGCCTTCGGATCGATCCCCGCGTTTTCGCAAAGAATCGATCTGGTCAACTCTCTGAAGGAAAACAGCAACGCCGCAACCGAGAAGAGTGCCCGTCACAGAATGCGGAACCTCCTGGCCATGGCGCAGGTGGCGATCAGTTTCATGCTGCTGATCGGCGCGGGCCTGATGATCCGCAGCTTCATCCGGCTGCAACAGGTCAATGGCGGCTACAACGGTGAAAGCGTGTTGAGCGCCGTCATTCCCCTGATGTCCCACAAATATTCGAGCGCCGGCATGAAAATGAATGAGCCAGCGATCAAGAACTTTTATGCGAGCGTGGTCGAAAAGCTCGAGGGAACCCCGGGGATCCAGGGCGTAGCCTTAAACAGCGGCGCGCCGCTGGCCCCGAGCGGGCCGCAGAAGATAGAGTTCGTCATTGACAACCGCCCGCGTGTCGAGGGAGAGAAGCCGGAGACAGATGTTCAAGTCGCGAGCCCGGACGCTTTCCGTTTGTTGGGTGTGCCGCTTATCGGTGGAAGGTTTTTCACGAGCCAGGACAATGCCAATGCGCCGCCGGTCATCATCATCAGTCGGGGACTCGCGCGACACTACTTTCCGAATGAAAATCCGGTGGATCGGAGTATTTCTTTCCCGGAGGACGACGACAAGCGGCATTTCAGGATCGTGGGCGTGGTCGGCGACGTCAATCAGTACGGCCTCGACAAGGACCCCGTAGATACCGTCTACATGCCGTTTGAGCAACTGCCCACTAGCGGGGCCACACTGATGGTTCGTACCTCGGGCGATCCCATGAACTATGTCAAACAGCTGCGCGAGGCGGTGTACTCCATCGATCCCGAACAGGTCGTCACCAACATTAAGACCCTCGACCAGTTGCGCGGCGAGACGCTGGCAGCCACACGGCTTACCAGCCTGCTCCTCGGCCTTTTCGCGACCTTGGCTTTGGCCATCGCAGCTACGGGCCTGAGCGGCGTGACGGCGCTTCTTGTCAGCCGGCGGACGCGCGAGATTGGAATCCGCCTGGCGCTAGGCGCGCAACGCTCTCAGGTGCTGCGCATGGTCCTCTGGGAGGGTATGCGGACGATCGTGATCGGTCTGGCCATCGGCCTGATCGGGGCCTTACTGGCCTCACGCGTCATGCAGACGTTCATGTTCAAGACCACTGTGACGGATCCGCTGACCTTCGCCGGTGTGGCCCTGGTGCTGTTCGCCGTGGCCTTGATCGCCAGTTATGTTCCTGCGCGCCGCGTCACCCGCGTGGATCCCATGATCGCATTGCGGACGGAGTAGCAAGGCAACGAGACTCTCTCAAGGAGATAGTGTCATGAAACGCATGGAACTCATCTTCAGCTTTATCTTCATTTTTCTGGCGGGACTGCTGGTGCTGGCGGCATGGAATGGCAGCAAAGCCGCGGCCGAATCTGGTTCGAATCGGCCTGCGTACTCTTCTGACGGGAAGTTGATGCTGCCGGCCAACTATCGGGATTGGATTTTCTTGACCTCGGGCTTCGGCATGAACTACTCCGCCGGACCGGTCGCGAATCCCATGTTCACCAACGTCTATGTGGCGCCGGAGGCTTACCAGGGCTTCAAAGCCACCGGCCATTGGCCGGACAAGAGCATGCTCATCGTCGAGATCTATTCGCCGGCGAGCCACGGCTCGATCAACAAAGCCGGGCATTATCAGGACAGCTTTGCCGGTCTGGACGTTGAAGTGAAAGACTCGTCCCGTCCGAACGAATGGAGTTACTATAACTTCAATCCTGGCGCGAACTCGGCAGCGGCCCTGGGCGGCGGCGCCTGCAACAAGTGCCACAACGATAACGCCGCCGTGGAGCACACTTTCGTGCAGTTCTATCCCACGCTTCTAGATTTCGCCGTGGAAAAAGGCCTGGTCAAGCCAACGGTCAGCATTCCGCTCAATCAGTCGCGGTTTCTCAAGCTGCTGAGCGGCTCAGGATGGGAGAAGGCTGAGCAGGCCTATCGCGAGGACCGCAAGAAGAACCCCGATTCCGACCTGCTGAACGAGCGCGCCTTGAACTTGACGGGCTACAGTCTGTTGCGCGACAACAAAACAGACGCCGCCATCTCCGTGTTCAAGCTGGTCACCACGGATTACCCGAATTCCACCAATGCCTATGACAGCCTGGGTGACGCTTACGCCGCCGCGGGACAGGCGGAACAGGCGATCGCGGCATCGCAAAAGGAGCTGGCGCTGGCCCAGAGCGATTCAAGCCTGAGCGCGGGTCAGAAAAAACAGTTCACGGAGTTGGCCCAGAAACGCATTGCGGCGATGAACAAGCATTGAGACGGCAGTCGCAGAAAGTTCTTGAGGGCCTACAGGAGAAAGAATATGCGCGAGCTTTTCCGGCGTCTCCACTATTTGCTGAACCGGCGCAAGCTGGAGCGTGAGCTTCAGAGTGACATGGAAGCGCACCGCGAGATGATGTCTGCGGAGAATCGCAAAGACTTCGGCAATCCGACCCTGCTGCGCGAGCAATCGCTGGAAACCTGGGGCTGGAGCTGGCTGGACCGCGTGTTCCAGGACCTGCGTTTCGGCGCGCGGCTGCTGAAGAAATCGCCGGCGCTGGCGTTCACGGCCATTGCGGTTTTGGCGCTGGGCATCGGCGTGAACGTGACCGCGTTCAACCTTGCCGACGTTATGTTCTTCAAGCCGCTCCCGGTACGCGACCCGCACTCGCTGCTTCGGTTTTCGGTCACCGCGCCGACGATGTCGACGGAAGAGATTCCCTACCCGGCAGCGATGTTTTACGGTGGCAACAGCAGCGCGCTCTCCGCTGTGCTGACCCAAACCAGCACTACGGTCACGCTCACTGGCGATCCTAACGAGAGCGTACATGCCGGACTGGTCAGCGCGAACTACTTCAGCGAGTTGGGATCATCGGCAGCCTACGGCCGCCTTTTCGACCCCAAAGTTGACGGGGTGCCCGGAGCGGCGCCGGTCGTGGTCCTAGGCTACCGCTATTGGCAGAACCGATTCGGAAGCGACGCCACCCTCGTCGGCCGGACCATTCGTCTGAACCAGCATCCGGCCACCGTGATCGGAGTGACAGCCTTCAATTTCACAGGACTCGATCCCGAGCACGGTGAAGCAGACGGAGTCTGGCTGGTGATCTCACAACTCCCGTACTTCGTTCCGGACACAAAGCTGTTGACGAGTTTTGATTTCAACAACTCCGGAGTGCACCTGTCCGCCCGGCTCAAACCCGGGGTCACTGCCAAGGCGGCTGACGCGACGCTGCAGCCTCTTTCGGACGAACTGGTACGCCAACACTCGGACGTGATGCCCAAAGACCTCCGGCTGGTTTCGAAGCCAGGCGGGTACGCCGTGAATCTTGATCCCGCCGATGCCGGCTTGGTTTCGATGTTTGGCCTCTTCGCCGCGCTGGTGCTTCTCATCCTGGCCGCCGCGTGCGGCAATTTGGGGAATCTTTTGCTCGGGCACACCGCGAATCGCGAGCGTGAGATTACGATCCGGCTGTCTTTGGGCGCTACGCGCGCACGAATCGTTCGCCAGTTGATGACGGAGAATCTGATGCTGGCGCTGGTGGGATCGGTCGCCGGCCTCTACTTGAGCTGGCTGGTTTCCCGCCCGCTGGTTGTCTGGGCGGGTGCGCCCTCGAATCTGGATCTGGCCCCCGATTGGAGAACCTGGGTCTTCGCATTTGGGATCGGCGCGTTTGCCTGCGCGCTCTTCGGGCTTCCGCCTTCACGGCAAGCGGCCCGGCAGACGCACCGGAAATCGCGCATCCGGACCATCTTCCTGAGCACGCAGGTGGCGGCGAGTTGCGTGCTGCTGGTGGTTGCCGGCTTGCTGGTGCGGGCGCTCTACCGCGCCACCAATTCCAACCTCGGCTTCGACTATGCCCACGTCATCACGGTTGATCCTCAGCTGTACTCTCATGGTTACACACCTCAGAAAGCCATCGCTTACCACCGGGAACTCGAGTCACGACTTGAGCCAGCCCCGGGTATAGTCTCCTCTGCTTTGGTGAGGAATCCGCCTTTGGGAAACCGGGCTTCTCTCCGGCCTGCCGGCGGAGACATCAAGGTCAACCTGCATTTCAACTACGTGTCACCGCGATTCTTTCAGACCATGGCCATTCCAGTTCTTCGCGGACGGGACTTCACTCCGGCAGATAAGGATGTAGCCATCGTGAGTGAATCCGCGGCGCGGAACCTGTGGCCGGGCAAGGATCCGTTACAGCAGATCTACAAGTACAGCGGCAGGACCCGGCCGGTGATCGGCGTGGTAGGCAATGCGCGCCTCACCGCATTGCGCAACGGTGACGATGCCCTGCTCTACATGCCCCTCGAAGATGACCAAAGCGACTCCGCAGTCATGTTGGTGCGGACGTCGCAACCGGCGCGGGTTTTGTTGGCTACAGTCGCGGACCTGGCGCGCGCCCCGGACCCGTCACTCAGCCCCAAGGCCGAGACGCTCGACACCACTCTTCACGACCGGATGGGCGATTCCGAGAAGTTTGCGGCTGTAGTCAGCGGCATGGGTGGCCTGGCGTTGGTGCTCTCGATTGTCGGTTTGTATGGTGTTGTAGCGTATTCCGTCGCGCAACGCACCAAGGAGATCGGAATTCGCATCGCACTGGGCGCAACGTCATACTCGCTGTTACGCAACATGTTCTCCAGCTTTGTCTTCCCCCTGGGCTGCGCCTTAGCGGCCGGCCTCGGGCTTTCGGCCGTGCTTTCCCTGATCATTCGAAAATACCTGTACGGCGTCAGCAACTGGGATCCGTTGAGCTACGCCGCAGCGGTGCTCTTGCTTGCGGCCGCCGCCGGCCTGGCAGCGTTGATTCCCGCCCGCCGGGCGCTCAAGGTCGATCCCATGGTGGCGTTGCGGAATGAATGAGCAGTTAGCAATTAGTAAACGGCAATTAGCCCAGCTAAAGCCGACGCAAGCCATTCTCAAGGGCTGGCTTTAACTGTGCGAATTTCTAACCGCTCATTGCTAACCGCTCCCCCGACTTGCTAATCGCTTACGCGGCCGGGGGCCGCGCGGCCGGCTGTTATACTTACTTCCGGCATGCTTTCCTTCAAACGCATCCTGCTCAAGCTCTCCGGCGAGGCCCTGGCTGGGGACAAGGGCTTTGGCGTAGAAACCAGCCGCATCCACGCGATTGCCGCAGAGATTCGAGAAGTCCACGAACTCGGCGTAGAGATCGCGCTGGTGGTGGGTGGAGGCAACTTCTTTCGCGGCGTGGCCGAGCAGGCGCGCGACATGGACCGCGTCTCCGCCGACCACATGGGCATGCTGGCGACGGTCATCAATTCGCTGGCCCTGCAGGACGCGCTGGAGAAGCAAGAGGTTCACACGCGCGTGATGTCGGCGATCGAGATGAACCAGGTGGCCGAGCCATTCATCCGCCGCCGCGCTCTACGTCACCTGGAGAAAGGCCGCGTGGTCATCTTTGCCGGGGGCACCGGCAATCCTTATTTCTCCACGGACACGGCCGCTTCCCTGCGCGCCATGGAAATCAATGCCGACGTGATCATGAAGGCCACCAAAGTGGACGGCATCTATGACGCTGATCCGCGTCTGGTCGCTGACGCGAAGATGTTTGAAAACATCAACTATCTCGAGGTGCTCAAGCGCGGCTTGCGCGTGATGGACGCCACCGCTATCTCGCTTTGCCAGGAAAACAACCTGCCGATCGTGGTCTTCAACCTGAATGTGCGCGGCAATATCAAGCGCGTGGTTACCGGGGAGAAAGTGGGATCGCTGGTATCCGCGTGAGACCGAGATGGTGGTGCGAAGAATTCTCCTCTGGCAGCAGATTGTATGTCATATCTCGTGCGTTCGTGGACTGATGGTGACGCAGGCATTGACCGCGAGATCAGCCAAACCATCTATCCTGAGTATCGTGAAGAACCCAGCCATCCCGCGTGGTTTCCGGCCCGGCAGCTGGGCGCACCTTCGGAGTGTTCTTCCCGATATGTTGTCACGGATACCCTCAGTGACCAGCCTGTAGCCTATGCGTCGCTGTGGGAGCTCAGGCCGCGGCGATATCGTTTTGATCTGGCCGTTCGGCCGGAGCGCCAGGGACAAGGAATCGCGAATCAGCTCTTGTCGCGGATCTCGAGCGATGCCCGGGCACGGGGAGCAACCGGACTTCAAGCGCGCGTCCGCGACGACAAGCAAGACGCATTTCAGTTCGTTCGCCGCCGAGGTTTCCGTGAGTCGCATCGCATGGGCGCATACCGGCTCGATTTCGCCCACGCGGATGGGTGCGACTTTCAAGAAGTATCCGCCCGATTGCTGGATTCCGGGATTCAGGTCACCAGCCTGGCAGCGGTTCGGACACAAGACCCCGATTACCCGCAGCAATTCTATGAGCTTTATTCCGCAGCGCGCCAGGGATGGCCGGATCCCGATCCCGATCCGTCTGGGGCACTGCCAATCCCTTTCGAGCGAGTCAACCGCTGGCTGGACGAAGTGCGGATGCCGGAAGCTTTTCTCATAGCGAAGCAGGCACGGCACTACGTTGCTTTTACCAGCATTTTTGACCTGGGCACGGGTGTTCACCCGGAATTCCGGAACCAAGGCATCGCTACACTTCTTAAAGCCACATCCATCGCAGAGGCGCGGTCGCGTGGCTTCCGTGGGCAGACCACTTCCACCGCCAGCCCGGCCATGCAAAGAGTGCTTGAACGGCTCGGGTATAAACGAATCTGGGCTGAAATACGATTGATTCGAGAGATGGAATGAGCGCCTTAGGGGAAAATGAATTCGTCTCGGTAACGGTGGAAAGAGTTCGCGAGTTCCCTTTTCAAAGCACCCGCTTCATTATCTCGATGAACAACCCCAGCAGCAAAAGGCAGAAGCCGCCGATGAACAGCCGCATCATCCAAACGCGGCCCCGGGCCTTGGCCAGGAAGGAAAAAGCCATAGCCACGAACCAGATTAAGAGGGCAGCTTTCCAGAGCATCAGGAGGGATTATACCTCCGGGAATACGACTGCTTAGCGGGCTAGCGCGCGCTCTAGCGCTGGCAATCGGTGAAAATACTCTGGGCGTGATGTTCAGGCTGGCGAGGTTCAGTCTTGCAGGACCCAGGTTTTGCCGCCGTCGGAACTGGACCAGCTCTGGCCCGATGAGCTCTTGACCAATATTTTCAAGGCGCCGGCTTCAATGCCGGTGATGGTTCCGGTAGCCGATGCTCCCAGCGTGATTCTCTCCCAGGTGGCGCCGCCGTCGTGAGAATGGACCAAGGCGGCATTAGCGCCACCGGCCCATATGTCCGATCCGCGACTGCTGACCACGGAGAACTCGATGCCTTCGCTTGCCGCAGCTTCTGTCCAGGCTCCCGAATCGTCGAGCTTCAACAATTTGCTATCGCTGACCTTCCATGCGGATTGAGCTGTTTCGGTTTTTTTCTCCAGGGCAACGTCAGCCCCTGTTGACTCTGCTCTGAGGCCTCTGGTCGCAGCGCGGGCAGGCGCAGTGAGCGCGTGGGATTGTTCCAGCTCCGCTGCATCCTTCGCCGCGACGGGAGCCGCGGCTGTGACCTCGGGAGCCGCTCCCATTTCTTTGGCGGGATTGAACTGCCCGGCGCCGCCCATGGCGCTCCTGGCAAATCCGTATCCGTACGGGTTGATTGCGGGAGCGGGCCGGTGGAAGATTTGCTTGGCATCGTGCCCCAGAGCTGTCACCGCGGAAAGCCCGAAGTGGTTCATGCTGGCAACCGGGTTCAGGATTCGCAGGGGCTTACTGCTTTGCGCCTGGTGAGGCGCGTCGGCAGCCGTCAGTTGTGCGTTGTTGCTCAATGACAATGGCAGATTGCTCTGAAAATCACTCGCGGTGCGCGGCGCAGGCGCCGAAGGCAGATCATTGCCAGCCGTGACGGCGTTGTTGCTGGCATCGTTGGCGAACATTTGCGTGTTGACGTACGGTCCGCCTACGGATGAATCGGTTGCTTTCGGAACCGCTCTCTTCTCGCGTGGCTCCGCCTGGGCGGAGGCGAGCACGCTCTGTGGACTAGCGACTGCAGGCGCGGGATGGCTCTCTGCGTCGCGCGCCGCCGAGGTAGCACCGGCTGCTGACGTGGCCCCAGGCTGCTTGGCCTCAGGCTCAGTGGGAGCGGGTGCTGCCGCCGGCAGGTTATTGTTGGCTGAGGTGAGCGGAGCCGGCTGGCCGGCTTGCTTCTCCATGGACCCTCGCGGCATTTCGATGATCAGCGTAGCCACGATGGCCAGGCCCGCCAGAGACCCTGCCAGACCCAAGGCCGGCTTTCCCAAGATCCAAGCCCGCCAGCCCCGGCGGACGGGCTGCGCCACGGCGGCCACGTCCCCGATACCGGGGATACCAGGCTGCTCGGGCTGGCTGAGCGCCACCACGTCGCGGCACTGGCGGCACACGGCAAGGTGCTCCAGAACCTGGCTGCGTTCAGGCGCCGGCAAAAGTTGCTCGATATAAGCCGTCAAGGAGTCGGGATCGGGGTGTACCTGTGGCTCCTCGCGGGCGGCGAGCCTCTGGCGTAATGCGTTGGACAATTCAGACATCTAATCAGAACCCTTATCTTCTTGGAACGCCGCAGGACGATTTTCTTGCAGCTTTCTGCTCACATCTACATGCAAATAACGTACATCAGCTTCCAGGGCCTCCTCAGCCTGACCCCGGTTCATGCCCCTGGCTACCAACCCGGCCATGACCTGTTTTCTAAGGCCTTTGAGCATCTTCTCCAGGCGGCGGCTTATGGTGGACTCGTGTACCCCCACCAGTCGGCCAATCTCGGTCAGGGTACGGTCATCCAGGTAGTAGGCCGTCAAAACCAGACGATCTTCAGCTCCCAACTGACCCAACGCCTCGTCAACCGCCGCGCCTAAGCGGCTGTCCGGCGCCGGTAACGGATCGGGAGCAGCTGCTGAGAACTGTACCCCGTCTTCAGTCTGTTCTTCAAGACTTACCAGCCGTTTACGCTTGCGGTAGCGGTTGACGAATTCCTGGGCCACCACTGTGCGCAGCCAGCCCTCCAGGGATCCACGTCCCATGTAGAAATTCAGCCGTGAGACTCGGGAACCGTTTCTCTCGGCGGTCCCGTAAAGGTCGCCGTAGATGGAATCGGCCAGCTCACGGGCCTGGGAGTCTTCTTTGGTGATCCCCCGCGCGATGTCGTAAAGCTTTTCCCGGTAACGGGTTAGGAATGCCTCCCAGGCCCGGTCATGACCCGCCGCGCAGGCCCGGGCCAGAGCCAGCTCTTCCAGCTTCAATTCCCGCCAGAATTGTTCCCGCTGGGGCTGAGCCCCACCAGGCAGATACTTGGCGGCTACTTGTTCCAGGATGCAGCGGAATTCCGCCTCGCTCAGTCCGTAGCGATGCCCGCTGCTCTTCTCGAAAAGATCACGGACCACCAGAGCTGCTGTTTCAACCGGCCTGGGCCCAGAACTCATGCGAATACCCAATTTTACCCGCAAGAAGCCTGCTTTTCTGCATTCTTTAAGCAGGAAAAAAAGGGGAGCCAGGTTGGAGGGAGTTTCCTATGCAAAAGCTATGGTTGGGAGGCGTCTTGATGGCGGCTCTCATCGCGCTGTTGATGCCAGCCGCGCCAGCCGGAGTAACCGGAGAACCGGCGCCTATCGTTAGTGACTACAAACTTCTGGATCCCATTACTCATGGCGATCTCACCATCTTTCCCGTGGTTTCCGCCAAGACCCACGACACCAATGGATTCCTCACGCTTGACGAAGGCATTCGTTCCGGTGAAGTTGTAGTGACGGAAGCGGGCAACCTGCATTCCGCGATGCAGAGACGTCCTGTGCCGCAGAATTATCGCAGCGCGCAAGTCAACAGTCTGGTTCTGGTCAACAACTCACAACGCCCATTGATCCTGCTGGCCGGCGAGATCGTCACCGGCGGCAAGCAGGACCGCGTGGTGGCCAAAGACCGGATCGTGCCATCGGAGAGTGATCCCGTCGATCTGGGTGTTTTCTGCGTGGAACCGCATCGCTGGGTGGAGACTTCGTCCAAGTTCGATACCCATGCATCCGTGATGGCCCAGCCTAGCGTACGTAAGAAAGCGATGGCGGAGAAGGACCAGCAGCAGGTGTGGGCTGAAGTCAACAACGCAAAAACCAATATGTCGGCGAATGCTCGGGCGGCAGCACCGCCGGCCGTGGCGACGGGAAGCCCAGTAGCGTCGGGCGGCAGTTCCGGGATCTATGTGAGTGATCCTGCATTCGTTGCTCATTACAACGAGAGCCTGCGCCAACTCGATTCCACCAGTTCATACGCGGCAGCCCGCGCCAACGGCGTGGTGCAGAAGCAAGTGGAAGCGATTACCGAACCCATGCAGAAGTCCTATGAAAGTTTAATCAAGCAGCTAAGGAACCAAAACGCGGTTGGGGTCGTAGTAGCAGTGAAGGGACGGATCGTATGGGCGGACCTGTTCGCCAGCACGACGCTGCTGAACAAGTATTGGCCCAAGCTGCTTCAGTCCTACGCGGCTGAAGCGCTGACCACGACCGGCGATCATCGCGAAGTGAGCGCCAAAGAAGCGCAGCAGTTTTTGGACGATTGGCGGGCCAACCACGAAACCGTGGACAGCGAGCCGGGGTTGTATCGCCAGAGAGAACTTGTGGGTGACAGATTCCGCGCTTTTGAGCTCACGTCCTTGCTGCCCAAAGCAGCTTTCGACGTGCATCTCAGCAAGATGGCGGATTAAGGCAAAAAGCTGGTGACGAATAAGTTCTGTATGCGTCCGATAAGTTTTGTAAGTAGCTCGCGGACGCTGGGACACGGAACCCGCATAAACACTGGGTTTTTGCGGACAATTACTTTTGTACCTGTTACCTCGGTGCGAGAACTTCAAATTTTTACTGCAACAAAGAGGTAGCGTTCCGTGTCTAATATGGCAGGAAAGGTATAAGGGTCGGAGGTGACCTATGGGAGAAAAATTCTCAGTAGCTGAAGTGGCAGCGCTTAGGAATGAACTCCTGCAGGGAGGGTTGGATTCATTCCAGACAGCGGAACTTTTGAAGATGTTTTTAGCCGGACGCGGTTACGGCGTATCGCCGGAATCAGCTCTGGATGCAGCGGGCCGAATCGAAGGATGTGACGTGGAATCTCTGCACAAAGAGCTGGAGAGCCTGGCGCTGGTGATGTAACCGTATCATTCATAAACTCGAAAAGGCCGGGCTGCGGAGCCCGGCCTTTTGCTTTTGGTTTTTCTGAAACCCCGAAGCGTAGCGAGGGGCCCCTATAGCCACGATGATTCTGTTCGTTTGTGTTGACACCAGCGGAATGTTCCCGGCGCAAACAACGCCACCTAGCGGATTCTCGCCGCGGATTTCTCGATGCCGTAGGGACCCCTCGCTACGCTTCGGGGTTTCAGAAAAAAAGCTGCGCTCGGGCCAAGGGAAAGGCTATTCGTAATGCAGCGCTTCCACAGGATCCAACTGTGCCGCTCGGGCGGCAGGGAGCGTGCCGAAGATGACTCCGACGAAAGAAGCCACAGCAATGGCGATGATGGCCGAGAGGCCGGAAATGGGGATGTGGATGTCAGTAAGAAAACGCAGCGAAAGCGGCACTGCCAAACCTAGAGCGCTGCCAACCACGCCTCCGGCCATCGAGATGAGGACGGCTTCCGTCAGGAATTGGAGGCGGATCTCCTGGTTGGTGGCGCCGATGGCCTTGCGAATGCCGATCTCGCGGATGCGCGTGCGTACGTTGGCCAGCATGATGTTCATAATGCCTACGCCACTCACGATCAGCGTGACCAGAGAGACGGCCAACAGCACCAGGGTCAGGCCATTGGAGATCTTTCCGGCCACCTGCAACAATTGGGTGAGATTTTCCACACGATAGACCGATTCCGGCCGGTGCCGCGACTGAATCAACTGCTTGATCATCTCCGTGGCCGCGGGCACATCACCTGCGTTGGAGACGGAGAAGAAAAGCTGCTTCACCGCGTCGTTCCCCGTGAAATAGCGCCCTACGTCGTACGGGATCAGGATGGTGTTATCGGAAATCTCAGACTGATCAAAGGTATACACACGTTCCCGGAAAACGCCGACTACCACAAAGGGAAGACCGTTGAGTTTGAGGTCCTGCCCTATGGCCGCGTCTTGCCCGCCAAACATCTTCTGGGCAAACTGCGGCGTGACCAGGGCCACTTTGACCCGGGACTTGCAATCTTCCTCGTCAAAGAACCGGCCAGTTGTAATCTCCAGGTTCCGCACGATGGAATACTCGGGCGATACCCCCAGCACCAGAATGTCACGTTCCTTGCCCCCGCCAATGGCAATTCGGGTGCGCAACTCGAGCATAGGTGAAGTGGCCACGATTCCCGGTACTTGCTCGGAGACTGCCTTCATGTCCTCCACCGTCAGGTGGTCGTTACTGCCGGCAGGAGTGACGGACGCATCGCCGCCGCCCTCCCAATACGCCACGATCATGTTGGGGCCGATGGACTGGAGTTGGTTCATGGCGTACTGCTTGCCGGTGAGGCTGATGGTGACCACCACGATCAACGACGCGGTCCCGATCACCATGCCCAGAGAGGTCAGAACGAACACGACTTTGCTGGCCCGGAATGAGTCCACAGCAATGCTGATGATCTCGCTGAGGACCATGGTTTCGCGGGCAGTTTCGGTTACAGGGCGGCTCGGCATGGGTGTGAGTACCTCTATTGTACGGGCCAGAGCACAAATTGCAGGTTGACATTTTTGCCTAACACCCGTGACCTTGTTGCTAGGGGCTAACCCTTAGAGCCTTCGGATTGCCCTGGTCAGAAGAATGTGTTCATCGGCGGCAAGCAAAGTCCCCGGGGCCCTGGGATGCTCAGGGTTTTCTTACACCGCCAGCGCCATTTTGGGAGTCCCAGGCAACGGTAACCAGAGTTTCGGAATCTTCTAAGTCTTGGAGTTTCATTCGGCTGCGACTGTTGGACCGCGGCCCGGTTGTCAGGCTCGTATCTTCGGTCCAACCCTCGAACGCCCAGCCAGAAAATGAAAAGTGAAATGAAGACCGCCCGGTTCAAGCCCGGCGATAGTGTTCCCGAAAGCGGCGTCTACCGCGCGGAACATAGACGGCATCGGCTGATGCACACCACCACTCTGGCGGCCGCAAGCCGTTTCCCGCGTTGCCAGCAGTGCGGGGAGGCAGTGGACTACAGCCTTGTGCGTCGGGTGGCGCGCGGTTCTGTCCTTCCGCTCCGCTCTGGGCTCTTCTTGCAGGAATACGCACGACCGGCCGCCTCCGTCCGTCTTACCGACGATTGCAGGAGACGCTACGACGAAGCCTGCTGAGATATCGCCCGACCGAGCCGCTTCGGCGCTACTTTTTCGTCTTGCCTTTCCTATGCTGGCGTAGATTTTCCAGCCAGTACTTCAGCGAAGCACACTCCTGGATGACCGCCTCCAGCTTGGGGATGGTGGTGGTGAGTTCACGCTCCTCCACCACTCCGTCCGCCAGGGTGTTGGCAATGCTCTCCAGGGCCTCGCCCACATCCTTAATCAGGGCGGAAATGGCCTTGAACTCCTCTTGCGACGTTGGCTTGGCTTCGGGAATCGTGAAGCCCACCCTTCCTGCCTGGCTCTCCAGCAAGTCCAGCGGCTCGTAGTTCTCCAGCAGCACGCAGATCCTCGGCAACAGGTACGCCGGGAGATGACGGTCCCCGCGAATCCAGTACATTAAGGACCGATAGCTGATTCCAAGTTGCTGGGCCAGCAGCCGAACGTCGTATTCGGCTTTGGCCTCCACAGCCTGGCTGAGCACCGAAGGCAAAGTTTTGGCAGGCACGATTAAGTCCTAAGTTGCGGCTCTTGTCAGTTCAATTACCGCGTCGTTTTGAACGGTGAAAGTGCACATTGTATCTGAATTGATCTCTTTAGATATTAGGGCTTTAATGGGAACCGTGGTTGGGCGTGTAATCGTACTTCTACATAGTATTCTTTGATTATCTATTCATAATCTTTAAATAGCAGCAAACGGCATGGTGCGAGGCGGCCATGGATTTGACAAAACCGATGATCGGAAGTAATTTTCCAATCCAGACCAGCGCAAACTTTTTCTCCAGGCTATTGTTTTCCGAAAGCTGACAGTCTGCATCGGCAACGGGTTTGCCAGGGCGGAGGTCGCATGACCAAGAAATGGTACAACTACTTCGTCTCTGTAGATGACGCCCAGGCTGGTCCGGCCACGGCGGGCCCAAGCGGCGCGCGATCCGACGCGGCACCGGCTGCTTCCAACGCGGCGCAAACCGTAGCCGACATTGCCTCCGGGCTGGCTGCTGAGCCAAAGTTCACCAGTCCGGTCTCCAACGCCATGTCCTTCGCCGAAATCTATAAGGCTGCCGAGATTCCCGATCCTCCGCAGGGATACTCCATCCTGAAGGTCGCGGACATGCTGCAAAGCGACCACATCCGCAGCATGCCCATGGACGTGAAACGCTCCTCGGTGCTGGTGGCGCTGGACGCCGCGGGCGTAGACATCAAGGATGTGATCCAGGATGCTGTGCGCCGCGATCGCGCCCTGGATACCTTCGAGCGTGTCCAGGAGAAGTCGGTCACTGAGCTGGAGGCGCGCAAGAGCCAGGAAAACAGCCAGGTCCAGGCGGAGATCGATAAGTTTGTTTCGGAGCAGCGGGCCAAGATCCAGGCCAACAATGACGAAGTCACCCGTGAAAAAGAACGCTTCTTCGGTTGGAAGCTGAAGAAGCAACAGGAAGAAAAGAAGATCTCGGACGCAGTGGCGCCGTTTGTGACCGAGAATCCGATCACCACCGGCGGCAGCAGCGTTCCCCCGGCGCCCAAGACCGGTGCAAAGTCTTAGGTAAAAGGAGCTTGTATGTGGCAACGTTTGAGAAGGGTTTTTCGGTCGTTCATCGGGTTTTTCATCTCCGTGGCTGAGGATCCGGAGCTGATCCTCCAGCAGAACATCCGGGACATGAATGACCAGGTGCCGCGCATGAATGAAAGCATCGCCATGGTCAAGGCCAACGTGACGCTGCTGGAGCGGGAGCAGGCCAAGTATCAGGATGACATCAACAACCTGACCGCCAAGGTCAAAGCCGCCATCCAGGCTAATCGCGACGATATCGCCGGCAGTTTCGCCGCGCAGCTCGAGCAGACCAAAGGTGCTCTGGCCCGCAACCAGGGGCAGCTCACCACCGCACGCGCTGCGTTCGATAAGGCGATGACCGTGAAACAGGCCTTCATGCAGGAGAAGGACCGCAAGACGCAGGAGGCCCTGAATGCCATTGCCGACCATCGCCGCGCACTGTGGCAAAAAAAGGTCGCCGACGCTATGGAACAGTTCGAGGTCGCGGGCATCAGCGAGACGCACGACGAGATGGTCCGCAAGATCCAGGAAGAAACTGCCGTCAACGAAGCTCGCATGGATATGGCTTTAAGCAACGTTGACCAGCAGAAGATCAAGATTGAAGAGGAAGCACAGAAGCTCCAGGCCAGCGAACTGGTGAAACAGTTCAAGGTCGAGATGGGCCTGGCCGCGCCCCAGACTTCAGGGACCGGCGCGGCGGCTGAAAAGACGATTGGCGGGAAGGAACCGCAAAAGACTTCCTGATCGAACCTTACTAAGGAGAGCACACCATGGCCGTAAAAATTGAAAAAGGTGGCTGGGTTTTCATCTTCATTATTGGACTGGT
>CAZFRV010000288.1:0-7161 GCA_964521445.1 uncultured Acidobacteriaceae bacterium
ATCAATGCGAGCCTTTACTTGTACAAAGGCCGCAGACAGGCCGGGTCGGGAAGGCTTTCCCGGCGTGCAACGGATGCAAGGCCGAAGGCTGCCTAGCCTGGCGCTGAAAGCTCGGTTCAATAGCGTAGCCATGCAGCCACACTGTCACATCCATTTGCCCCCAGTCCGGGCAACAGGACTTCTGCGCCGGTGAACAGGGCTTTGCGAATCAGTGCTTCTTGCGCAAGAACGGCCTGAGTATTGAGGCTGCCACAGAAGACACATTTGTCTTGGATCCCGGCTTGCAAATGGCCACATTGCCGGCACTCCGAAGCCAGTTCATCGGATTTCTTGCCAAGAAGCACTTTCTGGACCCGCCCCTGTTCGAGGCATTCGAGCACCTGGTCGAGGCCAAGAACGCTATGGGAAGAGCCTTCGTCGATTTGGTGCACAAGGTCCTCGTAATGCCTGCGAAGACTTTCCTCGAATATCGGCTGTGCGACGTGAAGTACTTCGTCCGGACAGACGTCGAAATTCGCCGCATGGAAACGTCCGATCACGGCTGTCGTCTCGGGGCTGAGCATCTGCGGTTCCAACCCACTCCACAAATCGTCGCGGCAGCCAATCACCAGGCTAGAGCACTCGTGCTCCTCCATGAATCGGTGGATTTCCGGAGAGAGCTTCTTCAGATATGCCTTCGCGTGTTCTTGCAGGTTGTCTTCAATGTGATGGGACCAGCCGACACGCGAATCATCTGCATATAAGCTCAGATCTTCAGCTTTGAACCGGCCGCGAATTTCTCGAATGTCTGCGCCGTGAACCACAAAGCCACGGGCTTTTCCGTTCTCGACCATGACAACGCAATAGGGAGTACATGATTCAAGCGCCTGCAGTAACGGCGCGAGATGAGGGTGCCGCCCGACCTCCAACCGGCTGACCGAGCCGAGCGCCGGCAAGTCAAACTCCTGCCAAACGTGCTGATTGTGACAAGCGAAGATTGCCCGGAGCCGCGATGGAGCATGCCGGACCTCTTCTGCGGCCCTGTCTATTGCGCCCAAGTCATCTGACAAGCCATCTGCAGTTCCTGGCTTGGTGACGATCTCTCGCACCAGCTGTTTGATCATCAGCGTTTCTTCGCGGTGAGAATTGTCTGGAGTGGAAGCCAGACTGAAGTAAAAGGACACGACGCGGGCATGCTCGTCATACAACTTCGCGAGGGCCAGCAGGTCCTCTCGCGTAACTGACTGCCGTGCTTCAAGATGGGGGGTGGGAACCGTCGACTCTCGCATATTAGGCCTCAGATCGCTTACGTGGTGGAGTCTACGAGCCAGATAACGGATCTTGCTGTGATGCCAGTCACAGCTCGATATTCCGCGCTGACTCGGCCGGCGGCTACGGAGCCACAATCGTCAGCCTGGCCTCAACTTCCTTGACTCCCGGTGTGAGAATCACGATCTGTTTGGCCGAATTCCAGTCCCTTTGCGTGCGGACATTCCCTCTGAGAATCACCGCACCTTCGTGTACCTGCGCAGTTACGCCCTCGTAGCCGGCATCTTGCAGCCGGGCCATCACGCGGCCATACAGAATATTGTCCGGAGGGGCGGCAGGTGAGAGCACCAGTTGGTTCTCAACGCCGGCCACGTGAGGAATGTGACGTACTTGAACCGCGATATTCCGGCGAGTGCTGTCCAGAACGACGCTTCCCGTCAATACCACTATGCCGTCGTCTACTTCGGCTTGGACATCCTTGCAGTCCTTGTCGCCCAATAACACCCGCGCAACATTGGAGCGTATTTGCTGATCGTACCGGCCGCCCCGCTCCTGAGCAAGACTTAGCCCCGGAGCCGCTGCCAACAGGCACCAGATACCCATAATGCAAAAAAGCCGCTTCATGGCACCCTCCTCTATTAGTGCTCAGCATTTATCTTGGCGAAATTGTCAAAAACCCTCTATGACGGAGATCACAGCTCTTTCGACTTTTGGGTCCTTGCCGTTTGCTCGGGCTCTGGCTCACAAAGCCGAAGTGTGATGGGCATCACGGCTGCTCCCTGGCTTCGGCATGTAATGTAAGGAAGGAGGTGTTATATGTCAGTCTCAGCGATGACAACTCCGCAGGCGACGAAACTCAGAAACATCCTTTTCGCAACCGACTTCTCCGCAGACTCGATGCACGCTGTGCCCTACGTGGCCGCCATGGCCTCTAAACTGGGGTCGTCGGTGTATTTGTGTCATGTAGTGATGCCCGACCCCATGGTCGCCATCGCTCCCGAAATGGCTCCCACCGTGTATGAAGGCATGAAGGAGCAGGCCGCAGCGCAGCTAACCGCGCTGGCCCATGCGCCGGAGTTGGCAGGCTTCGATCCCAAAACCGTCGTGGGTTCAGGTCCCATGGAGGATGAGCTATGCAGCATTGTGAGAGACAACAAGATTGACCTGGTCGTTGCCGGAACTCACGGTCGGACCGGGATACGCAAGTTGCTGATGGGCTCGGTGGTTGAAGAGATCTGCCGAGTGGCCGATTGCCCGGTTCTAACCGTCGGTCCGGGTCTTGCTTCCACAACCGACATCAAGTTCGACCGGATTGTCTTTCCCACAGACTTGTCGCCGGCCAGCAAGAAGGTGCTTCCCCACCTCCGCCAGATCGCTCAAGAGTACAAGGCGGAGATTACGCTTCTGCATGTCATGCCAGAGGAACTGATTACGAACCCCGACGCCAATAAGCTATCGGAACCCATTCGCCGGAACATGATGCACATGTTCGAAACCGAACTTGCCGGCCTTAAGGCGGAGTTCCTGGTCGGTTTTGGTGAGACGGTTGAGACGATCCTGCGTACGGCCCGCGCCAAGAAGGCCAGCCTGATCGTGATGGGGATTCACAACGCATTTCTTCCTAGCGTTCAGTTGCGGTCGAGCGTGGCCTATCGGATCATCACCGGCGCGCCTTGCCCGGTTCTTACGGCTCGTTAGGAGGAGACCATGGTGGAGAAGGCAATGAATCGCGTGCTGCTTGTTTACAAAACGCTTGGGCAAGTGCTGAATAGCCCGCAGTCATTCGGCTTAGGCGACCGCGCCCCGAAGCCGTTGGTTGACGTCCTAAGCGCAATGCGGCGAAGTCTTCGCGACGAACTCGAGGAAGAAAACCAGCTATCGGCTGAGGACTGGTTGTCGGGCGAGTTGGCACAGGATGCCGACCGGCCCGCGCCACTCAAGGCGAAGGGTGCTAGTAGCGCCGACCGGTATCGTGCGAAGGGATGATCCATGCTTCCTTAGTTACTTGGGGGCTGCAGGCACTGTGGACGAGGCTAATTCGTGCACCGATGTGAGCAGAGAGTGCAAGCGGAGAGCCAAGGCCAGGATCGCGATACCGCTGAATCCCGCGTAAATGCCGAGCCAGCGAAGCATGGAGAATGTTTCCGTCATGGGAGCGAGCAGGAAATAGACGCCGAAGCAGAATGATCCTGCGCCCGCCAGTGCCATGGCCCATTCGTCGGGAATGTGCCGGCGCAGAGTGCGTGCCAGCAGAAACTCCAGGATGCCCACACCGATCGCCAGCACCGCGATGCCGTAGACGAGCCAGGTCAGGTCAAGCCGCGGCGCGAGCAGGATGACAGCTCCGCCACTGCAGATGGCAATCCCGTCCCACAAGAGTAAGTGAGACTTCTCCGCTCCTGCGCCGCGGATGGCCGCTGCTATGGTGGATAGGCCGGCAGCGAAGGCCAGCAATCCAAAAACCACCACCACACCCGCCCGGGCCATGGCGCCGAGAACCCACGTATCGATCATGGCTCGCAGAGAGAAGGCAAACGTGGCGAACAAAAGCGCAAAGACTCCGCGCAGCGCCAGTAACCACCAGTTTTTGATCAGAATGCGTATCATGATTTTGCTTCTCCTCTCCGAGCTTAAGAATCAGCGAACGCCTAGGTTGGCTGCCTCATCCGGCGCGGGCTCTTCTGCTTTCGCTCGATTGTTTACAGCCATTTGCGCCCACATCTCGTAAATCTTCCAGCGGTCGCGCACATCCTGCTGGGCCTGTTCGAGCATCTTCTTCGCGCTTTCCGGATGACTCTGCTTCAGCATGGTGTAACGCGCCTCGTTGTAGATGTATTGGTCGAGCGGAATCGAGGGCGGCTGAGAATCCAGTTGCATGGGATTCTTGTCCTGGGCGATTCGTCTGGGATCGAAGCGGAAGAGCGGCCAATGTCCGGACTGGACCGCGAGCTTCTGCTGGCCCAGGCCGCGCGCCATCTCGATGCCGTGCGCGATGCAATGGCCGTACGCGATGATGAGCGACGGACCGTCGTACGCTTCGGCCTCGAGAAAAGCTTTCACAGTCTGCGTGTCGCTGGATCCTATGGCCACGCGCGCGACGTAGACGTTGCCGTAGGTCATGGCCATCAGGGCCAGGTCTTTTTTGGCGGTGGCTTTACCGCCGGCGGCAAATTTGGCCACCGCGGCACGAGGCGTGGACTTGGACCGCTGTCCGCCGGTGTTGGAGTAGACCTCCGTATCGAGCACGAGGATGTTCACGTTCTCGCCCGATGCCAGCACATGGTCCAGGCCGCCGTAGCCGATGTCGTAAGCCCATCCGTCGCCGCCGACGATCCAGATGGCACGCTTCACCAGGCTATCCGACAGCGCGAGCAGCTCCCGGCTCTCCGCGTCGGCCGCGCCTGCGAGCGTGCCCTTCAGCACGGCCACGCGTTCGCGCTGCGCGCGGATGGCGGCTTCATTGCTCTGGTTCGCTTCCAGGATTGAGTGCGCCAGTTCTTCGCCCACCGGAGGAGCCAGCCGCGTGAGCAGCTCCCGCGCATATTCAGCCTGCTTGTCCTGGGCCAGGCGAATGCCCAGGCCAAATTCGGCGTTGTCCTCAAATAGAGAATTCGACCAGGCAATGCCCCTGCCGTCGCGGTTGACGGTATAGGGCGTGGTGGGCAGGTTGCCGCCAAAGATCGAGGAGCACCCGGTGGCGTTGGCGACGATCGTCCGGTCACCAAACAATTGCGACATCAACTTGATGTAAGGCGTCTCGCCGCAGCCGGCACATGCTCCAGAGAACTCGAATAGCGGCGTCAGCAGTTGCACGTCTTTGACCTGGCTCAGTGAAAGTTTGTCCCGCTGCGGCTCCGGGAGGCCGAGGAAGAACTCCCAGTTGGCGGCTTCGCGCGTTCGAACGGGCGGCTCGGGTACCATGTTGACGGCCCGGTGAGCGGGATCGGTCTTGCTTTTCGCGGGGCAGATCTCCACGCACAAGGTGCATCCCGTACAATCCTCCGGAGCCACCTGCAGGCTGTAGCGCATGTGGCTTAGACCCTTCCAGCGTGCTGGCGCCGAGAGGAACGACTCCGGCGCTCCCTTGAGTTGATCGGGCGCGTACATCTTGGCGCGAATGGCGGCGTGCGGACAAACCAGAACACATTTTCCACACTGGATGCAGAGCTCGGTGTCCCACGCCGGGATTTCCAGCGCGATGTTGCGTTTCTCCCATTTCGTTGTGCCGCTGGGATAGGTGCCGTCCGGGGGGAGTTGGCTGACGGCGAGCGTGTCGCCTTCGCCCTGGATCATCGGACCCAGCACTTCGCGTACGAATCGCGGCGCCTCGGCCGGCACCGCCGACCGCAGGTCCGTAGTGCTGGTCACCGTTTCCGGAATCTTGACCGCGAAAAGGTTGTCCAGGGTCTGGTCCACGGCGGCAAAGTTCTTTTGGACCACCGCATCGCCGCGCTTGCCATAGGTCTTGGCGATCGCGGTCTTGATGGCGGCGATGGCCTGCGCCCGCGGCAGCACGTTACTGATGGCAAAGAAGCAGGTCTGCATCACCGTGTTGATCCTGGCTCCCATGCCGGTTTCGCGCGCGACCTTGTAGGCGTCGATCACGTAGAACTTGAGCTGTTTGCCGATGATCTCCTGCTGGATGGCTCGGGGCAGGTGGTCCCAGACTTCGTCGGGCCCGAAGGGGCTGTTCAGCAGAAATGTTGCTCCGGGCTCCGCGTGTTTAACAACGTTGATTCTTTCCAGGAACGAGAATTGATGGCAGGCCACGAAATTCGCCTGCGTGATCAGATAACTGGAATGAATGGGCTCGGGGCCAAAGCGCAGATGAGAGATCGTTCCCGAGCCGGATTTCTTGGAGTCATAGACGAAGTAGCCCTGGGCATAGAGGCCGGTTTCCTCGCCGATGATCTTGATGGAATTCTTGTTCGCGCCCACGGTGCCGTCCGCGCCCAGGCCGTAGAAGAGCGCCCGCGTGGTGCGCGGCTCTTCGGCGGAAAACGCCGGATCGTAGTCGATGCTGGTGAAGGTGAGATCGTCGTTGATTCCCACCGTGAAGTGGTTCTTGCTGAGGTCTTTCTGTAGCTCGTCGAAAACGCCCTTCACCATGGCCGGGGTGAACTCCTTGGACGAGAGGCCGTAGCGGCCGCCAATGATCTTGGGTACGGCTTGCGCGCGGCTGTCGCTACGGGCCAGCGCTTCGCTCACGGCGGTGACCACGTCCATGTACAGCGGCTCGCCCAGGCTGCCCGGCTCCTTGGTGCGGTCCAGGACGGCAATCCCTTCCACGGTAGGCGGCAGGGCTTGCACAAAATGCTCCGCCGAAAACGGCCGGTAGAGGCGCACCTTGATCACTCCCAGCTTTGCGCCCTTGCCGTTGAGATGCTCCACTGCTTCTTGTGCCACCTCGGCGCCGGATCCCATGGCCACGATCACCTGCGTCGCGTCGGGTGCGCCGAAGTAATCAAATAGACGGTACTGGCGCCCGGTCAACTCGGCAAAACGGTCCATGGTGTTCTGAACAATCAGCGGAAGCGCCAGATAGAAAGAGTTGGCCGCCTCGCGCGCCTGAAAATAAACATCAGGATTCTGGGCCGTGCCGCGAATGAACGGATGGTCGGGCGAGAGCGCCCGCTCGCGGTGTTGCCGCACCAGTTCGTCGCTGATCATGGTCCGAATTTCGGGTTCGGAAAGCTGCTCGATTTTGGCGACCTCATGCGAGGTGCGGAAGCCGTCAAAGAAATGTACAAAGGGCACGCGCGCCTCGAGTGTGGCGGATTGCGCGATGAGGGCCAAGTCCATGACCTCCTGGACGGAATTCGAAGCCAGCATGGCCCAGCCTGTCTGGCGCACGGCCATCACGTCCTGGTGGTCGCCAAAGATGGAGAGCGCCTGCGCCGCCAGCGAGCGTGC
>CAZFRV010000289.1:0-5141 GCA_964521445.1 uncultured Acidobacteriaceae bacterium
ATCTCCATCAGCGGGCCGACCAAGATCGGCGAGGTGCGCGGCGAGTGGGTCCGGGTGTATGAAGTCACGCCCGAGCAGTTCGGGCTCAAGAGCGCGCCCTTGAGCGCGATCATCGGCGGCGATCTTGAGACCAACGCCGGAATCATCCGCAAAATCCTGGCCGGTGAAAAGTCTCCGCGGCGCGACGTGGTGCTCATGAACGCCGCGGCGGCGCTGGTGGCCGCGGGCCGCGCCGATTCGCTCGCGGAAGCCATGCCGCTGGCCCTCGCATCGATCGATTCCGGCGCGGCAGGCAAAAAGCTGGCTGCGCTTGTGGAGTTTACTAACCGCTGAAGTAAGGACCTCCAGCAACCTGAACGAGCGGTCAAAGAAGGTATCTAATGCGTCGTGCTGCCTGCTCGACTTATAAGCGACTTACTCCTCGCGCAACGCGTCCAGAGGGTCCAAGCGCGCGGCGCGACGAGAAGGCAGATAGCTGGCGGCCATGGAAATGACGGCCAGCGAAGCTGCGGCCAGGGCCAGTGTTCCCGGATCGCGCGCCTTCAGCCCGTACAGCAAACTGCCGGCGGCTCTGGCCGCGATCCAGGCCAAGGTCAGGCCCAGGGCCAGCCCGGTTGCCAGGAGACCAGCAGCTTCGCGCATCATCAAGTTCACCACGCGTACGCGATCGGCTCCCAGCGCCATGCGGATGCCGATCTCATTGGTGCGCCGGGCGACCATGTAGGAGAGCACTCCGTAAAGACCAATGCCGGCCAGCAGCACCGCAAGAACCCCGAAGAATCCAGAGAGAGTAGCCATCAGGCGTTCGCGCAGAAGCGAGCCTTGGATCAGGTTCGGCATGGTGTCGAAGTCAATAACGATAGCCGGACTGACGTCGGCCACTGCGCGTTTTACCGCGGACCTGACTTCGGCAAGCGGCAAGCGAGAGCGCAGGAGGGCCAATGCCGTGAGATCGGGGCGAGGGTCCTGCGAAGAAGCCAGAAAAGCAATGGGACGAAAATCTTCGCGCAGGTCGATGTACTTTGTGTCCTTCACCAGGCCGACGATTTCATAAAGCGTCTGCGGTTCGCGCGGAGTGCGTTGCCGCCAGAAACGCCTGCCGACCGGATTGGCGCCACCGGTCAAGCGACGAGCAAAAGCCTGGTTCACGATAACGACTTGTGCTCCACCAGCCAGGTCCCGGCCGTCAAAAGTGCGGCCGGCCAGGAGTGGAATCTGGAGAGTCTTGAAGAATTCCGGGCTCACGCGGTTGAAAAGCGAGTCCACCCGCTGCGAGTCCTGTCCGTCCATCCACACTGTGTTGCTCGTACTGTCGCCGCTCATGGGGATAACGTCAGTCGTGGCGGCAGACTCGATCCCGGGGATCGCCAGCACTCGGCCGAGCAAATCCTTTTTGAACTCGAGGCGTCGTTCCGCGGGCAGGTCCAGCCGGCCAAGATCCAGGCCCGCGATCGCGATATTGGATTGTTGAAACCCGGTATCCACAGTCAACAAGTTGCGCAGACTGCGTGAAAACAACAGAGCGCCGGCCACGAGCACCAGCGAAAGGGCTACCTGGGACACAACCAGAATCTTGCGCAATCTAAAGCGCTCACGCCCCGCGGTGAGCGCACGACCGGCGGATTTCATCGCCGCGCCGGGATCCGTGGCGGCTGCTCGCAACGCCGGCGCCAGGCCGAACAGCATGCAGGTGAGGATGGCCAGGGCCGCGTTGAAGCTCAGCACGCGCCAATCCGCATGCAAATCGAGAAAGACGGGGCTTCCGTTGATGTCGAGGAAGGAGACCAAGACACGGCTCAATCCTCGCGCCAGCCAGAGTCCAAGAAGCGAGCCGCCCATGGCCAACAGAACGCTCTCCGTCATCAGTTGCCGCAACAGCCGGCTTCGGGTCGCGCCCAGAGCCAGCCGCACGGCAATTTCGCGATCGCGCGCGCTGGCACGTGCCAGCATGAGGTTAGCCAGGTTCGCGCATGCGATCAGCAAGACCAGTCCCGACGCACCCAGCAGTAACCACAGAGAATCCGTGTAATCGTTGCGCAGCTGCGAAAGGCCCCCGCCGGCAGGATAGGCCGCCAATTGGAAGTGGAGATAGCTCTTCACGCTTTCCGCGGGATAGTTCGGCGGCAAGGTCGCCTGGAAAATGCCCGGCGACGCGGTTTGCAACTCGGCGTTGGCGCGGTCCAGAGACCATCCGGGGTTCAGACGGCCAAGGGCGACCAGCCACCATGTAGCGCCGTCATTGAGGCGGCTGGATTCGCCGCGCAAAACATCATCGGCGCAAATAGGGACCGCCACATCGTAGGACTGCCCCACTTCGAGGCCGAAGAAACTGGGTGGAGTAACGCCTATGATCTCGGCGGGATGGGAGTCGAGCGACAGCGTTCTGCCTACTACGGATGGGTTGGCGGCGAATTCGCGTTGCCAGAACGAATGACTGATTACAGCGACCGGAGCACCGCATCCCTTCCGGTCGTCGGCCGGCGTAAAGACGCGGCCGAGAATCGGAGGCACGCCAAGCACGTTGAAGAAATTACCGCTCACCATCATGCCCCGGGCATAACGGGACTCGCCACCATTGGCGAGGTTGAACTGGCCCTCACCCCAGGCCAGCATGCCGGAAAAAGCTTCCTGGCCTTTGCCGATTCTCTCCCAGAGCGGGTTGGTCAGCTGTCCGAAGCGGTTCATGCTGCCGCGGCGATCGTCGGTGGTCGCCAGCTTGATCTCGACGAGCTCTTGCGGATTCTTCACCGGCAGGCTTCGGATGCGGACCGCGTCAAGCAGCTCGAAGATTGCCGTGTTGGCACCGATGCCGAGGGCCACTGTGGCGATGGCTACAGCCGCAAACCCCGGATTCTTACGCAGCGTGCGCGCGGAGTAGCGCAGCTCGTACCCCAGGATCTCCAGTTGGCGCACGGTGCGCCGCTCGCGGTTTCGTTCCTTGGTCTGCGTCACGCCGCCGAAAGCGCGCAGCGCAGCGTAGTGCGCTTCTTCCTGGGTCATGCCGCGGTCGATGTTTTCCCCGGTGAGCAGGGTGATGTGGGTTTGGACTTCCGCGTCAAACTCTTCGTCCAGCCGCCGGCTGATGAAGAGAGCGCGTAAACGGGACAAAAGAGTGCGTAGCAAAGGCAGCATGGCTTCAGCCTTGTCCGGTCATGCGCAAAAATCGGCCCATCAGGATCGAGAGTTGCTCCCAGCTTTCGGCTTCGCTCTGGAGTCGTTTGCGGCCCGATCGAGTGATGCGATAGAACTTAGCCTTACGGTTGTTCTCTGAAGTTCCCCACTCGGCTTTGATCCATCCCTTTTGAAGCAAACGCAGCAAGGCGGCATAAATGGTTCCCTGGTTCAACTGCAAGGCGTCTTCGCTGACCTGCTCAATGCGGCGGGCAATACCGTAGCCGTGCAAAGGCCCCATGGCTTCCAGGGTCTTTAGCACCATGAGATCGAGTGTGCCTTGCAGGATTTCCGCCTTGTCTCCGGGCAAAATGCTCTCCTGTGGCGATGCCACAGGAATATTGACGAAGTTACCTGTGGGATGTCAACAGAAAACGAAAATAAAGCTTGAGGCGTGACCAGGGCCTTGTTTACGGCTCTTGGGCGCGGGACAACACGCGCGTTTACTTCCCGCAGCCGCACTCTTTTTGCACGCAGCGGGGCTGGGCGGTGCCGCCGCAACCGCATTTGCAGCCGGCTTTGCCCGTGGGCTTGTCCACCAGTTGGGACACGTTCTCCAGCCGGTGCTGCAATGTTGTGAGTACTTCAACCGCCTCGGCGGCGTTCGCGCACGCACAGTTTTTATGGGCGCAGGCCGGCTGAGCGGTTCCACCGCAGCCGCAAGTGCAGGCGGCCTGCTTTCGCTTTAACTCCTCGGTCCGCGCTACGGCGTTCGCGCATGCGCAGTTTTTATGAGCGCAGGCGGGCTGGGCCGTGCCACCGCAGCCGCATGAACAGCCGGCGATGGCCGAAGTCTCCAATGCTTTCGAACACGCACAACCTTTGTGCGCGCAGGCAGGCTGGGCGGTTCCGCCACAACCGCAAGTGCAACCAGCGTATTCCGGAGGCTGGTTGGAGGCGCTCGAGCTGTTCGAACAAGAGCATCCTTTATGGGCGCAAGCGGGTTGGGCGGTTCCTCCGCAGCCACAGGAGCAACCTGCAAAGTGCGGCGGCTGCGCGGGCTGGCCTTCGTATTCAATGTGGAAGGGCCCGGCGCCACGGTCAGCAAGAATAGGAATCGACACGCGCCCGTTGTCAATCATGACATCAGCTGTCGTGCTCCCACCATTGAAGGTCGCTTGTCCGGAAATCATGACGTGAACCTTCATTCTGAAATCGACCGGCTGGGAGTAGAGTACCAGCGTAGTTTGCTGTCCCTTCTTCAGCGTATGTTGTTCCAGATGGGCGTCGAGATCGTAGAAGAGCAGTGGCTGGGACGGCGCGTTCCGGTGGGTAGCCTGGTTGATGACTTTCAGCTCCGCCGCTCCGGGCTTGATTTCGGTGACGGGCGCCAGCTTGAGCTGGTCTTCGGTTGCCGCCAGGACCGGCTGAGATTCGCTCTTGCCCGACCAGTACAGGCGGACCTCCATGTCCGCCCAATTCGGACTGAAGCCGTGGCCGGACAGCCAAATGGGATCACCGACTTTGAGCGTCTGCGGCGGGTTGGTAAGCAGAAGTTCCTGCGCCGGCTGCGAGGCATGGCCCGGGTAGTCGGCGGAGCGGGGTTTGATGTCTACCTTCCCCAAATCTTGTTTGTCCCCACCCTTGCTCGAGGAGATGAGATAGGCGCCCGCCGGCAGCCCTGCATCGAGAAACACCCGGCCGTGCTTGTCCGCTGACTTGTGGTCTACGACGACTCCATCCACGGTCTGGATGTTGACCTGGCTCTGCGCGGCGCTCGACGGAACCGAGAAGCTGAAAGGCTGGCGATCGTGAAGATTGTCCGGCAGCACCACTCCTTCGATGGACGACTCAGCGCCGGCTGGCCTCTCGGCTGACGGCCGCATGCAAGTAAGACCAGCAACGAGAAACAAAACCAGAACGGTTCCCTTGACGAAGGGCGTTTTCATGTCGATCCTCTCCGAGCCGGCCTCAGGCTGGGCCGCGCACAAAATCTCTGGCTTCCTAAATAGGGCTCGAAATATGAGACC
>CAZFRV010000290.1:0-5372 GCA_964521445.1 uncultured Acidobacteriaceae bacterium
CCTCTTCTTTCTGCGGGACCGTGGAGTGCCACACGTAGGAACGAAGCTCTCCGCTGGCTGAAACCTGCATCTCGGCCGTCTGCGCCGCCTTGAACCGGCCATCGTCAAACTTGATTTCCGAGGTAGCCGTGGAATAGCCAGGCACGTGCTGGACGTTCCGGGTTTCCCTGATGCTGAACGTTTCCGTGATGCTGAACGTTTCCGTGCCCACGCGCTTGCCATTCAAATAAATGCCGAAGCTGCCGGAATCAGCCACTCTCGCGCCGGTTTTTTCCTTCTCTTTGGCTTTATCGGCGGGTTTATCGGCCGCGCTCAACGAGACTTGCGCCGCCAATACTACGATCGAGAGAATGGCCAGCTTTGCTGCTTTCACTTTTCTACCTCCACTTTGGTCCCCTGCAGCAGCCGTTGGATCTCCGCTGCAACCTTCTTCACGTTTTTGTCGAGCGTCTGTACCGTGAGCTGTGCCAGCGCGTAATCCGCTCGCCTGGCGGCAAACAGCTCCTCAAACTTTGCCGGCTCCTGGGCCAGCGGACGCGCCTTGCCCTCGCGATCACAACGCCGGCGCAACTCCTCAAGCGGCGCTTCCAGCAGGATTGTTACGGCTCCTGCCCGGTCCAGCGCGGCCCGGTTCTCCTTTTGCGCAAAAGCTCCGCCGCCCAGGGAGAGCACCAGATCGCCTTCCACGCCCTCGAGCAATGCGTTCAGCGCTGCGCTTTCCATGCGCCGAAACTCGGCTTCGCCGGAGGAAGCAAAGATCTCCGCTACGCTTTTCCGCTCGTGCTGCTCGATCACATCGTCCAGGTCCAGAAAGGCGCAACGCAGCCGCCTGGCCAGCGCGCGTCCCACGGTGGTTTTACCCGCGCCCATGAACCCGATCAGGACCACGCATCGCCTGCTCGGTGCTCTTGGGGACATGGTTTTTCTTGTGCGCGCCGGATTATTGCTTCTTCACGCGGATTTTACCACTGAATGACTGGAGCTCAACCGAAGATGAGCCGGAATTGGAGGTGCCTGCAAAGGAACGTCCCTCATGTGGGACAAAGGAGTTGTGGCTCTTTTCTTCCAGAGGGAAGTCATTCTCCACTGAGCCCTTGGTGGAACGCGCCGTCAGGTCAACGGACGCCGTTTGCGGCAGGGTCACGTCAATGGCGCCGCTGTGCGTGGTCAGCAGATAGTCGCCGCCGCCCGAGCAGTCGCCATGGTATTCGATGTTTCCGCTGGTTGTGCCCACGGAAACGCGCTGTCCGGTCACGCGGGTAAGTGTCACAGCGCCGCCGCCAGACTGGATTTCCACCCGGCTGAGCGTGACGTTGTTTAGGGTCACCAGGCCCGTCATGCTGCGCACGCGCACATGCGCCTTTGCCGAATTGCGCACCGTGATCTGGCCGGTCTCAGAGGAAAGCCCTATGTCCCCGCTCAGGCCGTCAGCGTTGATCGGGGCGGAGGTGGTGCTCACGTTCACGGAAACGTCCCCCGGAACGGTGATGTCATAGTCGACGCTCGCTTCTTCCGGGGTCGGTTTTTGTTCGGACAGAGTATGCGTGCGCAGCTCCACCCGCTGGTTGTTGGCGCCGGACTGGTCGACCTCGACTTTGTCGGAATGGGTGATGTAGGCGACCAACGCCTGGCGCCCGCCGCCGGAGTGCAGGGTGACCGAACCTCCGCCGCTCACGATGTTGAGCGAGCCGCCCGGCGTGATCTCGATCCGGGCCTCCTTGCGCGTCCTGCCCGGAGGCGCTTCGGCCATCGAAGTCCCAACAATCAAGCTAGCCGCCGCCAAAAACACCAGCGCGTGCCGGACCCGTGATGCGGTCTGGGTGTGGTTCTTCATGGCCCTCATGCCTCCCCTCATCCGTTCAGTCCAGTGAACGGGCGGTCGCCATCTGGTACACCATTTCCTTCTGCTGGTACGCGTCCTGCAGCAACTCCTGCGCCGCCGCATCGCCGGGATCGTGCTCCACCGCCTGCTCGGCGTCAGAGATATAGGCGTTCACTTCGCGCAGGCTATCTTCATAGGCGCTGCGCGCGTCTGGCGCCTGTTGCGACACGCGGGCGATCAACTGCCGGTCGTCGCTCGTAAATTGTGCAGGTTCTGCACTGCTATTCTGCGCCGCCAGCTGCCCCGCAGGCAACTGTTTTGGCTGGTAGTTAGTGAGCACAACGGCAAACAGGATCGCCGCCGTAAGGGCCAGCGCCCATCCTACGGGCGTCCAGCTTTTGGCTTGGGTCGGGTTTTTCGTTATATGTCCCAGGCGGGACAATCGACCCTCCGCGAACAGGCTCTCGCGGTGCAGCGACTGTTCGATGTTGGCCCAAACCCGTGGATTGGGGTCGTGCATTGGCAACAGGAGCTTGGCCTGCTCGGCAATGTAGCGCAGGTCTTCCACCAGCTCGGCGCAGGCCGGGCATGTCTGCAGGTGCGTCTCCTCTTCGGGCCTGCCGCCCGACTCAATAATGTAAGGCAGTACTTCCTGAAACTGCTGGCAATTCATTTTCTTCTTCATCCTCTCCCAACTTGCGTGCAGGGGGAACCCAAAACGCGAACTCTTTTTCTCAAGGCTCCCGTGCGAGCGTTGTTTCTTCGCTTGCCCGTCCGCCTCTTCGCGTTCTGGACTCTGGTCTTGCTCTCAGCCGCTTTGGTCGTTCATCCGACTACCTGCGGGAGGCCTTTTCGGCTCTGCTGAGTTTCAACAGGTCGCGCAACTTCATGCGCGCCTTGTGTAATTGCGACTTGCTGTTTCCTATCGAACAACCCATCATTTCCGCAATCTCGTTATGTTCGTACCCTTCCACGTCGTGCAGCACGAAGATAATTCTGTATCCCGGTGGAAGGCTCTCAATGGCCCGCTCCAGGTTGACCCGGTCAATTGACCCGGCCAGCACGTTGTCCCTGGCGCCGATGTCTTTCTTGGGGCCGTCTTCATGCTGCGGCTCCAGCGCCTCGTCCAGCGATATCTCCGGCAGGCCTTTCTTCCGCAGGTGCATCAGCACCACGTTCACGGCCAGCCGGTGCAGCCAGGTGGAAAACGCCGATTCCCCCCGGAACGTGGCGATCTTGCGGTACAGCTGCAGGAACGCCTCCTGTGTCAGATCCTCGGCCTCGGCCACGTTGCCCGTCATGCGCAGACACAGCGAATACACACGACGCTTATGGAGCCCGTACAGACCCTCAAAAGCTTCCGCGTCACCGCCCTTGGCTCTGTCAATCGCTTCGGCTTCGGTTAGCCCGGATGCGATCACTTTTTTTGCTTGTGTCAATTTGCCCTTGTCAGGCCGCTGATCGTTACGATGCGGCATTGTAGCTGTTTCGTTGTCTGCCAGGACCGGCTGGACCACGATAAATGGCTTCCCCGGCGCTCTGTCGGTATCCGGCGGGCCCCCTCGATTTCGAGTATCTTGGCGGCTCAGCCCTCCATACGCCCACTCGCTCTGTTTTAACCCCATCAGACTAGCTATGGAAGCCTGTTTCAGGAACTTTGGTTGCCTGTAAAGGTAAGCCATTGGCCCTTGGCCCTAGCTTTTGGCTCTAAGCCTTTCGGATACCACCGCCTAATCCGCGCTCCGTCGGAATCATGATACTGAAATTCATAGATCGATGTCGCCGGTTCCGATTGCCCAGCTACTAAACTACCAACTAGCCAAATCTATTCCCCTTCTCTCCGCTTCCTCCGTTCTTATCGGGGTCCCCGGCAAAGCGATTTTCGCGTGTTGGGGTGGAAGCCCGGGGTTGGCTTGCTGGGGTGATCGTCTGCGTTTCAAGGGTTTTGGTTTTCAAATTTCGACGATTTTGGCAATCCTCTTCCGGGCAGCGATCATCCGCGTTGATCTGCGGCAAGTCTTAGCCGTTCTGATCAGTGTTATCCGTGTTGATCCGTGGTAAGGTTTTTCGCGATTTGGGCAATCTCTTAGGGGCCGAGCGAAAAGACCGACCATACACTGCTTCGTCTAGTGCAAGATCTTCAGCTGGCTTTTCTCCGCGTCTCCGCGCCTCCGTGGTAAAAACCTGGTCTTTGTTTTTTCAATTTCGGCGATTCGGGCAATCTCTTCTGATCCGCGATCATCCGCGCCAATCCGCGGTAAGCCTAGCCTTTTATGATCAGTGTTCTCCGTGTTAATCCGTGGTAAGGTTCTCGGCCTACGCCGTCAAACTGCACCGCCCCGCTTCCAGCCCTTCCATCAGCGTCTTGAACCGGGGATGGGCGCGGACCGAGGCGAAGTCCGGGTCATTCTCCATCCACTCTTTGTGGCCAAAGCCTTTGAGAAACGCCTTTTCCAGGCAATCGATGGCCTTTTCCGTTTCATTGAGGAGCGCGTAATCGCAGGCGACGTTGTACAGCACGGACGGCTCCTCCGGGTCCATGGCTAGCGCGCGGTCGGCCCATTCCAGAGCCAGAGCGTTTTCACCGAGTCCGCAGAGCGAGCCGGACTTCATGTAAACCGCCCGCACATCGTCAGGGTGCAGTTGCAGATGACGGTCCACCCGCTTCAGGGTTTCCGCGAAGGCCTCACGCGCTTCCGCCGGGCGGCCGAGCGCGCGGAAACACAGGGCGCGCAGCGACGTCGCCTGAAATTCGTTGGGGCTCACCTGGCTCGCCTGGCCGAACAGCGCAGCGGCTTTCGCGAACTGTCCCTGGGCAAAACACGACCGGCCGTAGAAGTAGTAGGCTTCGTACAGCTCGGTGCAGAGGCCTAGCGCGGTTTCAAATTCGTTTTCCGCTTCTTGATAATTCCGGTTCAGGAATTCCGCCAGGCCGAGCGAAGCGTGCGCCACCGGAGACTGGGAATCCAGCTCCACCGCGCGGCGGCTGGCGCAAAGGGCCTCGAGCAGGTTGTCTTCCGTGGATTCAAACCACATGTAGAGGAACGAACAGCAATCGCCCACGCCGGCAAAGGCGCGCGCGTAGTCGGGATCGATCACGATGGCCCGGGCAAACATCTGCCGGGCGTACTCCAGGCTTTGGCGGCGTAGTTGATAGAAATACTGGCGGCCGCGGAGATAGTAGTCATAGGCCTGAATGTTGTGGGTCGGGACTTTCTCGATCTCGAACTTCTCTTTTTCCGTCAGCATCACGCGCAGGGCCTGCGCGATGCTCTGGGCGATCTCGTCTTGGATGGCAAACACATCTTCCAGGCGGCGATCGTAGCGCTCGGCCCACACCGAATGGCCGTTGTTGGTTTCGGCCAGCCGGGCCGTGATGCGCAGGCGGTCGCCAGAGCGGCGGATGCTGCCTTCCAGAACGTACGCCGCGCCCAGCTTCCGGCCTACCTCCGTGACCGGCAAAGGCGTATCGCGATAGGCAAGCACGCAGGAGCGCGGAAAAAGGCGGAGCCCCTTGATCTTCTCCAGCTCCGTGATGACGTCTTCGGTC
>CAZFRV010000291.1:0-6565 GCA_964521445.1 uncultured Acidobacteriaceae bacterium
CGCCAAAAACCAGGGCCAGGACTTCTTCCGCCAGCCATCGATCCAGGCTGCGCAGCTGGTTCTCATCGTCCACGTGCTTCAAGTAATAATCAAGTATGGCTACGCTGCGCAGGCCCTTGTCAATGGTCTCCGCGACAATCGCGATCAGCATCTGCAGCTTGCCCCGTGGATCGCTTGGCCTTTTCCAACGGCGGCGCCCTCGGCGAAAAGCAAAACGGAAAAGGTTCTGAATCTTCCGCAACTTATCGCGAGACAGCGCCACTCCGCCTCCGGCGCGAAACAGAAGGCCTAGGTGGCGAAAGTCACGAGCTGGGGCAAACTGCGGATCGCCCAAAATGGGCGTAGTCGAAATCACGAGGTCGGCGGCGTGACTCGCCTTCAGGCCGAGTTTCAGCTCGGCCAGCGCCGATTCCAGTCTCCGCGCCGCATGTTCGACCGCCTCCCGGTCCGAAGAGAGCAGAAGAATGTCATCGGCATAGCGGAAGTAGCTTACGTTTTGAATCGTTTCTATCTGGCGGTCGAGATCGGTGAGATAGATATTCGCGAACAGACAGGCGATGGCCGTGCCGAACGGAATCCCCACAGCAGCCAGCTCTGTCTCACCGCCTTGTTCTTGATATGCGAAGCGGATTCGTTGCCCCAGTAGCTGGAAAAGATAGTCGCCGGGATCGACGAGATCCAGCAGCTTATCGAGCAAGAGCTCATGGTCCACGCTGGCAAAGTAGTTGGTGATGTCGCGCTTGACCACATAGAGCCGGGCGGCATTCGGCCGCCGCATGAACGCGGCAATCTGTCTCTGACATCGGTCGACTCCGAAACCGCGTTCGCGGTAAGCGTAAGAATTGGGCGAGAACCAGCCGTGCAGCCTGCGGTTCAACGCGCGGTAGAGCAGCAGATCGACAATGCGCTCTTCCCACGGCGCAACGTACAGGGTGCGATGCTTGCCGTTGAAGTTGTAGTGAAGCGCCAGGGCCGGTCGAAAGCTGAATTCGCGTTGGCGGAGGGAACGGTTCAGGGAATCCAGCCCCTGCAGCCCATGCGCCGCAAAATCGTAAAGGGTCTTGCCGTCGCTGCTTGTGCACAGGGCCTTCCGCCACTGAAACAACGGCTTGGTGTAGACGCGAATGGCGGCCCGGCACAGCTCGGCTTCGCTGTAGATGTTGTTCCATCGCAACAAACGGAACGGCGGTGTTGGGGGAGAAGCGGCCATGGCAGCGCGGAGAGTATTTGTACTACCAAAAGCCGCCAACCGCAACTGAGATGGGAATCACGACCCCGTTAGCCCCGCCTGGCGCCCGCTGGGACCGCGCGTGCTATTCAGCGCGCAGCGTCGCAGCGGGATCGATCTGGGCGATGCGCAGTGTCGGGGCAAAGCTGGCCACGAGCGCCGCAGCAAGCAAAAGGAGCAACACGGCGATAAGAGTGGCTGGATCGAGACTGTGGACGCCATACAATTCGCTTTTCAAGACGCGCAACGTGAAACCGGAAAGGATAAGGCCTCCGGCGAGACCCCAGATAACGGCAGTCAGGCCCGTCCCTGCCACGGTCGTCATGGCCCGCGGAAGCTGGCATCCCAGGGCCATGCGGATACCGATCTCCCGGCGACGCTGTACTACCAGGTGGGAAACCAGACCATACACGCCGAGAATCGACAGCAGGAGTGCCAGGCCAGCAAGAACCGTCAGCAGCAAGACCTCCAGTCGTTGCTGGGACAGAGCTTCGGCTTCGAGGTCTTTCAGGCTGTGGAAGCCGGAAAACGGCAAGTCGGGAACCGCCTTGCGCAGTGCGCTCTGCATCGCACCGGGCAAGCCGGCGATGGGGCCCTGTCCACGGGCTAGCCAACTTGGCTGGAACCAGATGTGTACCAGTTTCAAGTAAGCCTGGTCCACTTGAGTGTAGGGGATGTAAAACATCGGTTCGGTTGCCAGTGGAGCAGTCACGACCATCCCGGGACGCTTCTTCACGTCGCCAACCAGTCCGACCACGGTGCATTTCGTCTTGCCCAAGCCAAGATGGAGCCCAACTACATTGAGGGTCCCCATGTGCTTCTTGGCGAAAGAGACGTTCACGATAGCGACTGGTTCGCTGCTGCCCGTGTCATCGTCTGTAAACGAGCGTCCGCCAAGAACGGGAATGCGAAGGGCACGGAAGTACTCCGGGGTAATGTACGCGGTGCTGCTTCCCGCTTCCTTCTTGGCGTTGGGCCCGTCCAGGACCATGAAACCGTCATTGAGTCCGCGCTGGTAGGGCAGGCTCAGACCGGCCGCGGCTGACTCCACACCGGCGATCTGTTGCAAGGCAGCCACGCTTTCTCGCATGAGCTTTTGGAAAACGACAGGATCGTGATAGCGAGAGTCGTCCAGCGATGCCCTTGCCGTCAGCACATTGGCGCCGTCAAACCCGGAAGGCAGACTCTGCAAATAGACAAGGGTCCGAATCAGAAGTCCCGCCCCGGCCAGCAAAACCAGAGTGAGACATACTTCGGATCCGATCAGAATTTGTCGCGTCAGTCCACTGCGTGCGCGAGTGTTCGATGTGCGGCCGGCGAGCGGCGAAAAGTGCGCGCGGCGGCTGGCGAGAGCGGGGAAAAGTCCGATGAAAACGGCAGTTCCCGCCGTGCAGAGCAGAGTGAAAGCCAGGACTCTGCCGTCAATGCTGATGCCACCCACGGGCAACATGCCTGAAGGAAAAAGGCTGGCAAAAGATTTCAATCCGAGAAAGGCGAGGGCGGTGCCGCAGCACGCGCCCGCCAGGGTCAGTAGCAGCGGCTCCATGATAATCTGGCGCACAATTGCGCTTCGGGGCGCTCCCAGGGCCATGCGCGTCGCAAGTTCATTGTCCCGGCGGGAAAGCCGAACCAGGATCAACCCGGCCAGGTTGGATGCTGCAATCAGCAGGATCAAGCTGACGGCGGACATAAGAATCAACGTGGGCTTTCGTCTTTCCCTTGCTAAATCCTCTTGAAATGGCGTGGCGAGGAGATGGGCGTCTGGTCCCACACGCAGCCTATCAAACATGGCGGGACGCAACGGTTGCAGCCGACTGTTCACCTGGGCCCAGGTTGCGCCCTCGCGCAGGCGCATCACGATGTGGTAATTGTCTCCGCCCCCTTCGCCGCCTTTCCGAGGCCGAATCGGCGTCCAAAGGTCAGCCGGAGCCGTGGTTGTGACCCCTGACGGCATCACGCCGATCACGGTATAGGGCTGGCCTTTCAGATCGATGGTCCTGCCAAGGATGTTGCGATCCCCGGAAAACAACGACTGCCACAGCTCGTAGCTGAGAAGGACGGCATTCGGGCCATTGAGGCGGTCCTCTTCCTGGGTGAAGGTCCGGCCCAGCAAGGGTTGAATCCCCAAAACATCAAAGAAGGTCGCGGAGACGCGATGATCCTCAACATAGCGAGCTTCGTGATTGGTCTCCAGGTTTGCCCCGTTGGAATCGAATGAATACGCGGCAGGCAGCACCGAGGGAACGTGGTCCCGTACGAGCTCCCAGGCTTCGCCGTCCTGCCCCTCATCAAATTCCTCAATACGTTGCCCGCTGGGTAGCACGCCGGCAAAATGCCTGTTAAGGCTGGCGAGACGTTCCGGCTCAGGATAGGGAAGTGGCCGCAGCAGGAGAGCATTGACCATGCTGAACACGGCAGTGTTGGCGCCGATAGCCAACATCAGGGTAAGGATGACAGTGAATGTAAATCCGGGATTGCGGCGCAACTGGCGGACAGTGAAACGCAGATCCCGCCAAATGTGTTCCAGCCAGGACCATGTCCAGACTTCACGACCCTGCTCCTCCAGCAACAGAACGTTGCCGAATTCGCGGCGGGCGGCAGCCAGGGCTTGTTCGCGCGGCATCCCGCCGGCCACCAACTCTTCAACCTTTTCTTGAAGGTGTTCCTGCATCTCGTTTGAGAGATCAGCGTAAACAGTTCGCCGCGAAAAGATTTGCCTCAACCAGTTCATGACTTAACCCCTTTGTTTGGTGGGGGCGAGTACCCGCGTGATTCCATCCAGCATGCGTTCGAAACTGGAGACTTCGCGATCCACGTGCTTGCGCCCCTCCCGAGTCAGTTGATAGATGCGTACGCGGCGACCGGTGGCGGAAACGCCCCACTCCGCCTTCACCAGGTTGGCTTTGAGTATGCGTTGCAGCGCCGGGTACAGCGACCCCTCTTCTACCTGCAGCAGGTCGTCGGAGGTGCGCTTGATGTGCTGGGCCAGGGCATAGCCGTGAAGCGGCTTGCGTTTGAGGGTCTGGAGAATCATCATCTCCAGGGCTCCAGGAAAAAGGTCGCGTTGTTCCGCCATGTCGGACCATCCTCTTTTGAACAAGGCCTTGCACAAGGAGGTATAGACCAAAATAGGGTCGATGTCAATAAATTTAGAGAGCGAGCAAACCGTGGTAGAGAGAAACACCGCTGACGGGGTGCGGCAAGACCGCCCCGTCGAACGGGTAGTCGGGTGAAGCCATAAGTCGGAAGACTCTATCGGCTCGACGGTCTAAGGCCCAAATAGACCCGCGAGGCGAGCACCGCCCCTGCAAACGGGGCGACGAAGAACAGCCAGAGCTGTTGCAACGCCCACCCGCCTACAAAGACCGCCGGGCCGATGCTGCGAGCCGGGTTGAACGATCCGTTCGTCACCGGCACGCCGGCAAAGTGGATGGCGGTAAGGATCAGTCCGATCGGGATTCCGGCAAAACCCGCCGGAGCGCGGTTGTCCGTAGCGCCGAGCACGGTCACGACCAGCAGCATGGTGAGGAACATCTCGGCCACAAAGGCGGCTGCCATGCTGTAGTGGTCGGGCGAATGGTCAGGCCCAAAGCCATTGGCCGCAAGCCCGGAGGTGGCGGCGCTGTATCCCCCAGGCACGCTGTTGGCGATGAACAATACCACTCCGGCGGCTACGATCGCGCCGATGCACTGCGCGATCCAATAACCTATCATCTCGGTAAATCCCATGCGCTTGCTGAGCCACATGCCCAAAGACACCGCTGGGTTGATGTGGCAACCGGAGATGGGACCGACGGCATACGCCATCGCCATCAGGGCCAGCCCAAAGGCCAGGGCTACTCCCACGATACCGAAATGCTTGCCGCCAAGGACCGCTGCCCCCAGCCCGGCAAAGACCAACACAAAGGTACCGAAAAGCTCTGCAGCGTATTTCATCGCATTCTCCTAAAAGATGTGCGCTCCAGCTGGAAGTTAAAGTCGTCCGCATGACCGAGTCCTGCGCTTCGACGTCACGGACATATCCGCGGGCGCGGCCATTCTACATGTCCGCCTCCCTCGTTGACAGAAAGTTTTCTCTCGGTGGAGATGCTCCAAATCGGAACCCCATGATGCCTCAAGCAGAGGCTGTGGTAGGGTATCGGACTGGCCCGACGCGTGCGGCGCCCCAAGTCTGCCAGCGTTAGAGAAAGGGCATGGCACTAAAGGTATCTACTCGGCAGCCGTCCGCGCTGTATAGTGAAGGTGTCCAGCGCACTAGCTGTCAAGACGTAAGTTATTGCCAAAACAATACCTTACGTCTGCGCACGATTCCAGTAGCGGAGCACGTGTGCCGTCAATATCCACGATCGCCAAAGCTATTTTTCGGCTGACATTACCCGGCGGAGTGCTGTTGATCCTAGCCGCCGCGGTTGTGCGCCTGGGACTCCTGGGAGATCTTTCGCCGAAAGCCCGCTTGTTTCCGATGGCTGTTGTTGTCATGGGCTTGATCTTGAGCGCGGTTTTCCGCCGTAGCCGTCTTTTCTTTGCGCTGCTGGTGTTGGCGACAGCGCAAGCTGCGTTGACCTGGCTTCCACCGCTTCTCGGCCTGCGCGCCGGCCACGTGCTGGTCAATGCGGTCACGCTGCTTGTTCCCTTGAACCTGCTGGCCCTGGCCTTCTTGCGGGAGCGGGGAATCATCTCCCCGGCGGGCAGAAGACGGTTGGCCTTGGTGGCTGTGCAGATAATCGCGGTTGGCGTCCTGTGTCTGCCGAGACTGGCGCATGCCGCGAGTTGGCTTGATCGGTCATTCTTTTCCGAACGCTTTTCGGCCTGGAGCCACGTCTCACAGGCCGGGCTTGTGGCCTTCCTAGGGGCAACGGTCATCATGATGCTTCTTCAGGTCCGGCGATATAGCCCCGTGGAGAGCGGTTTACTGTGGGCGCTGGTGGCCTCATTTGTCGCGTTGCGAATGGGCGGGACGAGCTTCGAGGCGGCCATTTTTTTTGCCGGCGGCGTCCTGACTCTGATCGTGGCCCTGCTGGAGACTTCCTACAGGATGGCCTACCACGACGAGCTTACCCAGTTGCCAAGCCGCCGGGCCCTCAATGAAGCCCTGATGAAGCTGCCCGGCTCTTACACCATTGCCATGGTGGATGTGGACCACTTCAAGAAATTCAATGATACCTATGGCCATGAGTCCGGCGACCAGGCGTTGCGACTGGTGGCTTCGCGTCTGGCTTACGTTACCGGCGGCGGTAAGGCATACCGCTACGGCGGCGAGGAATTCGCCATCGTGTTTCCGGGCCGGGCGGCGGAAGACGTCTTTGTGTATCTCGACAGGTTGCGTCGCCTGATCGA
>CAZFRV010000292.1:0-5664 GCA_964521445.1 uncultured Acidobacteriaceae bacterium
GGCGACATTGGCGCACGCAATCAGCAACAGAACAGCCACCGCCAACAACAGCAGTTTTGGCAGCGGGGAGACGTCGGCGCGCCAGGCAGGGTGCAGGCCACGGGCCCAATAGACCAACACGTTGCTCTTTTCGAGATCCGGATGGATAGCTTCCCACTGCCGGTTGAGAGCGTTCATCTCCTCCTGAGCGGCCCCGATCGCGCTTCCCGGCTTCAGGCGGCCAACAAAGTCTTCGAAGAGATCGCAGGTCGGTTGCTTCGTTGAGCAGCCCCAATCCATGATCGTAACTGCCGACATGGGCACCCACAGATCCTCCTCCATTCCCGCCAGGATGCCGTGAAACCAAGCGGGCGCCACGCCAACTACTGTCTGCGTACTGCCGTTCAGCTTGAGGGTCTTGCCCAGAACGGCGGGATCGCCGCCAAAATCGCTACGCCACAGATGGTCGCTTAACACCACCACCGCTGGTTCCCCTCCGGGTTGATCCTCTTCCGGGGCAAAAAACCGCCCCAGCGCGGGATGAGTCTCCAGCACATTGAAATAGTTGGCGGAGACAAGCGCTGTGAGCACCATCCTGGGGTTGCCAGTACTTTCAAGGTACGTATGCGAGGTGGGCCACTCAGCAGACAGCCCGGCAAACGAGCTGTTGTGGTCGCGGTGAAAAGAATACTCTTTTGGAGAAATGCCGCGGTGTTTCAATTGCGCCAGTACCAGTTGCTCCCCTTCGGGTACCGGCGCCGGGCGCAGGTAAAGTGTATTCAAGATACTGAACACCACCGTGTTCGCGCCGATGCCCAGGGCCAGCGTCAAAATAGCGACTGCGGCAAAGCCGGGACTCTTGCGCAGCATGCGCAGGCCGTAGCGGATATCTTGAATGAGCGTCATCATCCTGCCTGCCAATCACTCATAACGCAGCGCCACCATGGGATCCACCTGCGTGGCGCGGCGGGCGGGAATCAATCCCGCCAGGAACGCAACTGCCGCCAGCAGCAACACGGCAATGATCATCGAAAGGGGGTCCGTCGCCGACAATCCAAACAGCATGGAAGATAGAAGGTAGCTGCCCACCAGAGCCAGGGGTATTCCCATGGCCGCTCCCAACAGCACCAGCTTTCCTGTCTGGCGCAGGACCATCCAGAGCATGGCCGATCTTTGCGCGCCCAGAGCCATGCGCAAGCCAATCTCCTTGACGCGGCCGCCGACTGTGAACGACATAATTCCATACAGGCCCACGCATGCCAGCAGCAGCGCCAATACTCCAAGGAAGCCCGCAAGCCTGGCGACAAGGATCTCGTTATTCATGGCCCGGTCTACCAGGTCGTTCATGGTATGGACAAACTCCACCGGCAGGTTGGCGTCGAAGCCGGAGATGGTTTTGCGCGCCGAATCCGCGAGAGCCCCGGGATCGCCGCCGGCCCGAACTTCGAAAATCACATTGGCCATGGAGCCTTGATTGGTCTGCGCGAAGGGCATGTAGAAACGGCGCTCCATCTTGCCGCGCATCTCCAGGCCCCGGGCATCGCGGGCCACGCCCACGATTTCGATAGGCTGGTTGCGGCCCTGTTCGTCATCGATCCAGAATCTTCGGCCCAGCGGATTGGCTTGGCCGAAATAGAATCGGGCCATGGTTTCGTTGATGACGGCTACTTTGGGAGACGTCGCGGTGTCCTGCAGGCCGATGTCGCGTCCCAGGATCAAAGGAACACCCAGCGCCGAGAAGTAGCCGGGACCCGCCCAGTCCCAATGAGCCTCCCGCTCTTCATCGTTCTTGGGAACGAATCCTTCCACCTTCAAGTCGTCTCCGGAGTCGCTGCCGCTGAACAGGCCGTTCTTCGAGTAAGTCACGGCGCGGACCCCCGGCAGAACCGCCAAGCGCGCACTCATCTCATTCGCGAAATCCAGTGTGCGCTGGTCTTTGTATCCGGCGGCTATCGGATCGGTCCGGATCAGAAGAAGATGCTCGCGGTTGTATCCCAGATCAAGGTTCTTCAGGTTTTGCATGGTGCGAACGAGAAGGCCGGCGACGAACAGTACCAGCAACGAAATCGCGATCTGGGCAGAGACCATGATTCGTCCCCAGTTCCATCCGGAAGCTCCGGAGCCTAGGGCGGTCTGGGAAGTGTCCTTCAGCGTGGGCGCCACCGGTACGCGAATCGCGCGCAGCGCGGGAATCAATCCAAAGAGAAGCCCGGTGAGCAAACAGACTCCCGCGGTAAATGCCAGAACACGAAGATCGGGATGCGCATCGAGATTGTCGGGGCCGGTTTTGCCCAGGCTAAGAGTCAGCAGCGCGCGCGTGCCCCACTGCGCGACCAGGAGTCCGCAAGCGCCGCCGGCAAAAGCCAACAGAAGGCTCTCGGTGAGCATTTGGCGGACGAGGCGGCTGCGGGCTGCTCCCAACGCCAGCCGCACCGCGACTTCCTTCTGCCGCGCCGCCGCGCGCGCAAGGAGTAGATTGGCCACGTTAACGCACGCGATGAGCAGCACCAGGCCCACAATCGACATGAGCAAAACCAGCGGAGCAAAGAAATCGTCGCGCAAGCGGGAAAATCCCCGCCCTCCGGGACCGACGTCGATCTTGAGTTTGCGCAATCCGTTGCGATCGTCTGACTCGATCGATTGGCCCACGGGACCGTTGAGGAACTGCTGAAAGGCGACGTTAACGTTCGCGCCGGACTGAGCAACGCTGCTTTCCGGCTTCAAGCGAGCAATCAACTCCAGCCAAGACACGTTTGGAGTCTCCAGGAAGGTTCGTCCTGGAATCAATTGTTCCTGCATCATCATGGGGACCCAAAGGTCCTGGGCTTCGCCCACGGTGTCCCCAAAGAATCCCGGCGGTGCTACGCCCACGATGGTGTAGGGGTAGTTATTCAGCCGGAGAGTTTGGCCGACGACCTGTGGGTTCTGGGAGAGCTTTCGCGTCCAAAAGTCATAGCTGATTACCATGACGGCATGCTTGCCCTTGGCGTCATCGTCCTCCGGGCTGAGGGTGCGCCCCATCAAAGCATCCACGCCCAGGACGGAAAAGTAGTTTCCGCTCACCAGGGCACCGGTAGCGTCGTTGGTGATATCCGAGTTCCCCCTTGAAACCTGAACTCGGTGCACGTCCCCCGATGCCAGCACGCCCGAAAAAGCTGAGGTGTGATCGCGCAAGTGCCGGTACAACGGATAGGACAGAATGTCCACCTGCGGAGTACCGGTGGAGCGCGTCCCTACCTGCGCGGGGTCGCCGATCACCACCAGCTGCCCGGGATCCTTCACCGGCAGCATCTTCAGCAATACCGCGTTGATCAGGCTGAAGATGGCGGTGTTGGCGCCGATGCCCAAAGCCAGCGTGAGCACCGCCACCAAAGTGAATGCAGGGCTCTTACGCAGCAGGCGCAAGCCAAAGCGGATGTCTTGAAAAAATGTTTCCATGGATTTTTTGAAATTTGGTAATTGAGGAAATTGGCAGTTGGGTAAATGCGAAACGATTGGATCACATTCTGCGTAGTCACCGACTTCGCTTCACGCGGCCCAACTTACTCAAGTACCAAATTACCCAATTACCAAATCCTCGCGTTGTTGCAGCAGTGGTCGCGATGGATACACGCTCGTTTCCTGGCGAGCCATCAGATATCAGCGTTGGTGGCTCCGGTATCGTGGAGCGCGCCCAGCGCCCAAGCGGCGTTCTTGCGGGCTTCAGGCATCGGCGACGTCTTGAGCACGCGAATGAGAGGCTCAATGGCGGGATGACCGATGTTGACCAGGGCCGCAGCTGCTTCCTCACCCAGGGTGAGTTTCTGCAGGGCCCGGCTGGTCCGGTACAGCGTGGGATTGACCTGGGTTGCGTCTCCCAACAACTCCACCAGCGGGTCCACAGCCTCGGCGGCGGCCGCACGCTGCTGCCCCAGCCAGTAGGCCGCAGCCGCTCGCACCTGCGGCTTGCTCGATCTCAACATGGCAATATGGTTGGCAATCGCCTCGGTATGCGACTTCGCGTTGGCAGCCGCGAAGAAGCGTTCTGCGCCGAACACGCTGAGCGAGCACAAGGCTACGCCAAAAATGAGCACTAAACCTGTTCTCCCCACACCCCGCATAAAATCTCCCCTTTTTAGGGCGGCGAATGCCGCCGGACAACGGTAAGGGTTCGCTGTGACTCAAAACCAGGTCACACATATAAATTCGCACTTTTCATGCCGAATAGAGACAGTCTGTAAATCGATGAAAATAAACAATGTTATGTACTATTGCAGTCTCCTAAACGGGTTTCCCGGTGTTCGCTAACGTAATTTTCTGTTCGAAAACGAACAGCTGCAACTTATTCATAGCGCAGGGCAATCAAGGGATCAACCAGGGTGGCTTTACGGGCCGGAACATAGCTGGCCGTCAAAGTCACCACCAAGAGCGATGCCGCCACGCCGAGAAAGATGACCGGATCGTCAGCCTTCACTTCGAACAACAAGCTGGACAGCCCGCGAGTGGCGAGCAGTGCACCTCCGGTCCCGACGACCAATCCAAGGACCGCGATCTGCACGCTTTGGTTCAGGACCAGGCGCAAGACGTCCCCTTTGTCAGCGCCGAGCGCCATGCGCACGCCGATTTCATGTGTGCGTTGGGCGACGCTGAAGGCGATCACTCCGTAGATCCCGATGGAAGCCAGCACCAGCGCCAGTCCGGCAAAGATGCTCAGCAGCAGGCTGCTGAACTTGTGTGGCGACAGCCAGGATGAGAGAAGTGCGCTCATGGTATTGACGCGATAGATCGGCTCCTCGGGCGCAATCTCTTTGACGGCGGCCCGCACTGAAGCCGCCAGCGCACGCGGCTCAGTATGGCTGCGCACCGCAATAAAAGCCCATGACGGCGGCGATGCTTGCAAGTAGGGGACATATATCTCGGGATCACCCGGCGCAGCCAGGTTCTGGAGCTTTACATCGGCGATCACGCCGATGACTTCAATTTGATAATCCTGGATATCCATCTTCAACCGCCGCCCTAGAGGCTCTTCGTTGGGAAAGAACTTCTTCACGAACGCCTGGCTTACGATGGCGACGCCCGGAGCACTCCGGTCGTCATGCTCAGTGAACTCCCGGCCGGCAAGAAGGCGCATGCGCATGGTGTGCAGATAGCCGGGGCTGACAGTCCGGTAATCCGACTGCAGTATCTCCCCGGGCGCCTGGGCACGGTTTGCGATCTTAAATGACTGCCCCGTTCGCGAGCCCGCGAAAGGTAGGTCGTTGGTCGCCCCCACAGACTCCACGCCGGGCAAGGCCGCCAGCCGTTCCACAATCCGCTGATACAGATCCGCCTTCTGCCGCGCATCGAATTTCCCCTGCGGCACAGAGAAGCGAAACGTAAGAAGGTTATCGGATTGGAATCCGGCATCGACCTGTTGCAAGCGCCAGAGGGTCTTGGTCAACAACACCCCAGTGATGAGCAGCACCATGGCCAGGGCAAGCTCCAGGACTACAAACGCACTGCGTAAGCGCAAGCGATTGGAGAGCTGCGAGAAACTCCAGCCGCCTCCCTTGAGCGCGGTGTTCAAATCCAGCCGCGACGCATGCAACGCCGGAGCGAGGCCGAACGTAAGCCCGGCCAAAAGGCAGGCCAGTCCGGAGAAAGCCAAGACCCAGCCGTCGATCTGCAGATCGCGCAGGCGCGGCACAGCTCCACTGCTGCTGGCGA
>CAZFRV010000293.1:0-5757 GCA_964521445.1 uncultured Acidobacteriaceae bacterium
TTTCCCACTTTTCCGCCGTCGCCGATGAGGAGCTGCAGGACATTGAAGACCTGATCAACAAGCAAGTGCTGCGCAATACTCCGGTCGATGTTATTGAAAACGTTCCCATTGACGTGGCCATCAACGAATACAAAGCCATGGCGCTGTTCGGCGAGAAATACGGCGACCACGTGCGCGTGATCAAGATCGGCGACTTCTCCACCGAGCTTTGCGGCGGCACGCATACCGCGGCCACGGGCGAAATCGGCCTGATAAAAATCTTGACCGAGGGCAGTGTCTCGTCTGGAGTGCGCCGGGTTGAGGCCGTCAGCGGCGAAGGGTCGCTCAAGCACTTCCGCGTGGATCACAAGCTGGAGAACCTGGTCTCGGCGTTGATCCCGCAGACCAAATCGCATACGCCGGCTGAGGCCTTGCGTCACGAGCTGGAAAAGAAAGATGCCGAGATCAAGAAGCTGCAGAAAGAGCTGGAGCAGATGCGGATGAAGTCGGCGGCCTCGACGATTGGCGCCATCGACGAGAAAGCCCGCGACATCCGCGGCGTGAAGGTAGTCACCCAGCGCGTGGATAATCTCGATCGCGGCCAGATGCGCACTCTGGTGGATAACATCCGCAACAAGCTGGGCTCGGGCGTGGTGGTGCTGGGCTCGGTCCAGGATGGAAAAGTCGCGCTGATCGTCGGCGTCACCGCCGATCTCACGGCACGCGTGCAGGCCGGCAAGGTGATCAAGCCGGTGGCGGAAAAAGTCGGCGGCTCCGGCGGCGGACGCCCTGACATGGCCGAAGCCGGCGGCAAAGACCCCGCCCAACTTGATGCCGCGCTGAATGAAGCATATGCGGCGGTGGAAGGTCTGCTTTCTTAACATCCCGAGCGGAGCGAGGGAGCCCTATGAACAGGATTGCTGTTGGCCTGGTGGCATCTTTTGCTTTTTCCGCAACTACTGTGTCTGCGCAATGTCGTGCTGTCATCCAGAAGGCCGGATCCAACCTAAAGATTGTCCGCTCAGGAGATCTTATCGGCGACGGAGCCCGGGAATATGTGGCGGTCCGTATGCTCCCGCAGCAACCCACGAAAGGCATGTATGTTTCACGCCTGCTGATTGCGCGCGCCCAGCACGGTCAATGTTCGATCGTCCTGGACGCCGGGAAGAATGGCCCCAAGAATCCCATCGGCTATATCGGCATTGAGTTCATCGACGATGGCGGCGATTTTTATGGATACGCCGTCGAATTTGGTTCCGACACCAACAATCCAACACCCGATTCCAAACATAAAGGCGACCTGTATCTTACCTGGCTGAATTCCCAGCACGAACCTGAAGGAATGGGAATTGGTATTGGTTGGAATGGGAAGGTAGGCCGGTACCAAGAATACCGGCTTGAAGACGACAGCTCACCGGAGATGTTCAAACCGGAAGTTCGAAACCCGCCACATCACAATTCCAAGCTTTGCAGAAAATGCCCTAAGTAGTTCTCATTTACGTATCCAGTCGTCCTACGCTTGATTGCGTTACGATCCAACTTTCCGCAACTGCCCAGGCTTTATTTTGGAGCGGATCAGGACCACGGCTATCGTTCTGCCGCCAAGATTTTGTTGGAATTCAAGGCCCTTGTCGAGCGTTACAAACACGTCGAACTTACCTTCCGCCAAATCCAGCAATTCACCATTCATCTTGCCAGCTAGGCCGGCCTCGGGAACGGTCTGGCAATCGCGTCCAGGACCTGCAAGGCTTCTCTTGAACTTCCGTGGTATGCACTCGTCAAGTAGAACTTTCATCGCACTTGCGCGAGGAGAAGCGATTTTGCCTCTTCCAAAGCCGCAATGGCGGCCTCACGGGAAACGGTGGGAAAGTCAGACAAAAACTCGTCCAGATTCTGGCCGCCCTCAAGGTAGTCGATCAGCGCCTGGAAAGGAACCCGCGTGCTGCGGAATACCGGTTCGCCTCCCAGAATATTTGGGTCCTTCACGACGATGCGGGAACCGCCTGGCACTGAATCCCTCCGAATCAACAGTCTATCGCGCAACCTAATGGCTGCACCACGAGATTCGCTAAGTGCCTCGGCGGACCTCAAAAATCAGTGTCCCACCCGTCCCCACGCATACAGCGCCGAGAGCAGCATCAATTCCAGTGTCGCCAGCGCGTAAAAAACCAGCCTTAGTCTTTTTGTGATGGTCATGCCTGCTGAACGGCGGCCACAGCCAGTCCTTGCAGGATAATTACTTAAGTTTTGTAAGCCCCGGCGGTGGCCAGATGGCCGCCGAAGCAGGACTTCACCGGCATTTCTAAGGGTTTTGCCGGTATTTCCCGGATGTTCACCCCCTAGATTCGTCTGGTTTTAGCCGATTGCCGCCCGGTGGGAACCGTCATATAATCCATCTCCTCTGGCTGTTTCTCTAGCTATCAGGTTGGGTAAAAAGGTGTCTGGTCTTCAGTGAGGTAGCGCAGGCTGCCGGAAACTGATATCTAGAGTGTAACCCGATGAAAAAGCACCTGTTTACCATCCTGATCGGCGCCACGCTGATGGTATCCGGCAGCTCAGCTCGTGCGCAGAGCATCATTGCTACTCATGATGCTTATGGCCACACTGTCTGGGTCGCCGGAGACGACGCCAAACCTCAGCCAAAACCGCAAACCCAGCAGCCGGCGGCCGGCGCAGCCACGCAGCCCGCAGCCGTCACAACCGCGCAACCCGCCACCAGCCAGGAGACCTCGCGCTACAGCGGTCTCTACTACTGGAGCAACAAAGACCGCCGCTGGAAAGCTGTTCCGCTGGCGTCATCGGCCACCATGAAGGCGGCCCGGCGCGCGGCCCAGGAAGTGAATGAGATGGTCACGGTCCCGATGAGCCCGAGCGAAAGCCGCGCTTTGCGGCATGCGCAGCCGGTCAATTTGGGATCGGAAAACCTGACCATGATCCGCCCGGTCGATTCGGCCGGGGTGGACAAGGCGATTGAAGCCGCGGCGCAGCGCCATGGTGTTGACCCTAACCTGGTGCGCGCGGTGGTGAAGGTGGAATCGAACTACAATCCGCGGGCGGTTTCGCGCAAGGGAGCCATGGGATTGATGCAGCTCATGCCCTATACCGCGAAGTCGCTGAACGTGGATAACGCCTTTGATCCCCATCAGAACATTGATGCCGGCGTTCGCCACCTCAAGAGCCTGCTGGAAAACTATAATGGGAACGTGGAACTCTCGCTGGCGGCGTACAACGCCGGTAGCGGAGCGGTCAGGAGAAACGGCGGCGTTCCTCCCTTCCGCGAGACGCGCGACTACGTGAAAAAAATCACCGAGCTGTACCGCGGACAAGCCTTACGGTCACGGGTGATCGAGACCCGCGACGCGGACGGCCACCGCGTGTTTTCCAACAACGATTAGCGCGGCTTCGGGTTTATTCTGTAAGGTGCTTTGAAGACAGCGGTAATGAACATCGGACCCAGGTACTACGAGGGGAAAACTCTCCCACGAAAAACGCTTATCTGCGCACTGGCCTGCCTCATGCTGGCGCCGGTAAGCGCACTTGCGCGCACGGTTGCGCAAAAGAAACAGGCGGCCAAGGCGCAGTTTGAAGCCGCCGAGCGCCTGCGTGACACGCTGGAAGCCAAGCCGGAAGCCCAGCGCACCCGCCGCGATTTCCAGAAGGTGATGGACGCCTACCGCAAGGTCTATTACACCGCGCCCTCATGGATCAAGGCCGATGCCGCCGTGCTGGCCGTGGCCGAGCTGCTCGATGACAAGGGCCGCCTTCTCAACGATCCCAAGAGCTACAAAGACGCGATTGGCCAGCTGGTCTTCCTGCGCCGCGAATATCCCGGAAGCAAGCACCGCGCTGAAGCGCTCTTCACGATCGCGGAGATCTATCGTGACGATCTGGACGACGGCAAGCAAGCCAAAGCTACGTTCGAAGATTTCCTGAAGCACTATCCCGGCAACTCGCACGCGCAGGAGGCGCGCCGGGCCATTGCCGAAATCGACAATCCCTCCGCCGCCCGGAGTCCCTTTAAAGCGAAGGCGCCCAAGCGCGAGCGGCCTGCCAGGCCGCGCACCCTGCGTGCGGCGGAAGACACGCCCAAGCCTCCGGCTGACGAGGAGACCGCTGCCGCCGCTGTTCCGGTGCAAGCGCAACAGCAGGATGTAGCCGCCGTCACCACGGATTCACAAACGCACCGCCTGCCCCGTCTCACCGGCATCCGCCACTGGTCCACGGGAGATTACACGCGCGTCGCCATCGACCTGGAGCAGGAAGTGAAGTACCAGGCCGGGCGCGTGCCCCATCCTGACCGCATCTTCTTCGATCTCTATGGCACCAAGCTGGCCTCCGATCTGGTTGGCAAAAGCTTCGAAGTGGACGCTGGCTTCCTGCACAAGATTCGCGTGGCCCAGTACAAGATCAATATGGCGCGCGTGGTGCTGGACGTGGACGACGTTGCCGAGTATTCGGCGTTTCTGCTGCCCAACCCTTACCGGCTGATCATCGATATTCACGGCAAGCTCCCGCCCGCCAAAGTAGCAGTGAGCAAGGAACCGAAACCGGCCCCGCAGGAGACAAAGCCGGTAGCAACGGAAACGAAGCAGGCGCCACAAGATGCCGCATCCGGGCAGGATGTTACCGTCACCACGATCAAGCAACCGGAGAGCAGGCAGCCCGCACCAAGGCCGGCGGGCAACGCTGCTGCGGCCATTCAAAGCGCTGAAGCCAGCAAGGCTGGCCCCATGCGCGGCCAGGGCAAGGACAAAGATAAGGACCAGGAGCGCGTAGTCTCTGAGACTCCGGCACAGATTGCCAAGGTCGTAACGCCCAAGATCGTTGTCGATGATACCGGCCTCGACAATTCTGACCGCCCCTCCGGCCCCACTAGCGGGCCGACCTTTGAGTCGATCGCGCCCAAGGAGTCCAGCCGCAACCGGAAGAAGCCGGTTGACGTGGCCACTCGCAACTCCACCGTGGCCGCGACCACAACTCACACCGCTGCACCCAACGCTTCTGGTGAGCGTTCGCTCATCCGCGCTCTGGGCCTCAAGATCGGTAAGATCGTCGTCGACGCCGGCCACGGCGGACATGACACCGGCACCATCGGCCCCAATGGTCTGGAAGAGAAGGATCTGGTCCTTGACGTTGCGCTGAAGCTGGGCAAGCTGCTCGAAGACAAACTCGGCGCCGAAGTCGTTTACACGCGCGACGATGACACCTTCATTCCGCTGGAAACGCGCACGGCCATCGCCAACAAGGAGCAGGCCGACCTCTTCATCTCCATTCACGCCAACTCGTCCGACGATCCCACGGCCCGCGGCGTGGAAACCTACTATCTGAACTTCACCAGCCGGACTGACGCCCTGGAAGTGGCGGCGCGCGAGAACGCGGTATCGGAAAAATCGATCCATGAGCTGCAGGACCTGGTGAAGAAGATCGCGCTCAAGGAAAAGATTGGCGAGTCGCGCGAATTCGCCACCGATGTTCAGCGTTCCCTCTATTCCGGCCTGAGCGCCAAGAGCCCCAGCCTGCGCAATCGCGGCGTGAAGAAAGCGCCGTTCGTGGTGCTGATCGGCGCCAATATGCCTTCGATACTCGCCGAGATTTCCTTTGTCAGCAATCCCGACGACGCCAAAAAGCTGAAGACCAATGATTACCGCCAGCGCATCGCCGACTCGCTTTACAAGGGAGTCTCAAGGTACGTAAACAGCCTGAGTGGAGTGAAAGTCGCCTCAAAGAACAATGGTTCCGGCTTTAGCGGCGGCAGCATGACCTCTGCTGTAGCGGCGG
>CAZFRV010000294.1:0-4258 GCA_964521445.1 uncultured Acidobacteriaceae bacterium
GTTGGGCATTGCCAAAAAGGACGAGATTTTCTACGCCAGCGCGTCGGGCATCGGCAACCCGGTGATCTACGTCGGCGCAAAGACCGGCCGCGACGGTATTCACGGCGCGTCCATGGCGTCGGCGGAATTCACCGAGGAATCGAAACAGAAGCGGCCCAATGTGCAAGTGGGCGATCCGTTCCTGGAAAAGCTGCTGCTCGAAGGCTGCCTGGAGGCCATGGGATCGGGCGCGGTGGTGGGCATTCAGGATATGGGCGCCGCCGGCCTCACCTGCTCCACTTGCGAGATGGGCGGGCGCGGCGGCGTTGGCATTGAGATCGAACTGGATCGCGTGCCCCAGCGTGAAACCGGCATGAACGCTTACGAGATCATGCTCAGCGAGTCGCAGGAGCGCATGTTGCTGGTGGCGGAAAGCGGACGCGAGCAGGAAGTGTTGCGGGTCTTCGAAAAATGGGGGCTGGACGCGGTGATTGTAGGACGCGTGATCAGCGGCGGACGTCTGCGTGTTTTGGAGCATGGCAAGCTGGTCGCGGACATTCCCAACGCCGCGCTCACCGACGATGCTCCTCTCTACAACCGCCCCATGACGCCGTGGACGGCGCCCGTTCCGCGCAACAAGCCGGGACATATTTTCTTTCGCGGCGTCGGCGAGTTTACCCGCGATCTCCGGCGCCTGCTGGCTGCGCCCAACATCTGCTCCCAGCGCTGGATCTTCGAGCAATACGATTCCATGGTGCAATCGAACACCGTGGAAGGACCTGGCGCCGATGCCGGCCTGATGCGCCTGAAAGACAGCCGGCGTGCGCTGGCCATGGCGCTCGACGGCAACGGCCGCTGGTGCTGGCTGGATCCCAAACTCGGCGCGATGCATGCCGTGGCGGAAGCCGCGCGCAACGTCTCCTGCACCGGCGCAACTCCGGTGGCGGCCACAAACTGCCTGAACTTCGGCAATCCGGAGAAGCCGCAGATCATGTGGCAATTCTCCCAGGTCGTGGATGGCCTAACCGCGGCCTGTGAGGCCCTGGAAACGCCCATCACCGGCGGCAACGTCAGCTTGTATAACGAGACTCTGGGAGAAGGTATCTATCCCACGCCCGTGGTCGGCGTGGTGGGCATTCTGGAGAATGTCCAAGCCGCCATGACCTTCCATTTCCGCGCGGCTGAGCGCGACGTGTTCCTGATCAGCGCACGCTCAGCGGCCGATGCCGCCACCAAAGAGGTCTGGTTCGGGTCGTCTGAGTACGCCAAAGATGTCCTGGGCGAGGTCTGGGGCTTGCCGCCTGCGCTCGATCTCAAGCAGGAAGCCGCGCTGCAAAAGTGCCTGCGCGAGCTCATTTTGAACCGTGATATCGAATCTGCCCACGATTGCTCGGAAGGCGGCTTGGCGGTAACGCTGGCGGAATCGGCCTTTCCTGCGGGGGTTGGAGCCGAAATTGACCTTAACTCCGGAGCATCGCCCGCCGAGGTAGTGCTTTTTGGCGAAGAGGCCAGCCGCACAGTAGTAACTTGCGACCCCACAAAGGCGGAGAACATCAAAAGAATAGCGGTAAAATGGGGCCTGCGAGCGGACAGGCTGGGGCATACGATTCCAGAAAAGCTGGTAGTCAGGATTGACGGCAAAACTGCCGTGTCGGCTTCGGTGTCGGAACTCAGGAAGATTTGGGACACGGCCTTAACTGGAGCTCTGCATGCGGCGACCCCGGAGCATCTGGTGCCGGAGACGTTGCAGAAGAGCTGAAAGAGTAGCCGTTAGCACTTAGTATGTGGTACTTAGCGAGACCCGATGGTGGAGCAGGATGAGGTTCCAAATGAGGAACTGGACAGAAGACCAAGGGAATCGCTACGATCCCGCTCTTGAGGCGCAGAGGGAACTCGAGCGTAGCATCAAGCGGGCGCACTGGATCGCGTCGACCCTCGGCGGCATAGGTGCCTTGCTCTTGTTTTCAGTCGCCAAACTTCACCTGTCCACGCTCGCAGGGAAGGTAGCTGGTGTTGTCGGCCCCTTGTGTTTCCTTGCTTCGTGGATGGTCTCCATTTGGGCAGGGTCGAGAGAGAATGGTCCAGAATACGTGTCGATTGTAGAACCTAGAGGCGATTACAGGATCGGAAAGTAAGAAAAAGCCATTTTTGCAGGGAGACAGATGGAGCGAATCGACAAACTCAAAGAATACTGTGGCGTCATGGCGGTGCACAACCACGCCGAGGCCTCCACGCTGGCCTATCTGGGACTGCATCAGTTACAGCATCGCGGGCAGGAGTCGGCGGGCATTGTGGCTTCCGACGGCGGACGCATGCACGTCCACAAAGCCATGGGCCAGGTGGCGGACATCTTCACCGAAGAAGTCCTGAGCAAGCTGCCCGGCAATCTGGCCATCGGCCATACGCGTTATTCCACCACCGGCGATTCCGCAGTTCTGAACGCGCAGCCCATCATGGTGGACTGTAACAAGGGTATGATCGCCCTGGCCCACAACGGCAACCTGGTTAACGCCTGGGAGATCCGTGCGCGGCTGGAAGCCCAGGGGTCGATCTTTCAGACCACCAGCGACACCGAAGTCATCGTGCACCTGATCGCGCAATCCAAGGAGCACACGTTGCCGGAAGCGGTATGCGACGCGCTGCGCCGGATTGAAGGGGCGTTCTCGCTGGTGCTGATGACCCGCGATCGCATTTTTGCCGTGCGCGATCCGCGCGGCTTCCGCCCGCTCTCCATGGGACGCATCCCCAACGGGGCCGGCTCGGAACGTGATACCGTGGTTTTCGCTTCAGAGACCTGCGCCTTTGACCTGATCGGCGCGGTGCACGAGCGCGACGTAAAGCCGGGAGAGATGGTTGTCGTCGGCCCGGAAGGCATCTCCTCGCGCTTCTTTGGCGCCGAGATGAAACAGTCAAGTTGCATCTTCGAGCACGTCTACTTCTCGCGCCCGGACAGCGTGGTCTTCGGCCGCTCCGTACAGGCCAGCCGTGAAGCCCTGGGCCGGCAACTGGCCAAGGAATCCGGCGTGGAGGCTGACATCGTGGTGCCGGTGCCGGACTCCGGCGTGACCGCGGCGCTGGGCTATGCCGCCGAAGCCGGTCTGCCCTTTCGCTTCGGGTTGATCCGCAACCACTACGTGGGGCGCACGTTCATCGAACCGGAGCAGCGGGTGCGCGATTTCGGCGTCAAGCTGAAGCTCAACCCGGTGCGCAGCCTTCTGGCCGGCAAACGCGTGGTGCTGATTGACGATTCCATCGTGCGCGGCACCACCAGCCGCAAGATCGTGCGCATGGTGCGCGACTCCGGCGCCACCGAAGTGCACGTTCGCATCTCCTGTCCGCCGACGATTTCGCCCTGCTATTACGGCGTGGATACCCCGGAGAAGAGCCAGCTCATCGCCGCCAACAAGTCGGTGGAGGAAATCCGCAACTATATCGGCGCCGATTCGCTCGCGTATCTCTCGCTCAACGGTCTGCGCGAAGCTTGTGCCGAAGGCGAGAAGACCACTTACTGCACATCGTGCTACACCGGCATCTATCCCACGGAGTTCGTGCCACTCGAGCAGTTGATCCCGCCGGCTATGACGACCAAGAAACCCAGCTAAGATTCCGAGCGTAGCGAGGAATCCATGAGTGTGTGGCGCAGGCACGCTTGCCTCCGCTGAGCAGTTTGTTGCATCAAGAAAGGACCGGCAGGAGTGCCGGTGCCACATATTCATCTGGTCTTGAGAAAACTGACACCAAAAACGCGGTCACACCTCTGCGTATTTGACGAACTTCAACAAAATCTAAACATTCCCTTCAAAACAATCAAATAGTACTCAACGCTTCTGCATGCTAGCCTTCGCACGCCGTGAGCAACCGGCGGAGGAAAGACCGTGCGTGCATCGAGAAAGAAGCGTTTCGCATCGTATCCATTCCTATTCTCATTCCTAAAACAATCGTGGCTGGTCAGCGCCATCCTGCTGGTTGCGTTGTCGTCCACCATGTCGGCGCAAGATTCACGCACCGTGACCGAGCCGTCCTTCCCGCCGGCCTGCACGGCGCTTACCGCCAACCAGATTGCCGGCAGCCTGGACGAGACCAGCTTTGACACCGCGCGCATCCAGGCAGCGCTGAACGGTTGTGCGGCGGGCCAGGCCGTCGAGTTGCAGACCCAAGGCATCAACAACGCCTTTCTCATTCAGCCTCTGACCCTGCCCTCGGGGGTTACGTTGCTGTTGGACGCGGGCGTAACAGTGTTTACCTCCCTCAACCGGGCTGACTATCCCTGTCCCAGTTC
>CAZFRV010000295.1:0-21895 GCA_964521445.1 uncultured Acidobacteriaceae bacterium
TTGAAGACGCAGTCGAAGGTGCTGCGCACGCTCGATGAAGGCCGGTTCGCGCCTGTGGGCGAAGAGGAGCCAATCACCGTCGACGCCCGCGTCATCGCTGCCACCAACAAAGATCTGGAAGAGGAGATCTCCAAGGGCAACTTCCGTGAGGATCTGTTCTACCGCCTCAACGTGATTCCGTTCTATGTGCCTCCGCTGCGCGAACGCAAGGAAGACATTCCGCTGCTCGCGCGGCATTTCCTGAAAGAGTTTTCCTCGGCGTACAGCCGGCGTCCGCGCGAGATCACTGAAGATGCCATCGAGGTTTTGATGCGGTACTCGTGGCCGGGCAACGTGCGTGAGTTGCGCAACGTGATCGAGCGCATGGTGATCATGAACCCCACGGTGCACCGGATTGAACGCAAGCACCTTCCCCCGCTGATGCATCGCGAAGGCAGCCGTGCCGCGTCAGGATTTTCGACACTCCACCAGGCCCGCGCCGCCTACGAGCGCGACTACATCCTCAAAAAGCTCGATGAGAACCACGGCAACGTTACTCGGACCGCGGAAGTGCTGGGACTGGAACGCAGCCATCTGTATCGGAAGATGAAGACGCTGGGGATTGCGGTGAAGGAGTAGGTTGAAATCCCGAACAGAGTGAGGGATCCCTAATCCCTTAGAAAAAGCCAGACACGTGCTCCAACGTCTGATTGAGCTGTCATCCTGAGCGAGTACGAGCGACGAAGGAGTGAGGACGAGTCGAAGGATCCCGAGGATGTTTCGAGCTTGAATGTTGCGTCAAGGCGTTCTTACCAAACAGCATCGAGCGAACTCCCTGACCCGGCATGGCGAAGGAGATATTCTCGGGATGTTTCGACTCGCCCTTCTTCGCTTTGCTCCGTCGGACTCGCTCAACATGACAGCGGTAAAAAGCCTTGATCCGGCACTATCCCCGTCTCCAATCCAACTCCTCCACAAACGCCGCCGACTCCCGCCATCCCGGCTTCACTTTGACGAACAGCTCCAGATAGACCTTCTTGCCCAGCAGGGCTTCCAGTTCGTGCCGTGCTGCGGTGCCCATCTCTTTGAGTTTTTGGCCGCCCTTGCCGATCAGGATGGCTTTCTGTCCATCGCGCTCGCAATAAATGCTCGCGGCGATTCGGGTCAGCTTCTCCAATTCCTGGTACTGGTCAATGACGACCGCGGTGGCGTAGGGAAGCTCCTTGCTGGTTTTGAGCAACACCTTCTCGCGGATGATCTCCGAGGCAATCACTCGCTCCGGCTGATCGGTAAGCTGGTCTTCGGGGAAGTAGCGCGGGCCGTCGGGCAAGGCGCGTACGATCTTGTCCATCAGAATCTCCAGGCCGCTGCCCTTGGCCGCGGAGATGGGGATGATCTCGCTGAAGTCGTGCAACGTGCTGTATTGGGCGATGATGGGGAGCAACTTGTCTTTCTGCAGTTTGTCGATCTTGTTCAAAAGCAGGAACACGGGACCGCCGGCCTTCTTGACCAGATCGATGACATGCTGGTCGGCGGGGCGGAACCGCTCCGTGGCATCAACGATCAGCAGGATCAGGTCGCGGCTTTCCAGCGCGGCATGGATCTCCTGCATCATCTTGCGGTTCAGGCGGCTGTCCGGCTTGTGTACACCGGGAGTGTCCACGAACACGATCTGTCCCGCGGGGCGCCCACGTTCGGCTTTCACATTGAGCATGCCCTGGATGCGGGTGCGCGTGGTTTGTGGCTTCTCCGTGACAATGGCGATCTTCTCGCCCACCAGCGCATTCAGCAAAGTGCTTTTGCCGGCGTTGGGCCGGCCGACGATGGAGACGAATCCGGAGCGGAAAGACATTTTCAGGCCCGTGCTTCCTGGAAGGGCAGCCCGGGTTGTGTCCGGCTGACGCGTATTTTCTCCACCTTGCGATCGGTGGATTCCAACACTTCGAAGCGGAGGCCGTCATCTTCAATGACCTCGCCGGGATGGGGAATGTGGCCAGCCAGAGCGTTGACCAGCCCGCCCACGGTAGTCGCGTCGCGAGGTTCCAGGTGCAGGTCGAACAAATCTTCCAGTCGGCCAACGTCAACGTTGCCTCGCATCACGTAGGCATCTTCGGTCTCGCGGACGATGTCAGTGACGTTTTCGTGTTCATCACGGATCTCGCCGACAATCTCCTCCACCAGGTCTTCCAGCGTAACCAGGCCGGCGACGGCGCCATACTCGTCGATCACAATGGCCATGTGGACGTTGTCTTTCTGCATCTCGCGCATCAAGGGCGCAGTCTTTTTGGTTTCAGGAACGAAAATTACCGGACGTACCAGCGTGCGCACCGTGGTGGTCCTGGCCTGCGCGTCCGGGATCTGGATCAGGTCATGGGAGAGCACCATCCCGATGATGTTGTCGATGCTCGCAACCTGGACGGGCACCCGCGAATGCGGCCTTTCCCGCAGCATCTCCGTGAACTTCTCGATGGTCGTGTCCGCGGAAACGGAAAAGATGTCCGGCCGCGGCGTCATGACCTCGCGTACAGTTTTGTCGCCGAATTCCACCACCGACTGGATGAGCTGGCGGTCGCTCTCCTCCAGGATGCCCTCCTCCTGTCCGGCCTCGATGAGCGCATCCACCGCCTCGGAAGGATGTTCGGGCTCCTCCGGCTCATGCGGCTTGGCCAGGGCGGCCACAGAAAGGGCAAAGCTCAGCGGCAAGGTAATGAGCAGCATCATGTAAATCAGCAGCCGCAGCAGGGGAATGAAATGCACCAGCCAGTTGCCGCGCGTACGAGTGAACAGAACATACGGCGCCAGACGGTTGCAGACAATCACTACCAGAATGATGCCAACTGCTGCTTGCGCGATCTCCGCCGCGTTCCATTTCAGGTCCTGAAAGACGAGATAGCCGATCAGCAGGGTGATGGCCGCGATGCACAACTGCGCCAGCACAGCGATCGCCAGAAAAGCCCGTCCGCTGGTCGAGAACAGGCGTGGTTCCACCAGCTTTTCAAAGGCTTCAATGTTCTCCTGAAACTCGCGGGCCAGGAACTTGCCGCTCTCGGTGTAAAGCTGCTCCACATAAGAGACCAGGGCCAGCAGGGCGCACAGGAACAGAATGGCGGCATACACGATCACGGTTGTCATCGCGCTCTCCCATGCCGTGACTGCTTCTTCTTGGCCGTTCCGTTGGCGCGGCCTATCAGCGAAGATGGCAGCTTGAGCTGTGCGCGCAGCCTGGCTTCGATCGTTGCCATCTGTCCGTCGTCGCTTTCGTGATCGTGCCCCGCCAGATGCAGCATGCCGTGCAAGATCAGGACCTTCAGTTCCGTCGCGGCAGAGTGTCCGTAGCGGCCGGCGTTTTCCTGGGCGATCTCCGCGGAGATGGCAATGTCTCCGCCTGCAGCTTGGGGAAAAGAAAGGACGTCGGTAGGCGCGTTCTTTCCGCGGAAACGCCGGTTCAACTCGCGCAGGCGGCGGTTGCCGGCGACCAATACATCCACGGCGCCGCCAACGCCCGCAAGCCTTTGCGCCCGTCGCGCAAAGCTCGTGAGCTCGGTCCGCCGCACGCCCGGCATCGCTTTCTCAAGAATGATCACGCGTCCTCAAAAAACAAATGGGGAGGGCACCCGACCGCCCTCCCGCTCAAGATTCTACTATTTTCTATTGCTGCAGCGGAGGTTCCTGTTCCTGCCCCTCGCCCGCATCTTGCGGCATGTCCAGGGACATCTGCTGGTTGCGCGTACGCTCGTCGTAAGCGCGCACAATGCGCTGCACCAGGTGATGGCGAACCACGTCCTCCTCGGTGAAGAAGTTGAAAGACAGCCCCTCCACGTTTCTAAGAATGTCCACAGCTTCCAGCAACCCGCTCTTGCGGGTGTTGGGCAGGTCAATCTGGGTGATGTCGCCGGTGATGACCGTCTTGGAGTTGAAGCCCATGCGGGTCACGAACATCTTCATCTGTTCGGAGGTGGTGTTCTGCGCCTCGTCCAGAATGATGAAGGAATCGTTCAGCGTGCGTCCGCGCATGAAGGCGATGGGCGCGATCTCGATGATGTTCTTTTCGAGATACCGGTCCACCCTCTCGCCGTCCATCAGGTCGTACAGCGCGTCATAGAGCGGGCGCAGGTAAGGATCGACTTTCTCCTGCAGCGTTCCCGGCAGGAAGCCCAGTCGCTCGCCTGCTTCCACCGCAGGGCGCGCCAGGATGATGCGATTCACCTTCTTGTTGTTCAGCGCCGAAACCGCCATGGCCACGGCGAGGTAGGTCTTGCCGGTGCCGGCCGGACCGATGCCGAAGACCATGTCGTACTTCTCGATGGCGTCGAGATAGCGGCGCTGGTTCATGCTCTTGGGCTGGACCTGGCGCTTGCCGAAAGAGCGCTGTTTGCCCGCCTCGGCCAGCCCGCGCAGCGTGGTAGAGGCGTCCTCGGTGACCACGCGCAGCATGGACCTCAGGTCGCCCTGGCTCAGGTCGTGGCCGTTGCGGCCCAGGTGATCGAAGTCGGTAAAGATCTGCTCAGCGCGCGCCACGTCCCGCGCCGCGCCTTCAATCTGCACCGCGTTCGGACGCAGGTCGATGTTCACGCTCAGACCCTCCTCCAGGATCTGCAGGTTCTCATCATGGGTGCCGAAAAGCTTTTCGATGTTGGGAACGATTTCGATGTTTTTCTTCATTCAACCTTTGCCGTTTCCTCCGCGATTCCTCCGGGCAGGTTCGCATGACTCTGCGAACGCATCCCCCCGATAAAAGGACGAAGGACAGAAGAGGACAGAATTTTTCTGGGTGGCTGGAGAGGCAGACTTACCGGCCCACACGAGCGCGGAGGCAATACCATTGAGCTGAGAGTACCGCCGTTTCCCGCATGAAGTCAACCCAGCCCGATGAATCTTTGGTGAATGCCGAGTGCCTGTCCGCCCCGCCCGGAGTTTGACCGGAGCCCCTAAGCCCAAGTAAAATAAGTCCTTCGGCTAATCTCCGAAAGAATCCCTACAAGGATCAGAGCAACCCAGCATGGCAAATCATTTTTCGGCGCTGAAGCGCGCCCGCCAGACCACAAAACGTACCGCGGAAAACCGCGCCAAGACCTCCCGCCTGCGCACCGCATTGCGCCAGTTCCGCGCCTCTTTGGAGTCGGGCGACGCTGCCCAGGCCAAGGCCGGGTTTTCTGAGACCGTCTCCAAGATCGATCAGGCAGTGAAGCAGGGCGTGATCCACAAGAACACCGCCGCTCGCTATAAATCCCGCCTTAGCGCCAGACTTGCCGCAAAGAAAGCCTGATCCGCATCGGGCGCTGATTTCGGACCTACCCGGTGATTTCGCGCCTAGAAGAGCTTATAGGCGTAAGAAGCGTCATCCCGAACCGCCACCCTTGCCGAAGGGGAGTGGTGAGGGATCTGCTCCTGCGGTTGCCAGGGCTTGCCCGTTCGAGCGGTTCCCGTTCTTCCATTTCCCTCATCCGTATCCGCGGTAAGAAATTATCTTTCCATCGCTCCCTAGAAAAAGAACATACGATTAATTGAATGAACGTTTGTTCCTTGATAAAATCCCGGCGTCCGATCGTGGGACTGGATGTTAGTACCGCATTGCGATAGACAGGGCTCGGGTAACTACAAAAAATCTAGCGATCCCGGATAGCTGAAGGGCACGAATCCATGGTGAGCGCAAGGCGAACCTGGATTGGCTATCCGGTTTGTGCAACTCTGACGGTCGACTGGGGCTGCACACTTCCTGCCCGGCACGTGCCGTTGGCGCACCGTCGAGCGCCTTGAGGCGGTGCCGGGCGTTTTATTGGGTGAACCTCGGAGGCCTCCGGCACCCTGCCTTCCTGGCTGGCGCTAAAGCTCACCGCGGAGGCGCTGAGGCGCGGAGAGAAAACAGGCCTCGCGGATTTACGCGGACCGAGAAAAAACCTCGGAGTCGCGCTGATGAGGCTGAGGAACACATCGATCGATTAAGTTCGCGCCACGTAGAAGGTCCGGCACACCGCGTCGCGGATGGGCATCTCAATAGAGGGCAGGGCTTTCTAGTGGCCACCACCATCTACACATCGGCATTGCGAAGCCGAGAGACGGTCGCCCAGGGGACGATGGCTTTTCACTTCGACCGCCCTGAAGGTTTCGCGTTTAAAGCCGGGCAGTACATGATAGTCACGCTGAGAAACCCTCCGGAGACCGACGCCGAAGGCAACACGCGGACCTTCACTATCGCCAGTGCACCCTCGGATCCGGACCTGATGATCACCACGCGCATGCGCGATACGGCATTCAAGCGCGTGCTGCGGTCGATCGCCCTGCCCGCGGAGGTCAAGATCGCCGGTCCTTACGGCGGCTTCACACTGCACAGCGAACCGAGCCGGCCAGCGGTCTTCCTGGCCGGGGGAATCGGGATCACGCCGTTCTTCAGCATCAGTGTCCAGGCTGCGCGCGACAAGCTGCCTCGCCAGCTCTACCTCTTCTATTCCAATCGCCGCCTGGAAGACGCTGCATTCCTCACAGCCCTTCTGGATTTGGCCGGACAGAACCCCAACTTCCATTTCGTTCCCACCATGACAGAGATGGAGAAATCAAAAGTGGAATGGAAGGGCGAGCGTGGGTTTATCAATCGCGAAATGCTGGAAAGACATCTTCCCTCATTGCAGGGCCCGATTTATTACACAGCGGGTCCGCCAGGGATGGTCAAAGCCATGCGCGAGATGGCAACCGCAGCCGGCGTTAACGAAGCCGATATTCGTACGGAGCAATTCTCGGGGTACTGAAGAGCAATCAGCATTCAGCACTCAGCATTCAGCCAAACCTGCCCACCCGAGGAAATGCCGGCAACTATCTACTCCGGGTATCCCGATGTTCCTTTGATTTCTGCAATCTGATGGTCGTGGCGCCTGCTATGGAGAGGAACAAGCAGCAACCACTGGTAGGTGTTGAGCGTACCGAAGCTCGGAAACGGATGGTTCGCCGTGTGCTCCTTCAGAGCTATTTGCGTTTTCATTGCAAATTCGATGATCCGTGCCCTCAGCTCTTTGAAGCGGCGAACCACTTCCTGCTTGGATAGCCCCTGAGGTTTCGTTGTCTCCGGCGCAGTCGCTTTCCGGCTGCGATCTGGTATCACCCGCTCGATCAGCTCGGTCTTGTCCGCGGTCTGCGTTCCCCAATCAGGATTCGCCGGGGACTGGATGGCATGCTGTATGCGCCGGAACAATACAACCTCCGACTGCATAATGTGCTCCGCTGTCTGCCCAACCGACCACCGGCCGGGCGCAGGCTTCCAGTTCCACTGCGCCTCGCTGACCTTCTCGATCGAGGCAAGAAACTCCTGCTCGGAATCTTTGAGCTGTTGAACCGCATGGGTGCGCTCTTCGGCGGTCACAGAGGCTTTGGCGGCCAACAAATTGGACGCCGCCGCAACTCTAGCGTCAACGGAAGCGCTTGCGTCAAGATTGTCTGTTCCCTTCATGGGCTTCTCCTCACTTTCATTGTAGTGATCTCCGACACTAGTACGACGTGTGAGCGAGCGGCAAATCGACACTCTTGGTGATCGCCGGAATCGCAACGTGATCGCCGTGATCTGCAAGACAAGCCTCACCACGGATCACAATGATCGGAAAGGGACCAAAAGCCAAAAGCCAAGAGCCTAAAGCCAAAACCCAAAAGCCAAAAGCCACGAGCAAATGGCTCGCAGCTCCTTCACACCGGCAGCTCTTCCTGTCGCCACTCTTGCGGACTGATTTTTGGCTCCTCGGCGAGCTGGATGATCAACTGTTCCAATACCATCCGCTTGCTGGGAGGGTTGGAACGCAGTGCGAAATCGGCGCGGGCCACCAGCTTGATGGCGCGGGTAAGTTCGCTGCGGGACTTGTAGCGTCGGGCCTGGCGGATGATGTCTTCCGCAGCGAAGGGCGGCACGCGGAAGCCCTGCCACAGCGCCTGCCAGATGGTGCGCGAGTCGCGAACGCCTTTTTCCAGGATCACCAGCATCTGGCGGAAGGTACGGGCCAGCATATAGAGGTGGCCGATGGCGGCATCGTCGCCTTCGCCGCTTGAGAGCATGGCGTCCAGGACAGCCAGGGCGCGCGGACGGTCTTTGGCGGAGATGGCGTCCGTGAGTTCGTAAAGCGAGCGCTGCTTGGCGGCGAGCACCATGGTCTCGACGTCGCCCAGCGTGATCTGTTTCTTCTCGCCGACGTACAGGACCAGCTTTTCCAGTTCGCGGCTGACCAGCATCATGTCCGCGCCGAGAGAGTCGATGAGTTCGCGCGCGGCGTCGGGCTCGATCTTGACGCCGTCTTTCTGTGCCTGGTCCACGATCCAGCGGATGCCGTCGCTCTCTTCCACGCGGGCCAGCTCAACCATGCCGCAGAATTCGCCCAAGGTCTCGCGGATGCGCTCGAAGCGGTCTCGGTCCTGCATCTCCATGCGGCGGACGTCGGCGGGAATACTGATGTGGTCGGCGACAAAGATCACCACCGCGGCCGGGTTGGGGTCTTTTACATAGGCCTCGATGGCGGCAAAGTCTTCGGCGTGCGAGCCGCGTCCATAGAGGTTCTTGACTCCGCGGACGAAAAACACCTGGAAGGGGGCCATCAACGAGGGCGTGCGCGCGCGGTCGATCAGCTCAGCCACGCTGGTCTCCCCGAGATCAAGATCGTGCAGGCTGAAGTCGCGGAGATCGGCGGGGACCAGGTGCTCGAGTAGCGCCTGGCGGCATTGGTCGCGGAAGAAGACCTCGTCGCCGACCAGGACATAAGCGGGACGCAACTTGCCGCCGGCGACTTCGGAGACGAACCGTTCCGCGGGCGCAAAGCTACGACTGGGGCCTCCGACGCGCGGGCTCTTCGCGTGTTGGGGCGGTAGCGCCGGCATCAGAAGCCCTCCAGGATGTCGCTGACCAGCGTGCGGGCGAAATCGCGCGCCATGCGCTGCAACGCCGGCGTCTCTTCCGAGAAAAAACTGGTGGCGTTGGCCGAAACCTGGTATTGCTCGCGAAAAGTGTAGTTGGGATTGTCGAAGAGCACGCGCCCGCTGCGATCGACCAGTGAGACCTTCATGGTCACCGTGACCAGAGAGCTGGAGATGCGGCCGGTCTGCGGATCATAGGTCAAGGGCGCGGTCTGGGCGGAGGTCACTGTGCCTTTGAGCGTAGCGTCAGCGGAGTCGCCGGGAGAGTTGAGCACGCGGTAGTGAGAGCGATCGATGAACTCGCGCACTACGTCGCGGGTGAGAAGCTGCTCCACGCCGTAGGTCTGGGTCTGGTTCACAAACATGGGCACAGCCAGCACGTGGACGTTCTCCGGAAGCCGGTTGGCGTGGCCCGCCGTGTGGTAGCCGCAGCCGGAAAACGCGGCGAGAGAAAGGAGGGTTACCGCAGCGGCTAAAGCCGCTTTTGGTAGCTGGCTGAAACGCAGGCATAAATGCCTGCTCCACCCCGTGACAGGAGACGGCGATGTTGTCGGATGGACCATTGCTGAAAGTGATCTCTTCACTGCACCTTCCCATGCGGCCGGACGGCGGCCAGAGCGTTGGCACAATCGACCGCGGTGATGGCCGCCAGACGCAGATTGTCCACCGCGGCCCAGATCCACAGGCCGTTCGAGTTCTCAGCAGCGGAGTCGCGGCGCAGCGATACCAGGATGTCATCTTTGCCGGCCACGTTGACGTTGCTGGGCGCGTCCTCAGGCGCGCGCGCAATCTGTACGTGCTCACCGGCCAGCGACGAGGAGAGTGTTGCCACGGGAACCGCCTTCTCCAGTTCAAGGTACAGGGCGAAAGTGTGGGCATGAAAGACGGGCGCCTGCAGCAAGGTCAGAGCGGGAAGGGGAGCGTGGCTTCCAACCAGCTTGCGCAGATGGCTGGCGATGCGGCGTTCAATCACCTCCAGCGTCGGCTTCGAAGAGGCTCCGTAGCGGCCAAGCATGTTGAACGCTACCTGAACGTCGAAGACATCGGTGGGCATCTGCTGAAAGGAGAGAAGGTTGATGGTCTGCTCGTGCAACTCGTCCATCCCGCGGCGTCCGCGTTCCGAAACCGGCTCAAACACGGTGGCCACGGCCCTGCGAATGGCGGTGGCTTTCTGTGTCCGAAGCAGCAGCAGCGCCAGGGTAACCGCCGCTGGGTGGGCGATGGTGACTACGTTGGAATCCAGGGTGAGCTGCGCCGGCTGGCCGAGTTCGCGTTCGATCCAGGGCGCGCCCAGGGGAACGGAAGCATCGTCCTCGAGCGCATATGACAGGTCCACGATCGCACTGCCGGCTTGCTGCGCCATCTTCCAGTTGGCGCGCGTGAATTTTTCATCGGAGGCGAAGAAGGCGAAATCAACGTTCTCGAACTGGTCGCGAGAGACCGGCAGGACGAAAGCTACTTCGTCCTGGACGCGCTCCAGCTGGCCGATAGATTCGTCGTCGTCGAGCAGGCGCGTGTCGACAGCGGGGAAATTACGCTCTTCGAGAACGTCCTTGAGTTCTTTGCCTTTAAGGGTGGAAGCGCCAACAATGGCTGCCCGAAAGAGCTTTTGGTTTTCAGTTCTCATCTTGGCTCAGGCGCTTCCTCATACACCGGTGGCGCGGGCGCTGCCGGACGCCGCCGGAAGAGCGAAGTAACCCTGGTCATGATTCCGCTCAACATGTAGGTGATGGCCATCAGAAAGAGCAGCGGCCGCGAAAAATACACAAGGGCAAGTCCGAACACGCCAATCAGGACGATCAACTGAAAAGGATGCCGGTTACGCAAGTTCAGATCTTTGAAGCTGTAAAACCGCCAGGTGCTGACCATGAGAAAACCTGCTGTTACCAGCAGGACCAACCAGACGGCTGCCATCCACCAGGTTTGGATGGGCCGTCCTTCGAGCAGGTGTACGGTCCCCGCCACTACAGCCGCCGCCGCGGGAATGGGCATGCCGACGAAGTATTTCCTTCCCGGCCTCCCTGGGTTCGAGGGCTGCGGGTTCACTTGAATATTGAATCGAGCCAGACGGCTGGCGCCGGCCACAAGAAACAGGAAGGTGGCGATCACGCCCAACTCGATGATGCGGTTGCGCAGCGCTTCATTGATAAAAACCGGGAGCAGGTAGAAGCCCCACATCCACGCCAGCAGAGCCGGAGCCACGCCGAAGGTGATGACGTCGGCGAGCGAATCGAACTCGCGGCCAAAGTCGCTGGTGGTGTTGGTCATGCGGGCGATGCGGCCATCGAGTCCGTCGGCCACAATGGCCACGCCGATGGCGATGGCCGCAAAATCAAAATGCCGCGAGTCCGCCTCCGTCCCCCGCAGGGTCTCGGTGATCGCAAAGTAGCCGGCGCCGATATTCGCCGCCGTAAACAACGAAGGCAGAATGTACATGCCTTTGCGCATCCGGCGTTTCTGCTTGGCCGGAAGACTGTCTTCCCAGCGCCGCATCGGCAAAGGCATTTTCATTGCACGGCCTCCGAAGGTTGACGAGTGGGAGCGGGAGAAAGATTTTGCAAAACCTGCATCCGGGCCAGGATCGTGGAACCGCCTTTGACGCGATCGCCGGTCTTGACGGCCAACTCCGAAGGCGAGGGGAAAATCACGTCCGTGCGCGAACCGAACTTAATCATGCCCACGCGCTGGCCACGGGCCAGAGTGTCACCCGGCTTGTGATTGAATACGATCCGCCGCGCCAGGAGCCCGGCAATCTGCTTGAACACCAGGGTCATTCCTTCGCCCTGCATAGTCACGATGTTCTGTTCATTGTCTTCCGCAGACGCGCGCTCCATGGCATTCAGGAACTTTCCGCGGCGATAGGTAACGTCCTGGATGACGCCGGAGATCGGGGAACGGTTCACATGAACGTCAAAGACATTGAGAAAGATGCTGATGCGGGTGCAGGGCCTGCCGTTCAACTGCGTGGGCGAGATGTCGGTGACTTTGCCGTCCGCCGGGGAAACGATCAGACCGGTCTCGGCGGGGATGGCGCGCTCGGGGTCGCGGAAAAACCACAGAAAGAACAAGGCCAGCAGCACGGGAATCACGGACCAGGCCGGCGCCGCCAGCCACCATAGTACGGCGGCCACCAGCAGCATACCCAGCGCGTAAAAAACTCCGTCACGGACCATGCATCATGATTATAGCGAGAGGGCGTGGGAGGACATCACGGAAGTTCTTCGAGGGAGGACTGGCTATTCTGGTTCGGGCCGAAACAGTAAACCTCTCCGCGGCGGCCGAAGCGGGCGCTCGGGAGAGGTTTTTATTCTGGATCTGTCTGGCGCTAGGCCACGTGAGGCTGAGCGCGCTTGAAGTCCTGCTCAATCATTTGCATCTGGTCTTTGACCCGCAATTTGAGCTTCTTGAGACGGACTTCTTCCACTTTTTCGTCGTCTGTCAGATATCTTTTTTCGATGAGAGAACTGAGACGTTGTGAGTATGTCGTGTGTTCCTGGGCCAGCCTCCGAAACTCTTCGTGGCTGGCAAGAAGCTGTTCGCGAACGGACTCTACCATCCGGAAGAACCTCCTGCTTGTTCTTTCACGAAACGTTAACATACCGCCAGTTCGGGTTCAACAGTAAATCTGGGGTGGGATGAGAAAAAGGTAATCGCAAGATCGCGTGCTCCAATAGCAACATAAATAGTGCAGAATGCATGCGCACATCAGATGCTAGACGTTAAATTGCGGCATGGTTCGGCAGAAACTCAATCGGTCATGAAAGAGAACTTTAAGATGAGCGCGTCTTCTTGCGGGTTCTGGTAGTAGGCCTTGCGCCGTCCAGCCTCTACAAACGCCCACTTTTCGTAGAGTTTGCGCGCTGCCTGATTGGACTCGCGGACTTCCAGGAAAACCTCGCGTCCGCCACGGTCACGCACCATGCGAAGAAACTCCCCCAGCAAGTGCGATCCCAGGCCGCGCCGCCGCGCCGGACCACTGACGGCGACGTTTTCAATCTCCCATTCGTGATCACCCTGGCCGTCGACCGAGCGGCCAACCAAAAAGCCCATCGCTTGGCCGTCCTCTTCGATGACCAAGCCTACAAGTCCAGGAGGCGCCTCGGGAGCGAACAGTTTTGCGTAGGCTTGCTCGTTCCAGCGAGCCGCTGTCACGGACTGGCTGGCAATCTCCATCAGACCAGGAACATCCTGGCTTTGAGCAGGACGCACGCGAATCATCGATGGCCCTTGAAGAGTAGTTCCGCGTCGGAGCGGCGAAGATAGTTCGCGTCCAGGGCTTCAGAGGAGACCGTTTCTCCGGCTAGAAGCTTACGGAGACCCAGGCGGGCGATCAGCGCGCTGCCGGGTCGATCAACGACTTGGACTCTCACTTGGCTGTTCGCAGACGCAGCCAGCTGGACAAGAGCAGCGTCGCTGGTGATAGCCCCCTGCAAATCTGGATTGTTGAGTTCTTGCAAGAATTCGGCCTGGGAGAGCAGGCACTCGTTGAGTTTTGAAGCGTCGCCCTCCGCATACAGCTGGTACAGCCCAAAGAAAATTTCAGACCGGCCAGCATCCAGCGCCGAAGCTACCCGGCCTGCGGTACCGGAACTGCAAGCCAATGCTTCGAGCAACGAGACGGTCGCAATCGGCGTGCCCAGCGCTTCCGCTAGACCTTTCACCGCGCTCAGACCTACGCGCAGACCAGTGAACGATCCTGGCCCCGACGCCACCGCGAAGCCGCCGATATCCCTGGCCGCAGAGGCGTGCTTTTCAAGGAGAGAAGCGATGGCCGGCACCAATTGGGCGGAGAAGGTACCGCCGGCGATCGGAGAAGATTCGAGAACGCGGAAAGAGCGCTCGTCGCCTTCGGCGAGAGTGATGCCGCCGGACTTCCCGGAAGTGTCGACCCCTAAGATCAGCATTCTTCCTCTGTTCCGAGCGAAGCGAGGAATCCCTATGGCCACGACGACGTATTAACTCAGTTGCGTTGTCCTTTACGTCTCCGTAGTTATAGGGTTCCCTCGCTGGCGCTCGGGATAAAAAAGACTACACTCCTTCCGGTTGGTCCTGGCACAATTCCAGCAACACTCCGCCGGCGCTGGAAGGATGCACAAACACATACAGGTGGCCGCCGGCGCCGATCTTGATCTCCTCGGAAATGAAGCGAGTGCCGGACGCTTTCAGCGTTTCCACGGCATGGGCAAGGTCGGGGACGTGGATGGCCACGTGGTGCAGCCCTTCGCCGCGCTTCGCCAGATACTTGGCGATGACCGAATCGGGGCCGGTGGGCTCCAGAAGCTCGATCCGGCTCTCGCCCACCGGGATCATTGCTACTTTGACCTTCTCGTGAGCCACGACCTCCTCGCTTACCACGCTGAGCCCGAGCTCTTCATAGAATTTGCGCGCCTGCTCCAGCGACTTCACGGCAATCCCGAGATGATCGATCATGTGGGTCATAAAACTCAGCCTTTAGTACTTAGCTCTTAGCCTGGCACGCCGCCAGAATCATTTCGAATGGCCACGTTCCGCGTCTCCGTGGTGGACACCTGATTCATTCGTGCAGCCAAAACCGCCGGCAATTTCTTCGACCAGCGAATAGGGATCGCGGCGATGTTCGGCGATCTCCACCGCCAGGCGGCCGATTTCCGCTTCCGGGAGACGCTCGCTGAGCAGGCGTTCCACGAGCGCCTCGCGCAGCATTTCAATCAGGCGCTCCCGCCAGTTGCCGGCTTTCTTTTTCAGCAGCCGGTCCTGCTGGGAAAGAAATTGCTCGTAATCGGCGATGGCGGCGGCCAACTCGGGTACGCCTTTGCCTTCCACGGCCACAGTCTTCACGATGGTCGGCGTCCATTTGTCCCTGCGGATGGCCAGCGTCTGCATGGCGCGGATTTCCCGTTCCACGCGGTCGGCGCCTTCCCGGTCGCTCTTGTTAATGACAAAGATATCGGCGATTTCCATGATGCCGGCCTTGATAGTTTGGACGTCATCGCCCATGCCGGGGACAAGGATCACCACCGTGATGTCGGCCAGGCGAACGATGTCCACTTCATCCTGTCCCACGCCTACGGTCTCGATCAGAACCAGGTCTTTGCCGCTGGCGTCGAGCACCGTAGCCACGTCGCTGGTGGCTCTGGCCAATCCGCCCAAAAAGCCGCGTGTGGCCATGCTGCGAATGTAGATGCCCGGATCGGCGTGGTGGGCCTGCATGCGGATGCGGTCGCCAAGAATCGCGCCGCCGGTGTATGGGCTCGTGGGGTCCACGGCCACGATGCCGATGGTGCGCCCCTGCTTGCGATATTCGCGCGCCAGTTGGTCCACCAGTGTGCTCTTGCCGGCGCCCGGAGCGCCGGTCAGGCCGATGACGCGCGCGCGTCCGCTGAAGGGAAACAAGGCCTTCATCAGGGCGAGCGAGTCCGCGCGGGCGTCTTCAATAGCGCTGATGGCTCGAGCCAGGGCGCGCACGTCGCCGGAGCGAATGCGATCGACCCAGGATTGGATGGCGGCGCCCATGAATCAGCTATTTCCCCCATTCGAACGACAGCTTCGGCGCACAGCCGGCATCCTTGACCGTCAGGTCTGTTACGCCTGATTGTTTGCCGGCTACAAACGGAAGAAGCCCGGTGACAATCTTGCCTTCGGAATCAGACTTGATTGACCCTCCATGTGCTTCCCCATATGACGAGCCGGAGAATGCCAGGTCCGTGTTAGGCGTGAATCCGCTTCCGCGAAGCATCACGACTTCATACTTTGGCAGTAACCTGACGATTTCCAGGGTACAATCCCGGTCAACAGCGAGGATTGGATCCGGGACACCGCCAAAAAACACCTTGGTCCGCTCATCGGCGGACACCAACGCTAGCCGATAGGGTTCCGCTTTGGCAGGGTGAAACGTGAAGGTCACATCGTCATCCGGTTTTTCACCCCGGCACTGCTCCGGTTTTCTCCCCGCGCAGATCACCAAACCATCGGCGGCAATCGAGACTCCTTGCATAAGGATCAAAGGCTCGCGGGCATTGATGGGCCATTGCAGGACGTTGTATAGCTGATCCCTGGAAATGCCTTTTGCAAGTACGTGGTAAGCGACCCAAAGACCATCGTCGCGCTTCTCGCGCTGAGTCTCACGCATTTCCGCGCTGGCGCCCGGGGACGAGGCTTTGCTTTCCAACCAGTTGGAGGTGATTCGCACCAGGCGTTGCGAATACACAGCAGGGTCGTAATCAGAAAACATTGGCCCTTGCTGCTGCTGCTGCGCCAAGGCACGATCGGACAAGCCAGCCAGGATCAAGAAGCCGATACAACACCACCGGCCGGATCTCCTTACAACGCGGAACGGCATCATGAACGGCCTCCTTCCCCGAATCCCTCCCGACGCCTTCAACTGGCATCGCCGACTTAGTCCTTCAGCAATTGTCTTGCGATGACCAGGCGCTGGATTTCGCTGGTGCCTTCGCCGATGGTGCAGAGCTTCACGTCGCGATAAAACTTCTCTGCCGGATAATCTTTCACGAAGCCATAGCCGCCGTGGATCTGCACGCCCTCGTTGGCGCAGCGCACTGCTACTTCTCCGGCGTAGAGCTTGGCCATGGAGGATTCCATGGTGGTCTTCAGGCCGGCGTCTTTCATGCTGGCGGCGCGCATGGTGAGCAGGCGCGCGGCGTCAATCTCCGTGGCCATGTCCGCCAACTTCCATTGTATGGCCTGAAACTCGCTGATGAGCCGGCCAAACTGCTTGCGTTGTTTGGAATAACGCAGCGCGGCGTCGTACGCGCCCTGGGCCATGCCCAGACCAAGCGCGGCAATGGAGATGCGTCCGCCGTCGAGGATGAGCATGGCGTCAACGAAGCCGGCGCCTTCTTTACCGAGCAGCGCGTCCTCCGGTACCCAGCAGTCTTCAAAGATCAGCTCGGAAGTGTCGCTGGCGCGCAATCCCATCTTGTTCTCTTCTTTGCCAGGACGAAAGCCCTTGGTCCCTTTTTCCGCGATAAACGCGGACAGCCCATGGGTGTGCGCCGTCTTGTCGGTTACGGCGATCACCACTGCCACGTCGGCATGGTGGCCGTTGGTGATGAAAGTCTTGGTGCCGTTGAGCACCCATCCGCCCCTCTTGCGGACCGCGCTCATACGCGCGCCGCCGGCGTCAGACCCGGAGCCGGGCTCGGTCAGTCCCCAGCAGCCCAGCCACTCGCCTGAGGCCAGCTTAGGAATGTATTTCCGCTTCTGTTGCTCGCTGCCGGCCTGAAAGATGTGGTTGGCGCAAAGCGAATTGTGAGCGGCCACGGTGATCCCTATGGAACCATCCACGCGGGAGAGTTCTTCAATGGCGATCACGTATTCCACGTAGCCCAGGCCGGCGCCGCCGTATTCCGCGGGAAAGATCATGCCCAGCACGCCCATCTTGCCCAGCTCTTTGATTACTGCCGAAGGGAAGTGGCACTCTTCATCCCACTGCATGACGTGGGGCAGGATTTCCCGCTCGGCAAATGCGCGTATCGATTTCTTGAGCTGTTGTTGTTCGTCAGTGAGCTGGAAATCCAAGGGCGTTCTCCTTCTTTCTTTCGTTCTTTTGTTCGTTACGGCTTGGCGGAAGCAAGGCTATCCGGTGCTTGGGGCAAAACAGATGATTATCCCACAGGGGCAGTTGGGCAAGTGCAGCAAGCGCTCTATTTACTTTGTTCACGACGCTTAAAAGTGTAAGCGGAAACAAGGTCATGGCCAATCGCTATGCGACGCACGGGCGGGAACGGGCTTATACTGCACCTATCGTGAGAAGCTGGAAACCCGAATCCCCAGGGGCTTCTCTCGGAGGCGCACGGAGTCGGTTTCCGCGAGAAGGGGGAGGCGAGGCCGAGGGTACCTGCAAGCAAACTGCCCGCCTATCAGACTGTCACTATGCTTGCCAACCACTGGAGGATAGAGGAAATGCGTAACCTGATCAGGCTCGGATTGATTGCCATAGCCATTGTTGTTTGCCATAGCAGCGCTTATTGCATGCAGGGTCCACCTCCCGGCAGCTACCGGCAAACGTGTGCCAACATTCAGATGCGAGACGGAACCGTCTTCGCCAACTGCCAGGACACCGAAGGCCGCTGGCGTTCCACCGTGCTTCCCGACGCGTATAACTGTGTGGGCGATGTGACCAATATCAACGGAGAACTCCGCTGCAACCGTCGCGAGGATTGGAGAGACCGCGACTCGCTGCCACGCGGATCGTACAGAGAAACCTGCCGCGACATCCGCGTGCGCGGCGACTCCTTGTCGGCGAGATGCCAGGCCGTCAACGGCCGCTGGGTGCGGACGTCGCTGGACGATGTCGGCCATTGCGTAGGGGAAGTAGTCAATGACGACGGGCATCTCCAGTGCGGCAGGAGAGCCTGGCAGGGCTCCGGCACTTACGTCCAGACCTGCGCTCCCATTTACGTGAACGGCGACGTGCTTCGCGCGCGCTGCCAGACGCGGGATGGCCGCTGGGTTTGGACCTCTCTCAACGACGTTGACCACTGCCGCGAGGGTATCGTGAACATCGATGGCCAGCTCCGCTGTGGCGGCGGCGACCGCGACGATCGAGACAGAGACCACGACCGGGATCGAGACCGCGGATTGCCCCGTGGAACTTACGCGCAGACCTGCCGGAACATCGAGATCCAGGGTGACAGGCTCCACGCTGAATGTGAAACCAGGGAGGGCCGTTGGGTCTGGACCGACCTGGATGATGTTTCCCGCTGCCGGGGCGATGTCACCAACCTCGACGGACACCTGGTTTGCAGCCGGTAGACCGCATACCCGTCACAAGATGTACGGCGATCAATTGATTAAGTGTTGGGTTGCGCTAAGGCTGAAGCGATTATGCTTCAGCCTTAGCCTGCCTGCGGGGCAAGATCTTTCTGGGTCTTCGCCGCGGCTTTCCCTGTCGCCGGCAGCGGCTCGCGCCGGTAGAGTCGCGCCGTGTTTTGCGCTACCGAGATGAGCAGAATCAGGAACATGCCGGAAATGCCGATGGTCCCGCCTACGTCAAACAGCCGGTAGGAACGTCCGGCCAGATGCACCATCGACTTCCAAAACAACGTCAGATTGCCGGCGCAGAGCAGGAGCCGCAGCTCTGTGGGTCCCATTTTGAAATACGAAATCTTGAAATCGCCGAGAGTGTAGCTCGCAAGATAGACCTCGATCGACAGCATCAAGTAGGCAATCAGAAGTCCCAAGCTTACCCAGGGTGACATGAACCCCGATAGACCCAGTCCTCCCAGCAGGAAGAGGGCGCTGAAGGCGTCCACCACGTGATCAACGTAGAAGCCGTAGCGCGGGCGAGGACAGTTGCGGAAACGAGCCAGCGTGCCGTCCAGGCTATCGCCCAGCCAGTTGATGGCCAGACACAGTATCACCACGACCAGTCCCGCGCGATTCCTGGCGGACCACCAGTAGCCGGCTCCGGCGGCGGCCATCGCCAGCAGGCCCAGAACCGTCAGGTGATCAGAGTTGATCCAGTCTGGTGTATGCGCAGCCAGCCAGAGCAGCGCTTTCTTCTCGGCGCTGGCCAGAAAACTTTGCTGGATACGTTTCGCTTCACGAAACCGAAGCCGTTGAGATTTCTGCATGATGGAAATCCTCCGTTGGCGCGTTTGCCGCGCAAAGCCACCATGCCCGAGCGCGGCCAAGCCCGGCAATGCACCGCGCCACCACACGAGGTAAAACAGTCATCACCAGATAAGTAGCTGAAGATAATGGAGATAGAAAACTTGTCAACAGCCTAGTTTGAGCATCTTGGGCGGCGGCGGAGTCCTAGGTTGGTCTAACTTAAGATAACTTAATGGTTCAAGGTTGTCCGATAGCATTTCATTCCAGGAAGGCGGAGCTTTGTAGCTTTGCACAAGATGCGATGCAGATGAGCCAAACTGCACACAGATAAAGTGCAGACTTTTGCAGTTGTACGCAAAGAGTGCCAAATCGCGTCATTTCCGCTCGCGAAGCACCGTCGCACGCGAAATCTTTCCTTGACACAAGCGGTTGCAAAGCAGACAATTTCTGCCCATCCAGCCAGCATCCCATCGCAGCGTGAAGTAGCAGTTTCCCAAGTGCCTCGGACGAACCGTATTACTCGATGGAGATCTAAATTGAAGGGACCGAGTTTGACCCCAGAGACTCGTCGCGGCAGAATCGTGGTGGAACGCGCCTTGCGGCACGACCTTCGCATTCCCTTGCGTTACCGGCTGGAAGGGAGCGAGGAGTGGTCTGCCGGTGAAACCATCAATATGAGCGAGTCGGGGATCTTATTTTCTTCCAATGAGTTGCTGGAGGTGGATTCCAAGGTAGAAATTACCTTCCAAACCTCAGGCAGCCCGCTTCTGCAGTCGAGTACCCGCCAGGCCCTGGTGGTTCGCCGCACGCTCGCCAACTGGCCGGAGACGCGGTTGATCTTTGGCGCCCGCTACCGCTCCTGATCCGTACATAAGCCCGCAACAGATTGCACCCCAACTTAGTCAGGATAAGCGCACCCGCCCACAACTGTCGGTGCATCCCTCCGGCCTGACCGCGGGTGAAGCCGGGCGTTGGGTGGAACGCATCCAATCCAAAGCAGCCTGCCGTGTACCTGGCCTTGTGCGAACCGTGGAACTCGGCGAAATGGGAATTGACCCCGGAGCGCGCAGACATCCATAATCAGAAACACTGGCCAGCGGCTGACCGTGATGGCGAAAGAAAACAACCATGACTCCACAAGACGACGCGAAGCGCAAGGCGCCCTTCGAAAACTTTGGGCGCAAGTTGGACCAAGAAATCGACGATGCCACCCGCAAGCTCGAGAAGGAGAGCGACCGGGTTATCGCCTACCTCAACGACGAAGTAGTGCCGGCCATTCGTCAGGGTTCCAGCAAGGCTCTGCGCACGGCCGCGGAGCAACTGAGCCGCCTGGCCGAATACATGGACCGCAATCGCCGCGGAACGTAGCAGCTCTGGCGGCTGTCCTGATGTTCCTGGCTGGTTGCGGAGGGCATCGGCAGCCCCAGGCCAAGAACGTTCCCCCGCCACCGCCGATCCAGGCGACTCCCGCACCGAGTCCAAATCCCTCTCCTGCGACGGAGCATGGCGCCGCTACCGCTCCGTCGCCTGCGCCGGCCCGAGCGGACACGGAGCTCAGGTTTCCCAAAGACGCCAAAGTTCTCTACAGCGAGGTCGGATGGGCCAGTTGGTATGGACCGGGCTTCCAGAACCGGCACGCTGCGAACGGTGAGGCTTTTGACACCAACCGGATGACGGCGGCCCATCGCACCCTGCCTCTGAATTCCGTTGTCCGGGTGACCGACCTCAAGACCGGGGTTTCCGTATTGCTGCGCATTACCGACCGCGGCCCCTTCGTGAACGACCGTGTTATCGATCTCTCCCGCGCCGCCGCCCTCCAACTGAGCGTCTATCAGCACGGCACCGCGCTGGTGAGGATCGAGGTCCTGCAAACACCTTCACCCATCCAAAGCGGTGGCCGATGGTGCGTGCAAATCGGCGCCTTTACTGACGCGCGCGACGCCGCTCGCCTCAAAGACAAGCTCTCTCGCCGCTACCACACCGCCAAGGTCCTCATGTTCCCCAGTCCGACCGGGGAAGAATGGTTGCGCGTTCGTGTGGCCGAGGACGACAAAGATCGTGCCCAGGCGCTGATGCGCGAGACCCATACAGATGCCGGGATGTATTTGGTGAGACTGGATTAGAGCGGTGAAGATTGCCAGAATTGCCAAAATCGGGTGATGGCTAGAATTGAACAACGTTTCGCGGAAATTTTGGCAATCTTTGGCAATTCCGGCGATTGTGGCAATCCCAAGCCAGCAGCGAACGGGACAAACAAGTCCTATTTCATGACGTTTGAGAAAATAAAATCATGCTGCCAGTCCTGCTTGTGGCCCTGCTGGCGCAGGAACGTAGCCAGTTGGGCCCAGTGGCGCAATCCGTGCAGCAGCGCGTGAACGAAAATCTTGCGGCGGCTGGCCGTGAGCGTGCCGGCGCTCCGAGTGGGGAAGGTGAGTGTACCGTCCCAGTCGGCGTCGTTGGCGGCGACGGCGAAGCTGCGCAG
>CAZFRV010000296.1:0-9527 GCA_964521445.1 uncultured Acidobacteriaceae bacterium
TGGCGCACGAAGGCGGCTATTACCGCTTCTTCGCCTACCTGAATCTCTTCATGTTCTTCATGCTCACGCTGGTCCTGGCGAACAACTACCTGCTGATGTTCGTGGGTTGGGAGGGCGTGGGGTTAGCGTCATACGTGTTGATCGGCTTTTATATCCACAAAGATTCGGCGGCCGATGCCGGCAAAAAAGCCTTCATCGTCAACCGCATCGGCGACTTCGCGTTCTTGATCGGGATGTTCCTGCTTATCCAGCATTTTGGAACGTTGAATTTTGACGGTGTGTTCGGCGCGGTCTCCAAGCTTCCACAGGAGGCCGGATGGGGTCTGCTGACGGCTATCGCGCTCTGCCTGATGTTTGGCGCTACCGGCAAGTCCGCGCAGGTACCGCTCTATGTCTGGCTGCCGGACGCCATGGAAGGTCCTACACCGGTCTCGGCGTTGATCCATGCGGCGACCATGGTGACCGCGGGCATTTACATGATCGCGCGCTCCAGCTCCATCTTCAGCCGCGCGCCGCATGCCCTGGAAATCGTAGCCTTCATCGGCTGCCTCACCGCAATCTTCGCCGCCACCATGGGCATGGCTCAGACGGACATCAAGCGCGTGCTGGCTTACTCCACGGTCTCCCAGCTTGGCTACATGTTCATGGCCTGCGGCGCAGCTGCCTACTCCGCCGGCATCTTCCACTTGATGACACACGCCTTCTTTAAGGCGTTACTCTTCCTTGGGGCCGGTTCGGTAATCCACGCATTGGGCGGCGAGCAGGATATGCGCCGGATGGGCGGGTTGAGGCCGTTGATCCCCAAAACATTCTGGGTAATGACGATTGCCACCTTTACCATCGCCGGCTTTTTTCCCTTTGCCGGCTTCTTCAGCAAAGACGAGATCCTGGCCCGGGAGTTCGTCAGCCCGTTCGGGGGGCATGTGCTTTGGGCAGTAGCCGTGATCACCGCCGGCTTGACTTCGTTTTACATGTTCCGTTTATGGTTCATGACGTTCTTCGGTGAACGCCGGTCGGATGCCGATCTTGGCGATGCACATACGGCTCTGGCGCCGCATGGCGTTGCGCCTGCCGGCCACGGTCATGCTGACGATCACGGTCACGGTGTGCACGAATCGCCATGGATCATGATCGCTCCACTGGTGGTTTTGGCGGTGGGCTCCATCGTGAGCGGGTGGGTGGGATGGAACGGAGTCATGCGGGGCCACACCATTGATCATTTCCTTGCGCCAGCGATCCAAACTCCGACGGAAGTTGCGGCTGCAACGGGCACGCCATCGCTTGCCGAAGAGGGCGCGGAAAGCAGCCTCCTGGAAGGGACTCTGGTGGGATTCTCTCTAGCTGCCGCAAGCGTGGGCTTGTTCCTTGCTTGGCTCTTGTACTACAAGCGGCCCGAACTTCCCGACCGGATCACCTCCAAGATCCACGGTATCTACCTCATGGTCCTGCACAAATACTACGTGGACGAAGGCTACGGAGCGATCTTCGTCAAGCCGCTGCTGGCGCTCTCGACGGTCGTGTTTTGGCGGGGCCTCGACCAGGGGGTTATCGACGGTCTGGTTAACGGCGCCGGAGAGACTTCCAAGGACATCGGCAACGAGTTGCGCCGCATAGAATCCGGCAACATTCGCTCTTACGCGGCATGGGTGGCAGCAGGCGGGGCCCTGGTGATCGTTTATATGCTGGTGCGGGGGTTGGGCAAATGAACGACTCCATCCTCACTCTGGTTACGTTCCTCCCTGCCATCGGCGCGGTGCTGCTCATGCTCATGCCGCGGAACGACCGCGCTCTGCGCTGGACGGCGCTGATCGTCTCGCTGGTGACCTTCGCTTTCTCGATACATCTTCCCCGTTTCTTCGACTACAGCCGTTCGGGATTCCAGTTTGAAACCAACCATTCGTGGATCACTATTGCCAACATCCGCTATCACCTGGGCGCCGACGGCATCTCCATGTGGCTGGTTCTGCTGACCACCTTCCTGGTCCCGCTGAGCGTGCTGGTTTCGTGGAAGTCGATCCACGACCGCGTCAAAGAGTTCTTTATCCTGCTCCTGGTGCTGGAGACGGCGATGATCGGCGTCTTCCTCGCCCTGGACATGTTCCTCTTCTACGTCTTCTGGGAAGGCACGCTGATCCCCATGGCGCTCTTGATCGGCATGTACGGCCACGGACGCCGCATCTATGCCGCGGTCAAGTTCTTCCTGTACACCATGGTGGCTTCGATCTTCATGCTGGTGGCGATCATCTGGCTGTATACGCACACTCAGAGCTTCGATTACGCCACAACCCGCGCGTGGATAAGCTCTGCCGCTGCGCCTGATGCCGGCGTGCTGCAATGGCTCTTCCTGGGCTTCTTCATCGCCTTTGCCGTAAAAGTCCCGCTCTTCCCTCTTCACACCTGGCTGCCGGACGCGCACGTGGAAGCGCCCACCGCCGGCTCGGTGTTGCTGGCCGGCGTGCTGCTGAAGATGGGCACCTATGGCCTGCTCCGCTTCAACGTCGGCATGTTCCCAGTCCAATCTGCGAACAACGCTTCCTGGATCAACGTGCTGGCTATCATCGGCATCATCTATGGCGCGCTGGTGGCGCTGGTGCAGCCGAATCTGAAGAAGCTGATCGCTTACTCCTCAGTCAGCCACCTGGGGTTTGTGGTGCTCGGTATCTTCACCTTTACCCAGATCGGCACCGATGGCGCGGTTTACCAGATGCTCAATCACGGCGTCTCCACCGGCGCGCTGTTCATGCTGGCGGGCATGCTCTACGAGCGAAAGCACACTTACGACTTCAAAGAATACGGCGGCCTGGCCGCGCCCATGCCCATCTATGCCACGTTCTTCCTGATCGCCGTGCTGTCTTCGGTCGGATTACCGCTGCTCAATGGCTTTGTGGGCGAGTTCCTGGTGCTCAGCGGAGCGTTCCAGGACAAGATGATCTACGGCATCCTGGGCGCCAGCGGCGTGATCTGGGGCGCGTGTTATCTGTTGTGGATGTACCAGAAGGTCTTTTACGGGCCGATCCAGCATGACGAGAATAAGACCTTGCCCGACCTCGATGCCCGCGAGCAGATTTCGCTGTGGCCGGTCGCGGTGATGGCCCTGGTGATGGGCGTGGTTTCGACGTACTGGATGAAGTCGATCGATCCGGCGGTTGCCGCGACGATTCCAAAGGCTGCTTCGGGGACTCCAGCCTCGGCGCACGTCGTGCCCGTCGCGCCCCGACTCGATGCTGGTAAGATTTCAACTCCGGCGCAAACTCTTAACCCAACAGCAGGCGGCCAGAAATAACGATGATCCCAACCATTACAACTGCCGATTACATCCGCATCCTCCCGGAGCTGGTGCTTACCGCTTTCGGCATTGTGGTCATGCTGGTGGATCCCCTGCTTAAGCCGGGCGATAAACGCAAAGGGTTGGCGCTCGTGTCCCTGGCGGGAACAGTGGTGGCCATTGCAGCCGCGTTTTGTCAGATGGCGTGGTTGGCCCGGGACCCAAGCTTCGGAGCGCCCGGCTGGTTCGGCATGGTGCGCGTGGACAGCTTCAGCATCTTCTTCCATATCCTGATTCCCGCTATCTCCGGGGTATGCATCCTGGCTTCTCTCGAATACCTGGACGCGCAGAATATCCGCAGCGGCGAATATTACGGGCTGATCCTGTTCGGCACCGTGGGAATGGTGCTGATGTCGGCTGCGGTGGAGCTGGTGCTAATCTTTATCGCGCTCGAAATCTCCTCCATTTCCACCTACATCCTTGCAGGATTCCGGCGGCGCACCGCAGCCAGCACCGAATCGTCGCTCAAGTACTTCCTGTTAGGATCGTTCGCCACGGCATTCTTCCTCTACGGCGTCGCCCTGATGTTCGGCGCCACGGGTTCAACTGACATCCTGAAGATCCAGGAAGCTCTCCAATCCGGTAACCCAAGCCTGCTGGCATATGCGGCGACGGCACTGATGATCGTAGGCCTGGGCTTCAAGGTGGCCGCTGCGCCCTTTCACGTTTGGACCCCTGATGTCTATGAAGGCGCTCCGGCGCCGGTGGTAGCGCTGATGTCCACCGGCCCCAAGGCTGCGGCATTTGCCGTGCTGCTGCGCGTGTTGTTTGCCGTACCCGGCACGCAGTGGTTCTGGCTGATCTGGGTGTGCGCGGCCGTATCCATGACCTTGGGCAACTTCGGCGCGCTGGTGCAGAACAACGTGAAGCGCATGCTGGCTTATTCTTCCATAGCCCAGGCCGGGTATATTCTGGTGGCCTTTGCCGCCGCCAACACAATCGGAATTTCCGCAGTCATCTTCTATACCGCAGCCTACGCGGCCATGAACGTAGGCGCTTTTGCCGTGGTCAGCCAGTTTGCCTCGGGCGGCGAACGTTACGTCAGCTTCGACGACTACGCCGGGCTGGGCAAGCGCTCACCTCTGCTCGCTTTCACTCTGACGATCTTTCTTCTGTCCCTGATCGGCATACCGGCGACTGCCGGCTTCCTGGCCAAGTATTACGTCTTCACATCCGCCCTGACCAGCCAGGGAGTGCACGGCACGGCGTTGGTATGGTTGACCGTGATCGGCCTGGTCAACAGCGCAGTAGCTTCCTACTACTACTTGCGGCTGATCGTGGTGATGTACATGCGCGAGCCTACGGTGGAAGAAGCTCCAGCGCAGGCCTCGCTGTCCATGCGACTGGCGCTGCTGATTGCAGCGATTGCGACTATTTACCTGGGCGTGATGCCCGGGCAGGTGCTGGACTATACCACATCGGCAGCTCTTAAGCTGCGTCCGGAGTCCCAATCTGGCGGAATGATGCGAATAGAACTCCGCCTGGTCGCTCCTGCTCCGGAATCTCCCAACCCGCCGAAAGCCTCGGATCGGAAATAACCTGGGCCGCAATCCGGAGAGCAATCGCCTCCAGGGCCGAACGCTCAACGCCCAGCCTGAACCACCTGAAGGCTCGCGCCATCCACCACGACCAGGTCGCCTTGGCCTGAGATCGCGTAAAACGCCCTCTCGCTGTGCACGGGAATCGAGAGCAGCCTGGCGTGCTTCTCCAGATCGTAGACCTCAATACGGTCGGCCCGCGTAGTGAGAACCGAGCTGCTGTCGAGGGTGTTCCTTCCCACGCGGTAGTGATCGCATGCCGCTGCCAGATAGGGGCCGCTGCCGGCGACGGACCGGAATTCGAAACGGCCATCGTTGTGCGAAAACAGACGTTTTCCGGCCACGGAAAGCACCGCAAAAGCCTCACATCCATAGAGGACAAACCGCTGCTGATCGATGGCGCTGAGCGAGTACGGGCAAGAACTCTTCGTAAACGGGGAGTCGGTTCGAATCGGCGACCAGTTGCCGTCGAAATCCAACGTTCCCACCTGACCGTCGCTATAGGAATGGGCGGGGTTGCTGCTGAACAGAACGTCATCCGCGAGCGCCCAGAAGGGCAGAATGTGAGACAGCGCGAAGGTCTTCTTGGGCCCTAGGGTCTCGGCGTCAAGGAGTTCCACGTCGACTTTGGCCTTGCCATCGTGAAGAACCGTGTTATCGCTCAGCACTTCCGCGGGTGTAAATACCTGCTCATGGAGCAGAACAATTGAGTCGCCGGAGGGCGAGACTTCCACCTGCCAGTCCTCGAAGGGCGCGGCCGTCGACATCGGGAGCTCCCGCGAAGCGAGCACATGAAAATCCGCGGAGTAGAGGCTCAATGTGGCCCCAGTGCGGGCGACAAACCCGCCAGTCCTTGTGGCCAGGACGCTGGAAAACGCCCCATTGGTCGGCAGATTCAGCGATTTGATCAAATGACCGTCTGCAACGCTCAACACCTTGATGTTCAAGAGGAAGTTGCCGGCTCCGCCGCTGGCGTCTCGCGGCGCCAGTCTTGCCTGCGGCGTAGTGCGGTTCACTTGATAGACGAGCACCTGTTCGGGGGTGAGGAAAAGTACGCCCTGCTGGGTCATCCAGAGCGCGCTGACCTCGCGGTCGAAGCGCTGCAGACCCTGGCTCTGCTCCAGATTGATCTTCCAGCGCGCTGGATTGGACGCGCCGCCGAGAAGAACGCACATCACCGCGAGGAAGAATAGACGGCACACAGTCGCGGCGATTCTTTTGTTGGTCTTGCCATGACACTGTAGAAGTGGAGGAAAGCGGAGTACGACCATCGAGACAAGGATAAACGAAAAGCCTACCGCGAAAAGAAAAAGCCCGGCCTGTAGCGACCGGGCCCTCTTGTTGATCGATCCTAAAGCTTGCCCGTGATCCTGAACGCGATCACAAGTGCGTAAAGGGCCAGCGACTCGATGAGCGCCAAACCCAGCAACAGAAAGATAAAGATGCCCGGACGAGCGCCGGGATTGCGGGCCAGAGCTTCCACTGCGGAGCCTGTGGCCCTGCCTTGTCCTAGTCCGCAGAGGCCTGCGGCAATGCCCAGACCGAGACCCGCGCCGACCGCAAGCGACCAATAACCTTGGGCCGGGACAGCCGTGGTCCCCTGAGCGTACACGGGCATGGCCACACATATCATGATCATACCCAGAAAAACCAACATCATTGTTTTGCGCATGTTCTCTCCTATGAAATTGCTTCCAGTGGGTGGTTGACCACCGTCCTGGGGGACGGCGCCCTCACGCTTCGAAGCAAAAGTTTTTCATCAGTGCTCATGGGACACCGCTCCCTGCATGTAGATCGTGGTCAAGAGCACGAAAATGTAAGCTTGCAGAAACGAGACTCCCAGATGCAGAAACAGGAACAGGACCGGGACGCCGATCGGAACTAGGGTAAAGAAGGCGTTGGTCACGGCGTCCCCGGCAAACATGTTGGCATAAAGACGCACGCTGAGTGACATCACACGCGCCAAGTGGCTGATGATCTCAATGGGGAATATCAGCCATGCCAGATACCAAACCGGGCCCGAGAAATGCTTCAAGTAGCCCAGAACGCCCTGCGTTTTGACGCCATAGAAGTTGTAATACAAGAAGGCCACAACCGCGCACCCCAGCGTTATTTGAATCGCTCCAGTCGGCGATTCGAAGCCGGGTATCAGCCCAATCAGGTTACCCAGGAGGATCAACAGAAACAGGGCCGTCAGAAAGGGGGTGAACTTCTCGCTATGGGGCCCGATGATTTCTTCGCTCTGCTTGGTGATAAAGTCGTTCGCCATCTCGGCCAGATGCTGGATGCCGCCAGGCTTGTCCACCGACAAGCGCGAGCGAACCAGGAGAAAGATCAGGATGAGGATTGCAACCACCAGAACTTCCATGGCAACGTGGTTGGGGATCGGCGCTTCGGGATGCTCGGGATGAAAAGCCGAAGGTAATGCCTGCAGCACCGCGTTCACAGGCTTGGCGAACGCGTGGTTCAGAACCTCAGTAAACCACAGTTGTCCTTCCATTGTTCTGGTTAGTTCCTGGAGATTAGATTCCGAAAGGCCTTGCAGGTTTCGTACAGAGCTTCCATTAGGATAGCGCCCACCGGCACCGACAAACCCGCAAAGAAGCCGTACAAACTATTGGTAGTACTTTTCAATATAACATACGCTGCCACGGCGATCAAAAGGTAGCGAAGGATAAACCGCGTGACATTGCCCCACACCGCTCCCGTTCTTCCCTGTGAAGGAAGCCTGCGGCCCATGGCCTCCACTGTCCGCTTGAGCCAATGAAAGTTGACAACAGCGATGAGCGCCCCCACCAGGAAGGCCAGGGCAATAGCGCCGGCGTATCGAACCCAAGCGGCCGCTGTGCCAATGATGGCCAGAGCAACCATGAGGCCCACTAGACGCCGATATACGCCGGCAAAGAAGGCCTCTTCGATTTTGAGCTGGTTGCCGCCATCGGCGCTGGGAGCCCTCAATCCTTGAACTCCTCAGAGAGAGCGGTCCGAATGAAGTAGACGAACCCGGAGATGACTCCCAGTATCAGGCCACCCAACGGAAGCCAGTCCCAGTGCAGCCAGCGCTTGAGCAGTTCACCCAGCAACCAGCCGACGACGGTGGCCGCAGGCAACGTCATGCCCAGTTGGAGATATTTTTCCGCCCCGACCCAAAGGCCCTTCGGACTGCGCGGTTCAGGCATCGGTTTCATTCTCCAGCGCTCTGGTCATGGATGCAAGCGCCTTCGCTATAATCAAAGGTTCGCCTTACAGCAATGGACCACACAGCTCTCCAGCAACGTCCGGCTTACCCGCTGCCGCGCTTGGGCCAATACAACGGCGCGGAGACCGCACTCGACTTCGGCGATCTCGCGGGAGAGCTGGCGGCGTTGCGCTCGCAGAGCGGAGTTTTTGAGTTGAGTTGGCGCGGCAAGATCACCGTCGCTGGGAAAGACCGCGTGCGCTGGCTGCATAACATGGTCACCAACAACGTGCGCGACATGGCTCTGAACCGCGGCGCCTACAATTTTGTGCTCAACCATCAGGGGCGCATCCTGGGAGACATCTACGTCTATAACCGGGGTGAGTCTTTGCTGCTCGATACCGATCGCGCCCAAATCGGGCCCCTGATGGCCGCAATGAAGCGATTCATCATCATGGACAAAGTGGAGATGAACGCGGCCGGCGAGATCTGCTCCATCGGGATATGCGGCCCTCGCACGGTCGACATCCTCGCGGCCGCAGGAATCGATGCTCATGGTCTGGAGCCGCTGGAGATGCGCGAACAAAAGGTGGACGATCGCGCTATCTGCTTGGTGCGCGGACCAGAAAACAAGCCGGGGTGGTATGAAATCTGGACGGACAACACCGCGGTGTCGTCGATCCGGGAGCGACTAGCTGCCGCAGGAGCCAGACCAACAGGGACTGAAGCGCTGGAGTTGTGGCGTGTCCTGCAAGGCATTCCCCATTATGGCCAGGACATTCGCGAGCGCGATCTCCCACAGGAGACCGGACAGCCACAAGCTCTGTGCTTTACCAAGGGCTGCTACATCGGGCAGGAGATCGTAGAGCGGATTCGCTCGCGGGGCCAGGTACACCGAAAGTTTACCGGCTTCGAATTTCCCGAAACGGCGCCGGCACTGGGAAAGTACGATTCCGAGGGCCGCACGGTTGCGGAGATCACCAGCCTGGCCAGCATTCCCGCGGCCGCAGGCGAAACAAAGATCGGGCTAGGCTACGTACGTCGTGAGGCGGCCGAGGCCGGGCCCAATGTGGACCTGGGCGGGAACAAGGCGAGAATCGTGGAACTACCGTTCGCAATCTAAGGGGTGAGGAAGTATGGCTGACAAAAAACAAGACTTCGTTGTAAGCGACCGCCGCCGTTTCGCGCCGGAAGGTGAATTACGCACGGACGTACCGGCACGCGAGGAGGAGAAGGCCGCTGAGACCGCCCCAATTGTGGCGCCCCCGGCGCCGCCCGCGGCGGCCGCTCCGGAAGCACCTGCGCCTGGTGCGCCGTTAGAGGAAGAAGCCGCGGCCACGGAGGAGATGCCTCCACCGCCCACGGCCGAGGAGCAGCAGGCGCAGACGGACGCGTATCAAAATTCCAGCAAAAAACTGGACGAGTTATTCCATAAGGCCGGGGGACGGCGTGAGAGCCTTCCCGAGATGACGTTTGAACGCCTGGT
>CAZFRV010000297.1:0-16626 GCA_964521445.1 uncultured Acidobacteriaceae bacterium
CAGCGGGTCCGGCGGTTCAGCCCCACAGTTTACCATTGCTTCTGGTAATTGGAATCTTGGTGGTTTCGGGGGCCAGCTTGTCCAAAGTGGCAACACCATCTCCGGAACACTTCATGCAACTGGTATATCTTGCTTTGATCCTGTGGCCGACGAACTGGTGGTGAGCGGCACAGTGGCCGGCGGTAATGCAGACCATGCCCTGTCGCTATCCTCGATGCCAGTGCGCGGTCAGGTGCTGAGTGTGAGTGCGACTTGGGATAACTCGGCCCCCCAAACTCTTCCGCCTTTAACTTCACCGCCCAACCCGGTTGACAGCCTCGTAGGAACTCTGACAATCACCGGCGGTTCATGCGCCGGCAGCTTTCCGAGGAACCCCCGGCTGACGGACTTTGGCGGTAGTTTTACTGGAGTGATTCGAGGTCAGGGTTGGTCGGGTAATTTGACTGCCCAGCTTTCTCAGACGGGCCCCGATGCTCAGGGGTTCTTTCACGTTTCAGGGACATTCACTGTTACCGGCTCGCCCTGCTTTGCTTCGGGAAGCATCACGAGCAGCAGCATTGCCGGCGATATGAACCAGGTGACAGTGGCCATGGACTCGGGTCAATTAGAAGGTTCGGGAACAGGGTTTATAGCAAGCTTCACCCCCGCTGGTCCTACCAACGGAATCGAATTCACGTTCACGGTGCACGGTGGTTCCTGTGACGGCCAGAACGTTACAGCCGGCGTGATGAAGCCGTTTTGAAGCGGGGTTTGGTCATCTACGGCGCACTTTGGTTCCTGTGACGGACAAGCCATTATGGTCGGAGCCATAGGCGCCTGACGCGGTTAGTCGTACCTCAGCTTGGGATACCAATTCGTTCCCCGGCCCTCGGGCGTGAAGTCGAACAGATTCCACAAGGGCCAAATCAGGTCCACGTGGCGGCCGTCCTGCCCTTTCTCCTGCGGAGCGAACAGAAGTTCCGTGCCGTAGAAGTGATGAATCTGGCCGTTGCGGCGAGTGAAGACATTGAGCATGGGAAGCTGGTCTTCTTTGGGATTCTCGCCGTGATAATCGCGATTGTACGTGTTCCCATTGGAAGAAAGCAGGCGCAGGCTGTTCCAACCGCGCTCGCGGGCCACCGAGCGGATTCTTGCGAGAGGCGATTTTGCCGCCACCGCGAAATTGATGCGCTGGGAAGCGTGTTTCGAGGTGCCGTTCAGCCCGTCGAGGATGGAGGTGCAGGAAACACAGGGCTCTTTCATCCTCGGTCCGAACATGTAACTGTAGATCGCCAGCGTGTCTTTGCCTGGCGCGAACAGTTCAGACAAGCGGACCTGGTGCATCGTCTGCGTGTCATTGAGATCAGGCGAGCCTTCTTCGAAGACGTAATCTTCCGGTACTGCTCCTCCCAGCGGAAGTTTGCGCCGCAGCTCGGCAACGTCCTCCAGGTTCTTGCGTAATGCCATTTCCGCTTGCAGCAGTTTGTTGCGGGCTTCGCGATACGAGCTGTCTTCACCGGGAAATCGAACGGTATGCAATGCTTCAGTCATGCCTTGCCTCCTGGCAGCTTAATGAGACTCCCGGTCGGTCGGTGTCGTCAACAGGAATTGGATGTTTTCGACGGAGTTGCCGAGGAGCGGAGTTGCTGTGGAAAATCCGCGCGCTCAGCAAGGGGTATAATCGAAATTTCAGCATGAGCTACCAGGTCTTAGCGCGCAAATACCGGCCGCAGCGCTTTTCCGAGGTCATTGGCCAGGACCATGTGACGCGCACGCTGAGGAATGCCATCGAGCAGCAGCGGATCGCGCACGGCTACATTTTCAGCGGGCACCGCGGGATCGGAAAAACCACCATCGCCCGTATTCTGGCTATGGCGCTCAATTGCCGTTCCACCGACAAACCCACGCCGGAGCCGTGCGGTGTTTGCGAGTCCTGCGTCGAAATCAAAGCGGGCAATGCTGTGGATGTGATCGAGATTGATGCGGCTACCAACCGCGGCATCGACGAGATCCGCGAACTGCGCGAAGCCGCCCGCTACCGTCCCGCCCGCGACCGCTACAAAATCTACATTCTGGATGAAGCGCACCAGATTACAGACGCTGCTTTCAACGCTCTGCTCAAGACCCTGGAAGAGCCGCCGCCGCACATTGTCTTCATGATGGCGACGACGCAGCCCGAAGACATACCCCAGACCATACGCTCACGATGCCAGCATTTTAATTTCCGCGCCGTGAGGTTCGACGAGATCGTGGCCCAGTTGGATGACATCGCCCGCAAGGAAAATATTGGGGCTGATCCCCAAGCCCTGGCTCTGCTTGCCGAAGTCGGCGACGGCTCCATGCGTGACGCGCTTTCTGTCCTCGACCAGGCGATCTCGGGCAGCGAGGGTCGCGTGAGCGTCGAGCAGGTTAGGGGCCTGATTGGCAGCGTTGGGCCAGAAATTCTGGAGGAGCTTCTCGATGCGGTAAAGAACAACTCTGCCGACCGAGCGCTTCGGGTTCTCGACGGTCAGCTGACGTCAGGACAAAATCCAGTCCACGTAGCGAAACAGTTGGTAAAGCTGTTGCGCAATGTGCTGGTGGCAAAGCTGGCCGGCAGGGATTCTGCGCTGCTCCAGATTTCGGCAGACGAACGCCTACGCGCCGACAGGATCGCGGGGGACTTTTCCGAAGAAGACCTGGCGCGGTTTCTGCAAATCATGTTGCGCACCTATGACGATCTGGGCTATCGCCAGGAACAACGCTTTCACCTGGAGCTGGGCGTCCTGAAGATGGTCCACGCCCAGCGCATTCTTCCGCTGGAGCAAGTCCTCAGCCAGGTTGCCGAGGCCGGGCCAAAACCCTTTGCGGCCTCGCGCCCGCCGGTTACCGCAGGGCCGGCATCGAGCTCGGACACACCCGTTCGCAAGACGGAAGTTTCCACTTCACCGTTTGAGGCGGACCGTGCGCGCAAAGGCCGGAGCTTTGATCCGGAAATGTCCGCCACCAAGACCAACCCCGCGGGCGCGCAGCCGGCCGGCGCCGCAGCGGTTGCGGTGGCGGAAGCACCGGAACCGACTGGTGACGCCGGCAAGATTCTGGCTTACGTGCTGGCCGAGCTGGAGAAGGCCGGCAATGACAATCTGATTTCGACGCTGCAGGCGGGAACAGCAACGCTACAAGGGAACGAGTTGGTAGTGACCGTCAGCCAGCCCGCTTCCGTGATCCCTTTCATCATGAGCGCGGAGCAAAAGGCAGCTGCGAACGCAGCAGCCGGCGCGGTTGCGGGGCGGCCGATCAAGTTGCGTCTGGAGAGCGGCGCGCCGGGTGCTGCCGGCAACGGGTCGGTGGCCGTGCGTCCCGCGGTCAACGGCGCCAGCGCTCGCAGCCGCGCGGCTGAAGAACCGGTGGTACAGCGAATGCGGGAGAAGTTCGGCGCCGAGATTCGTACCGTGATCGATCATCGCAGTAAGAATTAGGAGCAGGCATGGGCGGTTTTAATACGCGTCAATTTCAGGAGATGCTGGAGCAGGCGCAGAAGCAGGCGCAAAGCTTGCAGGAGAAGATGCGGCAAACCGTGGTCGAAGCATCTTCGGGCGGCGGTATCGTCACCGTGAAAATGAACGGGCAAAAGCAGGTGCTGGGAGTTCGCATTGATCCTGAAACAGTCAAATCAGGCGACGTAGAGATGCTTCAGGACCTGGTGGCGGCTGCCATGAACGCGGCCGCCCAAAAGGTGGATGACGCCATGCAATCCACCGTCGGCGGCATGCTCGGCGGTCTGGGAATTCCCGGGCTGTAAAGGCTCACTCATGTCCAAATTCGCCGAGCCCATGGCTCAGCTCATCGACGAACTGAAGAAGCTTCCCGGGATAGGCGCTAAGAGCGCCCAGCGCATGGCCTTTTACATCCTGCGCTCCAGCGGAGAAGACGCGGAAGCCCTGGCCGCCGCCATTCGCAACCTCAAAGAAAAACTCCATCTTTGCTCGGTTTGCAACAACATTACTGACGTGGATCCGTGCAGCTACTGTTCCAATCCCACCCGGAATCAAAGGCTGGTGTGCGTGGTGGAGGAGCCCACCAACATCGCATCGGTGGAGAAGGCGCGTTTTTACAACGGTGTTTATCACGTTTTGCACGGCGCAATCTCGCCGCTGCAGGGCGTGGGACCGGAACAACTGCGCATTCCATCACTGCTCAAACGGATTGAGGCCGGCAGCGTAGACGAAGTCATCATTGCCACGAATCCCACCATGGAAGGCGAAGCCACCGCCGTTCACCTCACCGGGTTGCTGAAGCGGCCCGGCCTGAAGGTCACCCGCATCGCCACCGGGATTCCGGCCGGCAGCGACATCGAGTATGCCGACGAGGTGACCATGCTGAAGGCCATGGAAGGCAGAAGAGAGCTGTAGAGGATTTGCTAATTGATTTGGAGATTTGGTAAGTGGGTAATTTGGTAATCTGAAAACCGGGGGTCCTCACACTTTTCAATTTTTACCAAGTTACCCATTTACTCAATGTGTTAGCTGCTGAGTTTTGCCAGGAGATCCTGTGGGTGCACGGGTTTGGCCAGGATCTCGAATTCATGTCCCTGGGCGCGGGCTTTTTCCAGAAGATCGGCTGTAGCGGCTTGGCCGGAGAAGAGCAGGATTTTGCACCCGGGCAGAATCTGCCGGATTTGGATAGCGGCTTCGATCCCATTCATGTCGGGCATGATGACGTCACTGATGACCAGGTCCGGCCGGCTGGCCCGGGCGCGGTCCACCGCCGCCATTCCCGTGTAAACAGCGAAGGCTTCAAACCCATTCTGGTTCAAGATGATAGCCAGGGTATCGGCGATGACCCGTTCATCATCCACTACCAGGACCCGCGGTTTCACGGGCTCACCTTTGGTACTCAAAAGGTAAACTCCAATGCCAAAAAATCGATTAGGCCAATTATACGCGCCCTTAGCGTTGTCAATGGATTCTAAAAGGGCACTCCAGGATTAGGACTTTACGCAGGCTTTCGGACACGCTTCAGACGCGTATGGCGCTTGGCCCGGAGCCGGCTCTTTCGTTGCCGCAAGATTGTCTTATGCCGTTGGACCTCTTCCTCGCAGAGCATGGTGCCCCGGCAACTCGGGGCGCCGCAGTGGCAGGGTGCGGGGTCGCCTGGTTCGGAATCGTAGATGTTGTAGTCGTACGTCAGTTCTTCGCCGGCGACGATATCGCGCAAGGCGATGATCCAGATGCGCCTGTCAATCTGGTCGGTTTCGCAATTCGGGTCGCAGGAATGGTTGACGAAAGCGGCCATACCGAAGCCATCGATGATCGTCTTGCCACCATCCATGCCAAACAGGTAGGTAACGTCACCGTCCGCATACAGGCCGTCGGCCTGTTTCGCGGTGATGCGCGGACCCGAGTACTCCAGGATGCGCGTCCCTTTGGCAATCGGAGCCGAGGTATAGACGCCGGCGCCGTGCAGAGACGAAGATCGGATCATCAGACTCATATGTTCTTGGCTGACCCCTGGGCCGGTTTGTTTACTTTGACTTCTGCCGCTCAACCGCGCGTTGCAAAGTGGTATCCAGCGCGGCTTTGGCGGATTCGTAATCCTTCTGGGAAATCTTTCCCTGGAGGCGGTCGGTTTCAAGCTGGAATATCTCCTCTTTCATCGCCTCCAGCAATAAGCCGCGACCCGCCTGTGGCTTCACGGCGCCCTGAGGGGCCGGCGACTGATTGGAGGTGTACACGTACGTGGCTCCAGCCGCCAGGAACAGACTGAGTACGCCCAGAAACAGCCACTGTCCGGAATGCAGCGGATCGGGTCTTTCGTTAGGTTCACCCAAGCCGCCACCGGGACGGTTGTCCGGCTGTGGTTGAGGCGCGTTCTGGGCGGCCTGCGCCGGCACGGGCGATTGTTCGGGAAGAATGCCGGTGCCGGAGAGTTCGAAAGCAATCTGTTTCGCGGGCGCAATGCCCTCGGCGCCGTGGACTTCGACACCGGTAATCGAGGGGTCGGTTGGCCAGTTGCTTTCAGAATGAAATGGAACCCCGGCTCCGGGTGTGAATCGGATGCCCTTCGCGGTGACGACGTAGAAGTGGTCCGCTGTCATCGTCACCTTGGGTCGGATGGATGCTGTGCCGGTGTACGGCATGGTGTAGGCCATCTCGATCTGGGTGGTTCCCGGCCGCAACGGATAAAGGATGCTGTATTTGTTCTTTTCTTTCTCCGGAACCACGGTGGCCTTTACCGGCATACCGGTTTCGGTGACCGCCTGGCACATTCTGACGTGGGCTCCTTCCGGCAGATAAATCTCCAACGACGGCTGCGTCAGCGGAGGAAGCGCCGGGTTGCTCACGCGGAGTAGTTCGATCACCTGGAGTTCAGAGCCGTTGGATTGATAAACCTCGGATTGGTCCAGCAGCTTGATTCCCGGCGTCTTGGCTGCGGCGTTGTAAACCGTGATATCGAGATTGCCGACGTTCGGCGGCGCGGGTTCATGATAGTTGACGTTATCATGGCGCACGCGCACCAGGTGGAGCGTGCTCCCATCGGCCATGGTCAGACTGAATTTGCCGTGAGCGTCAGTTTTCGTGCGTGCTTCCTCGTCCATTCCCTGTGCCAGCGTGAGCAGGATTACGTCATCACCGGACGCGGGTTTGTTGGTGGTCCCGTTGGTGACCGTGCCGGTGATGGTCCGGCTCTGCGCCAGCGCGGCGATAGGGGAGGCGAGAAGAACAATGATAAGAACGATAAGACAGGTCGATCGTTTCAAGGGGAAATGGACTCCTTCAGGCCGGGATGGATTCCAGCTTTTCGATTTCCGCCAGCAGGCGGGCCGCCTCGGCTTCCATGCCCAGACGCATGCCGTCATAATCCGCCTGGGTGAACTTGCCGGTTTTGAATTCAAAGTTGAGATCGCGCAAGTTTTCATAGACGACTTCCTTGCGTTCGTGGAGGTACTCAAGCCGCGTTTTGTCCATGCCGGTGTCGGGATCGCGGTTGGGCAGAAAAATAAAGATCAGGGCTCCGCCGGCAAAAGCGCTGCAGGCAATGATTGCCAGAATCTGCCAGGTCTGCGGACTCATATTTCCGTCTCCCGGCGGGCGCGGTCACGCAGCGCCTCAAGATGCGGATCCAAATGAACGTTTTGCGAAGAAGCGTGCGCGGGGCGCAGCTTCCATACGCGCAGGGTGATCACCACCAACCCCAATCCCAGGAAGAGCGCGGCCGGCGGCAAGATCCAGGCCCACAACTCCAACCCGTGCGTGCCGGGTTCCACCACCGCGGTGACGCCCCAGGTTCGGCGGAACCAGTTCAGCACCGCTTCGTCGTCGCTGAGCGGCTGAATGCTCGAGTATTGGCCTGCGCCGGGTCCGCTTCCGGTGCCCGTGAGAGCGCGCAATTCGCCGATCATGCGATCGGAGTTAGGACAGCCCACATGGTTGCATTTCAACAACATCTGGGCGCAACTGCAGGTGCACATGATCTTGCTGCCCAGGCGCTCGTAGCGGGCATTCGCGGTGTCCGCTTCCATCATCAGCGTGACGGCAAGGCAAAGAAGCAGGATTTCGGCGAACCGCTTCATTTGCCGGCCCCCGCGGGATGCATCCCGTGTTTTTCGAAGGCGGTCACGGCCACGGCTGCAGGCAGAGCGGCTTTCACAGCGAGGGCATTCGGCACCAGAGCCAGGCCCGTACCAAAGATAATGGCTATGACGCCGAACCAGACCCAAGAAACCAACGGGTTAACGAAAGCCTTGATGATGGGGTGGTTGGTGTCGGGGTTTCTACCTTCGTAGATCACATAAAGGTCTTCAAAAAGCGCGTGGCGAATGCCCACCTTATGGTCGGGCTGGTCGCCGCTGGCCTTGTAGAAGCGCAACTCGGGATTCAGCCGCGTGAGATATTGGCCGTCCTTATAAACATCCAGCAGGGCCGCTTCGGATCGATAGTTGGCGTTGTCATCCTGCGTGGAATCCTGGCTGACGAGCTCGTAGTGTCCGATTTGCAGCTTGTCACCGAGCGCCATTTCCTGCTCTTTGTCCTGGTTGAAGGCCAGGCCGGCGACTCCGATCATTACTAAGGCAAATCCGACATGGGCAATGTATCCGCCGTAGCGGCGCATGTTGCGGCGCATGAGGTGATACATGGCCCCGCCCAGGTTGGTGTTCAGCTTGTCCTTCAGCACGCGTCCGCCGCGAAGGAACTCGGAGGCAACGGAGGCAACCACCAACGTGCTCAGGACGATTGTGATCCAGGAGAAGTAACGGGCTCTGTCAATCGACGCCCACCAGGAGCGGACTTGAGCTGAGCCCATCCACGGGCGCATCGTGATGACGATCAACACTACGCCGACCGCGAGTGACAAAACTGTGGGGATCGTGAAATTGCGCCGGATACTGGCGAAGGACGTGGCGCCCCAGGCCAGCAACGGTCCCACCGCGGTCAGGAAAATGAGGATCGGACCGATGAATTGAGCGAGAAGGTTAAAGTATGGCGGACCAACATTGATTTTGTATCCCCGCACCGCCTCCGAGAGAATAGGGAACAGCGTGCCGCACAGGATGAAGAACGTCACAGCGAGCAATACCAGATTGTTGAACAGGAAACTGGACTCGCGTGAAACCAGCGACTCCAGTTTGTTCTCGGCCTGAAGGTGGCTGCGATTCTTGATGTAAAAGACCAGGCAGACCACGAAGACAATTCCCAGGAACCAGTAAAACCATGCCCCAATCGCCGACTGAGCAAAGGCGTGCACCGAGCTTACGGCTCCTCCGCGTGTGAGCATGGTCCCCAGGATGGTGAGCATGAAGGTGATAAAGATCAGCCAGACGTTCCACACCTTCATCATGCCGCGCTTCTCCTGCATCATGACCGAGTGCAGGAAGGCTGTCCCCGTGAGCCAGGGAAAGAAGGACGCGTTTTCCACCGGGTCCCAGCCCCAGTATCCGCCCCAGCCCAGCACGGCATACGCCCAGTGGGCGCCCAGGGTGATTCCGCAGGTCAGGAAGAGCCAGGTCACCATGGTCCAGCGGCGCGTGATGTGGATCCACTTCTCGCCCGGATAGCGCAAGATCAGCGCCGCCAGTGCGAACGCGAATGGTACCGAGAATCCTACGTAACCCAGATACAGCATGGGCGGATGAATCACCATTTCGGGGTACTGCAGCAGGGGATTCAAGCCGTTGCCGTCTGCGGCCACCCGATCCATGATCCCGAAAGGGTTGGCGACGAAGTTCACGAGAACGAGGAAAAAAACCTGGATGGCGGCGAGAATCGTGGACGTCATGGCCACCAGGCGCCGGTCCACCTTGTGACGCAGCCGCAGCACAAAGCCATAGCAGGCCAGGAGCCAGCTCCAGAAGAGCAGCGAACCCTCCTGCCCCGACCACAAGGCTGCTAGTTTGTACGCCCACGGCAGGGCGCGGTTGCTGTGGTGAAGAACGTACGCGTTGGAAAAGTCATTGGTGAGCGCCGTCCACACCAACGCCAGGGCGGCAGCGGTCACCGCAACGGCGGTAACCATGCCGGAGCGGCGCGCGGTCTCAGCCCAGCGAAAACCGATGGCGTCTTTGCGCAATGCTGCAAGCACGCCGACCACTAAACAGTAGACCGACAGCGCCAAGCCGAACAGAAGGCAAAAACTTCCAAGCAAAGCCATGCTGGCAGCTTAATATCTTTTCCAGTCGGCTGCAATGATGTTTATGCCGTAATCAGGCCTAGTTCCGGCTGAGTGACGGCTTATTTCGGGCTGCCGTTCAGGGCGTCCTTGACGAGAGCAATGAGGTCTTCGGGCTCGCACGGTTTGAGCAGAAAGGCAATGTCCAAGCCCTGGTATAGGGTGTCGGCTTCCGGCATGCCGCTGACCACAATGACGGGAATTTCGGGCGCAAAGACACGCAGCTGGCGCACGAATTCAGGGCCATCCACGTCCGGCATGATGTGGTCGGTGATCACCGCGCCGAAGGTAGCCTGCCCGGAGTCGTTGCGCAGCAATTCCAGGGCAACCTTGGCTTGTGTAGCCGTCTGGCTCTCAATGCCGCCCATGCGCTGCAGGAGCAGCTGCCGGACAGAAAGTTGGGCCGGGTCGTCGTCGATCAGGAGGACTTTTTTCATCCGGTCACGCGCCTTGATTCTTCGCGTAGCCCGCGGGCTTCAAACTCGGGGTTGAATCTTGACCTTCCCGTCAACCCCATCGGGACTTGTGCGCGCGCCGCTCGCCGTTCACTGCGGATTCCCTGGGAAGACCGTCTTCAGGCGACGCCACGGATTTCCTGACTCCCAAGCGGAAAACATCCCCGCTTCCGTAATCTCTGCGTCTCCCAATCCACGCTGTTGAGATGCATTATAGAAAAAATCCCGAGAAGATGGGGGCGGCAACCAGAAAAATCGTCTCGTTGTCGCCGGCAAGGATCAGCCTGGCTTCCGCTCGAGAAAGTTCGGAATGCGGGACGGCCAGCGAAACAGACAAATGCGCGCCCAAGAGCAAATCCTGCCCTGCGGTGCGTTCGATGAAGCAAGCAGCCTTTGATATACTGTTCAAGCCCGATCCCAATTTTCGGCGCTATCGTCTAGGGGTTAGGACGGAAGATTCTCAATCTTCAAACCCGGGTTCGATTCCCGGTAGCGCTACCAATTACGTTTTCTGCTCGGGTACCCTCGCCAAGCCCTTGAGCAAGAAGCTCGTCTCTTGGGTTCGATAAACGCCACCGGCATACTCCACGTACGTCTTCTCCAACTGAGCGCCGTTCTCGAGAGCTGCCGCAATCAGCGATTGCTTTGCTGACGCAAGAAATTGCCCACCAAGTCCTCTGTATTCGGGACAACTCCAAGTTGCTGAAAGAAGCCGTGAGATTCCACCAGCACCCAGTCCTCGACGATCTTGCCCTGCACGACGCGGTGAACGGTGAACATCCGTATCTGCATCTTCTTGCCGCTCGCGGGAATTCCCAGCCACGCGCCCTGGTGCGTGCCCTCCATCAGCAGTTGCATCACGACACGATCGCCTTCACCCAACATCTGTTCGATGCTGAAGCGGAGATCGGGGAAGCTGGCAATCCAGCCCGTCACATGCTCCTTAATCGCCTGTGGGCCGCGGGGCACTGCATCCGTTGGCACGCCTGACCGCAGCTGGTGGGTTACACAATCCTCGGCGAAGATCGAATCCGCCACGTCCAACCGGCGTTCATTCCACAACTCCTCCACGAACCTGCTGATCAGCTGTTTCGTATCATCCATCGCGCTCACTCCTGACACATTAGACAAATCTCCGCGGCGCAGGTTGCAGGTTCTTTCGATTCCTATGCCGCACGGATGCTGTCGCTGCGAAAGGCTTCCGGACCGGGTGGCCCACCTTTAGCGCTTTCTGTGTCATAAAGGGGAATGTCAAGAGAATGTTTGTCCCCCCCCGGAACCCGCCATGAGCTGATTCTTTTAGTCAAATCTAACTATCTATACCTATACTATCCATACTAAGATTGGCGTCTGTCGTCTATTTTTAGGCTGGTTCACGGAGAGTGAGAGGAACACTTATGAGCCTCGGTCATTTGCTACGTCTATTCTTTGCGGCAACGTTACTGGCGTTGGCTGCAGTCCTGATTGCGCAAGACCGTAGTTCGTCGTCTCCGCCGGCTGGTGATTCTGCGGTCCAGGCAGAAAGATCACAAGCCTCGGGTCCAGTCATTCGCAGCACCGCGAATCTTGTGGTCGTGGATGTTGTGGTCACCCATGATGGCCATCCTGTCAATGGCCTGCAACAACAGGCATTCCACATTTTCGAAGACGGGCGGGAACAGACGATCAAAGTGTTTGAAGAACATGGCCCGGGCATGAACGAGGGGAAAATAGAGCAGCCTCCGCTGCCGCCCAACACTTATACCAATGTTCCTGAGCAATCCGCCGGCAGCGCTATTAACGTGCTCCTTCTCGATGCGTTGAACACCCCCGTGGAGGACCAGGCCTACGCGCGGCGCAAGATCCTTGAATACCTGAAGACCATTCCTCCGGGGACGCGCATGGCGGTCTTCACCCTGGCCTCGCGGCTGCGACTGGTTCAGGGATTCACCACCGACTCGTCTGTCTTGCTGGCGGCCTTGAACAGGAGCGCGCCCATGCCATCAGCCGCACTCCCAGGGAATCAAGGCGAGAGTGCCGCCGACCGTTTCGCTGCCCTGCCGACGATAGACCAAAGCGCGATGGCGAATGTGATTGCGAGCCTCCATCAGTTTGAGGCAGATGAGCAGTCCGCCTTTATCGACCGGCGGGTACAGTTTACGGTGGATGCGCTGAAGCAGTTGGCACTTTATCTCGGGGCTGTTCCGGGCCGCAAGAATTTGATCTGGTTTTCCGCCTCATTCCCGCTTAGCCTTACCCCGGAATCGCCTCTGGATCCCTTCAAGTCGCTGCGTGGATACGGTGGGCAAGTGCAGCAGTTGAGTGATCTGCTGACAGCGAGCCGGGTAGCGGTCTATCCCATCGATGCCCGCGGCCTGATAGCGCCTACTCTCTCTGCTTCTACCGCACAGAACCGGCCGACTGCCATAGGCCCCATGCTTCCTGGGATGCGCAATGGGACCATCGATCCCAATGCCTTTCCGTCAGATCCTTCGCAATCGGGTGACCGGACCAATGCGGAACTGGCCACGATGCTGCAACTGGCGGAGGAGACGGGCGGGACTCCCTTCTACAACAGGAATGATGTTCAATACGGTCTCGCCAAGGCCATTGAGAACGGTTCGAACTATTACACTCTGACGTATTCGCCCGACGACAAGAAGTTCGATGGTAGGTTTCGTAAGGTGCAAGTCAAGCTTGCCGGTCATGATCACCTGGCTTACCGGCGGGGCTACTTTGCGGACCCGCAGGCAGCGCACAACGCGAATACTTTGCTGAACATGGCTTCGCCGGGGCTGCTGCCGGACGCGCCTCCATCCGCGCAGCTCTTCTTTCACGCCCGGCTTATCAAGGCTGGGGACCCTGCGGCGCAAGACCTGCAGCCTCAGGCGGGTCCGGCGGGTGATCTGGGGTTTAAACTCAAGCCTCCGGTGCAGCGCTACTGGATCGAATACACGGCAGACATGAATCAGGTCAGCGCTGAACTCGATGGCAATGGACTTCGTCGTTCGAACCTCGAGTTCATCGCCATTGCTTATGACCGGGACGGCAGCGTGGTCAACGCCAGCCGCCACGCGTATAAGCTGGGCATCCCACCGGCCAAGTACGACGAGATGTTGCAAACGGGATATTCCGTGCGCAATGAGATTGATCTTCCCGGCGGAGAGGTCTGGTTACGGCTCGCCGTCCATGACGTCTCAGCGGATCGCGTCGGTTCCATTGAGGTCCCGCTGAAAATACTCGCCAAGAAGGCGGACTAGACGCTCACCGCTTCTGTGCCAGGACGGCATCACGCTCCCCAGGCCGATAGTTGGCCTCGACATGCCCGCCAAGCTGCGCCTGGGTAAACAAGACAGGCTTTGTCTTCATGGCGACGAAGAGGGGAGTCTGGTCAGCGTAATGCGGCGAATTCTGGTCGAGGGTCGCCGAGCCAAACTGATGGATGCTCTCCGACGTTAGAGTGCCCGTCTTGTCCCAGGTCACAAACATGATGAGAGTATCGCCACCCGCCGCGGTCAGAGTACCGTCTGTCTGCTTCAATCCATAAACCGCGCGGTAGATATCGGGACCGCCATCAACGGCGAGATTCATTTTGCCGCGACGCAGACGGTTGACTTCGCCCCACTCAGGATCGAGACGCCCGAAGTGCGTCTTTAGGGTCTGTATGGCCTCCCGTAACGAGGCCATGATCTCGCTCGGCGACGGCGGCTGCGGCTTGCCATTGATCTCTTTCCTGGCGCGGAGCACAGGCTCGCCCATCAGGACTGCAAGCGCCGCGCTCCGGTTCGCGATGTTGGTCCGGTGGTCCCATCGTTTGAGAATTTCCTGCGCTTGCTTTACGTCGCCGCCGTCACCATTCCTGCCGGGATCGATGGCGATGACCTGGTCGACAAGTTGGGCTAGATCGGAATGGTCGCTGTAGGTGAGATCGTATTTGTACGCGTGGAACGTGTCTGCGGTGATCCGGGAATCGGCGCCGTAAGTCTCCAGCGCGCGCCACGCCCGGTTGGTCATGTTGGTCTGAATCCCCAGAGTTGGTGAGAAGTCTTGCGGCTTGAGGTCGTCCGCCGGCGCCGCCGCGTGAAATGGCGTGTTGTTCGAATTGAAAACCAGTCCGCCCGGCGGATTCCAAATCTGCGGAATCTTGTCGAAGGGCACATATCGATGCCAGATCAAGTCCGAGCGGTCGCCGGGCAGGACGCCCTGCCAGTCCAAACCGGCTTCTTCCCGCCGCACGGGAAACAATCCGTTATAGACATACCCGATATTCGCCTTCTCGTCGGCATAGACAAAGTTGATGCTGGGTATCGCCTGCAGCGCCATGGCGGCGCGCCACTCCGCGAGAGAGCCGGCCTTGTTCAGACGGTAGTACTGCAGCGGCTGGCGCACCTCATTGATGCCGGCGTAGCGAATGGCGAACACGCCGTGATCGGTTTTCAACACCGGACCTTGTGCCGCGTAAAGCACCTCACGGTGTACCGGCCAGATGAGCGGTCCCCAGATCTTCACGCGGATTTTGGCGTCGCTCTTCTCAAAGTCACGCCATTGTCCGTCGAGCAGGTACTGGTTGGGGTTGGCAGGGTTGATCGTGAGTTTGTAAACGTCAATCAGATCGGGATCGTTGACCGTATTGGCCCAGCCAAGATGCTCGTTGTGGCCGTGCAGCATGAAAGGTGATCCGGGGAAGAATCCGCCGGCCACGTGCCAGCCTTGGCCGCTGTCCAATACGGCCTCATACCACGAGACCGGTCCTGCATAAGGCTGGTGAGAATTGACCAGCAGCCGTGTGGCTCCATCCGCGGAGCGGGACGGGCCTATCGCCACGGCGTTGGAGCCCACGGGCATGGGATCCGGCGTAATCAGGAAGGCGCCCTGCCCGTCGTTGGAATTGGAAAGAGAGGCGGCGGTATTGCTGTTCTCCGGGCTGTTCAACTTCAGCAGGACCCGATCCAGCCCATAGAAGAAGGGGGTCTTGAAAACAAACCCGGCAGCGATGTCCTTGCCGGTCAGCGGCAGCACTCCCCGAATTACTTTGTCTTGATGAAGTGCAGCGTAGTAATTCACGCCGTCGGCATACGCTTCCAGAACCTGCCGCACATCCGCCGGCAGGTCGGTATCGTATTTGGAGTTGACCGTTTCCCACACACGCAAGAGGTGGACGAGATAGTCGGCGACCGCCGCTTTACGACCCTCGGTTGCGGCAAGCTGGCCACGGGTGGCAAGCGCCACCTGTTGCAGCGTGGCGAAGTCGTCTTCCGACTGGGCAAAGCCCATCCCGAAAGCAACGTCCGCATCCCTGGCCCCGATCACGTGAGGCACACCGAAGGTATCGCGCTTGATTCGAACGTCATACTGGCGGGCCTTGGCAATCAGCGTGCCAGAATCCGGTGGCGCGGGCTGGCCCATCCGGTCCGCCACGACCAGGAATACGAAAGCACCAGCGATGATCCCCGCCAGTGCGAGTGGAGCAATCTTGAGAGCGCGCATTGAATGTCTCCGAGGTCCCGGGCTCCGACGGGCCGGCCCGATCATCCAGCAACTCTGGAAGGCATATCGTATCTGATCTCGGGTCAGTTGTGTGCGGCGACCAATGTCAATGGTGCAGCATCTTGCAACGCCCGACCCCGCAAAAAATCTCAAGCCTGACCGTACAAATACGGGGTGGAGATAACGAAGTTTTTCGTCGTCATTCATGGGCATCCGCAAGTGTGCTGCGGCAATTCACAGTAGCGTGTGGTCGTGATTTCAGTTCTTACATGAGCCTGCTCTGGTTTTTACCAAATCCACCGGATGGCGGCTCGTGGCGCGAGTTCTAGACTTGAAATTACGAGCACGTGAGAGCTACAGACGGTCCGAACAGCGGACTTGGCACTTGGGGGACAGTTCATGAAGCTTCGTGCAGCAGTTGGGGCAGCGGTTCCGCTGAGGCTGGGGAGGGCGATCATGTGCACCAGGCAAACTCCGGGGAACCCATCGCCGAATCCAGCTCAGCGGAACCAGAGTGCGGAAATACACCTCCCAAACCCGCACCTGTCCCGGCTGCTGCCGAAGAGAAGAACCGGCGGACTGAGTATCGCCATACGAAACCAAACAGTGAGGAGAGAAAAAATATGAGTCGGCGATTGCTAGCTATCGTTTGTTGTGTTTGTTTCCTGGCGACGACGTCGTTTGCGGGAGATCCGCCGGTCGCGAGCACGGGCCGCGACAGCAGCAGCCGTGCGAACGGTGACAGCGCCACTGCCGACCGCGAGGCCACTAGCGCGGACGTGGTGGGCATTCCCAAGCACCATCGGTACATTTGGGCGACGATCGCGGGCGGGGCGTTAGGGGCGGGAATCGGGGCCCTGTTGCCGCCGGGGTCTGGCAAGAGCGCCGCGAAAGGGGCGTTGATGGGCGGAGGCCTGGCCTCATCCCTTTGGCTGGCCTCGCACAAAAACGACCCTATGAAGTTCCGGCCCTTCGCTTGGATCGTGGGCAATGCGGTGCTGGTGGGCGGTGCGGGATGGGCGATATGCAATTGCGGCAAGGGCTTCCCGATAGGAGCGTTGATCGGCGGCGGATTCAGCCA
>CAZFRV010000298.1:0-6927 GCA_964521445.1 uncultured Acidobacteriaceae bacterium
GGACCGCGCCGGGATACCACGTACACCGAGGTAACTCATCGGCTTGGACGATCTGAGTCTTATGTGATAAAACGACGACACTCGATCCAAGCTGAAAAGGAGATACGCCACTTCCAATGCTTATCCTTATTGCAACTCTCAATGTTGCCAACAATGTGCTGATAGGGGTCGCCATCGCCGTGGCCATCGGCGTGATGCTTATGCTGTGGGGCATGAAGACCCGGCGTGAGTCGCAACTGGTGGCGCAGATCCCCGAAGTCCCCATTCGCAGCCTGGCCGAAGGGACGGTCCACGTCTACGGCAAGACCACCGGCGATGACCGGCTCCAGAGTCCGTTTACCGGCGTCTCCTGTTACTACTACAAGGCGGAAGTTGAAAAACTAGTGAAACAGGGCGGCCAGGACCAGTGGCAGCCCTTCAAGAAGGAGACCGGGCAGCGGAGTTTTTATCTCGACGATGGCACCGGCCGAGTGCTGGTTGACCCGCAGGGCGTGGAATTCGACCTGCCGCAAACCCTGCGCGCGGAGATTGGAGTCAACTCGACTCACTACTGCTCTGTTGACCCATCGTTGGGCTTACCCAGACTTTCTGAAAACCAGTTGCATGCCTTACTCATTGCCGATTGGGGGCAAGCGCGTGCGGCGGTGCAAAGCATGGGTACGGGCGGGGTCGCGAAGGCTGCGGACAAGGTCCTCGCGGTTGGCGAGAAGATGGCCGAGTGGGGAGTGTCCACGACCGTGGCTGGAGTATCGATCAATCCTGGTTTGGTGGGCGAGAGTTTTCGTATCAGAGAAACTTGCCTGCTTGCCGACCGGGAATACAGCGTGATCGGAACCTGTGAGCAAAACCCGGACGCGAAGGATGACCAAAGCCGCAAGGTCATCCGCAAGGGCAAGACGGAGAAGACCTTCCTTATTTCTCTGAAGACCGGAGCGCAACTGGTCAACAAGCTGCGTCTGCAGGGCACTGTGATGATGGTCGTGGGCGTGGTCCTGGTCATCGCCGCGGTCGCATTCGTGCTGACCAGGCGGTAGGACCTTCTCACAGTTTTGATCGGAAAATGAAGCGGGCCCCGCTCAGCGCTCAACTGATTCGGGACCCGCGGAGTTTCAAGGCTTTCTAGTGGCCGCCACGATCTCCGCCGCCACCACCGCCGCGAGGACCACGATCGCCGCCGCCGCGCGGACCTCGTCCACGTCCTCCGCGTCCATGCCTGCGGCCGCCGCCACCGCCGCCTCCACCATGCCGCGGACGGTCTGGACGTCCGCCGGGCGTGGCGTGTACGGTTTCGCGGTTGGCGTCTTCACGGTTGAAGTTGGGCTCACCGCTGTCTTCGTCGCTGAAGTCGCCGCCGCCTTCAAAGGTAATGGTTTCCTCGGTCTGTGTCCGTGGCGCCGGAGCTTCACCGCCCTCTTCTGGCGGAGGAGCACCCTCGCCCTCAGGCCGGGTTGCGGCCGGCGCCATTTTGGCGCGCTGTTCCTTCAAGATCGCTTTGCGCGAGAGTTTGATGCGGTTGCCTTCAACGCCCAGGACCTTGACCAGCACTTGGTCGCCTTCTTTGAGTTCGTCCTTCACTTCGCGGACCCGATGCTCGGCGATCTCGCTGATGTGCAGCAGGCCGTCGGTGCCGGGGATGATCTCCACAAAAGCGCCAAACTCCGCAATCCGCACCACTTTGCCCAGGTAGGTCTTGCCAACTTCGGGCACTGCGGTGAGATCGTTGATCATCTGGATGGCCTTTTGTGCTGAGGGGCCGTCGCTGGAAGCGACATTGACCTTGCCGCTATCGTCCACGTCAATCTTGACGCCGGTCTGTTCAATGATGCTGCGGATCATCTTGCCGCCCGGGCCGATGAGGTCGCGAATCTTGTCCACGGGAATCTGCAGGGTGTAAATGCGCGGAGCAAAGGTGGAGATGTCTTCGCGCCCGCCGCTGAGGGTCTGTTCCATCTTGTCCAGGATGTACAAACGCCCGCGCCGCGCCTGCTCCATGGCCTCATGCATGATCTTGGAGGTGATGCCGGTGACTTTGATGTCCATCTGCAGGGCGGTAATACCCTTGCGCGTTCCGGCGACTTTAAAGTCCATATCGCCGTAGTGGTCTTCGGCTCCGGCGATATCGGTGAGAATCGCGTAGGAGTCAGGTTCTTTCACCAGGCCCATGGCCACGCCGGCGACTGCGGAGGAGAGCGGCACTCCTGCGTCCATCAGCGAGAGCGAAGCTCCGCAGACGGAAGCCATCGAAGACGACCCGTTGGATTCCAGAATGTCGGAAACCACGCGCATGGTGTAAGGCCATTTTTCGTCGCTCGGCAACACCGCGGAGATCGCGCGCTCCGCCAGGGCGCCATGACCCACTTCGCGCCGGCCTACGCCGGTCATGCGGCCCACTTCGCCCACCGAGAACGGCGGGAAGTTGTAATGCAGCATGAAGCGCTTCCTGGTTTCGCCCTCAAATCTCTCGATGCGCTGGGCGTCGTCGGGTGTGCCCAGCGTAGTGGTGACCAGCGCCTGGGTCTCGCCGCGGGTGAATATGGCGGATCCGTGAGTGCGGGGCAGTACGCCGACTTCGATGGAAATCGCGCGGATCTGGTCAAACTCGCGCGCGTCTGGACGGCGGCGTTTGTGCGTGACCTGGTCGCGGAAGATGCGCTCGCGCAAGGCTTCATAGTAATGAGAGAGCTTCTTCGCCGCTTCGTCGTCATCTTCGGGCAATTCCGCCTTGAGACGGTCTTTGATGGCCTTGACCTTCTCATAACTCTCGAGCTTGGGATACCTGGCGGTGTCCAGTGCGTCAGAGAGATCGTCGCCGACCTTCTTTTTCAGAGTGTCATAGTAAGCCTGGTCGAATTCCGGCTCTTTGACTTCTCTCTTTTTTTTGCCACCGCGTCCAGCCAAATCGGTGATCGCGGCGCAGATCTTCTTGATCTGCTCGTGGGCGAATTCGATGGCCGCCAGCACCCGGTCTTCCGAGATCTCTTTCGCGCCGGATTCCACCATCACAATCCCCTCGGCCGTGCCTACCACCATGATGTTCAGCAGACTTTCCGCCATTTCGGCGTACGTGGGATTGACCACGAACTGGTCATTCACCAGCCCAACCCGCACCGCGCCCACCGGTCCGTGGAAGGGAATATCGGAGACCGTAAGCGCGCACGATGCGGCGTTGATGGCCAGGACGTCAGGATCGTTGTCCGTGTCCGCGGAGAGCACCAGAGAAATGACTTGGGTTTCGTTGCGGAAGCCTTCAGGAAACAGCGGGCGGATGGGGCGGTCAATCTGGCGGCAGGTCAGGATTTCACGTTCGCTGGGCCGGCCTTCACGTTTGATGAAGCCGCCGGGGATGCGTCCGCCGGCATAGGTATATTCGCGGTAGTCCACCGTAAGTGGGAAGAAATCGATGCCTTCCCGCGGATCTGGGGCGCAGCACGCGGTGCCGATCACGACGTTATCGCCCAACCGTACCACGGCCGAGCCTTGCGCTTGTTTGGCCAGATGTCCGGTTTCTAAGTGGAGAGTTTTGCCGCCTGCAAGTTCAACAGTGGCTGTCTGCTTCATGAGTTCCTCTTTTCCAGGAGGACCAGCAGTCTTTGGTTTTCGAGCGAGAGCGGCTCAGTACGATACGCTGGAAGAGACACGGCTCCTGCCGGCCTGAAGCTTCCATGAAAAACGTCCGATCAATCGATTATTTGCGGATTCCAAGTTTCTGGATGACGTCTTTATAACGTTCGCTATCGTACTTCTTCAGATAGTCCAGCAGGCGGCGACGCTTGCTGACCATCATGAGCAGACCGCGCCGGGAAGCATGGTCTTTCTTGTGGTTTTTGAAGTGCTCCGTCAGCTCACCGATCCGCTCGCTCAGGATTGCAATCTGAACTTCCGGGCTCCCGGTATCTGATTGGTGCGTGCGGAAACGGGTGATGACGTCGGCTTTGCGCTCTCTCGCTAACACTGAAACTGGTTGCACTCCTTCTTCTAAATCTTGTCCTTTTAGCGACTTAAAAAGGTTACCACGCGCACAAGCAGACTGTAAAGCCGTAGCCCCGGAAATGCCGTCTTTGGGCAGATGACAATTGCTATCTGGTCTTGAATCAAGTAACTTGGCCCTTTCCGGACGGGATAAGGTGGAATTCACATGTTCTGTTTCAAATGCGGCAGCGCTATGTCCGATGATGCCCAGTCCTGCCCGAGTTGCGGCACGGCGAGGCCGGCCGTGGTGGCCGCTCCACCACCCGCTCCAGGCAACGTTCCTCCCGGCAACGCGTTGCCCGCGGTTTCGCCGCAATACGTCGCCGTGCAGCCAACAGAAGACAAAGCCGTGATTAGCATGGTGCTGGGCATTCTGTCGCTGGTTAGCTTCTCGATCTTGGCCGGTATTCCGGCCATTATCGTGGGCAACATGTCTCGAAACAACATCCGCGCGAGCGCAGGACGGCTTGGCGGTGAAGGCATGGCCACAGCCGGGATCGTAATGGGCTGGGTTAGCGTGGCTCTGGCCGGCTTAGGTGTGCTCGTTGTCATCATCATCCTCATTGTCGCCTTCGCGGCCGCCGGCATGCACTGACCAACGCGCCTTTGCCGGTCGAAAAAAGCCTTAGCCTATGGTGACTTCCGTGGCCCTCTGAAGCAAGTTTGCGATTGCTATTTCGATAGGGTTGGATTAGCTTGCCCTCAAAACCCTGCCGGAGGAGGAATCTAGATGTTCTGTTTCCGATGTGGCGCGAATATGCCTGATACCGCTACCGCCTGCCCACAATGCGGGGCGCCGGCCCAGAATGCTGCTTCACCCCAGCCGGCAGCGAGCCCGGCTCCTGCACCCGCGCCCAGGATGAGCGCGCCTGTCACGCCTGCCGGCTATGGCCAGGAACTGAAGACTGAGGGCAAAGCCACCGCCAGCATGATCCTAGGCATCCTTTCGATCACATGCTTCTGGATCTTTGCCGGCATTCCCGCCGTTATTTTGGGACATCTCGCCAAGTCGAGCATCGCCAAGAGCATGGGGCGTCTCAAAGGCGATGGCATGGCCACGGCCGGCCTTATCATGGGCTATGCGAGCATCGCGTTGGGACTGCCGGTAATCCTGATCATCGCCGCGATCGCTATTCCCGGCCTGCTCAGATCCAAGATGGTGGCCAATACGTCCGCCGCAGCCTCTACCGTCCGCACAGTGAACACGTCTCAGCTCGTGTATTTCACGAGCTATGCAGATTATGCCAAATCTCTGGCGATGCTTGGTCCCGGTCAGCCACCGGCAGATTGCTCGAATTCGTCGAATGCAACGGCCGAGCACGCCTGCCTCATTGACGCCGTTTTGGGGTGCAGTTCTGGCACATGGTGTGTCAAGTACGGCTATCACTTCAACCTCAAGGCGGTTTGCCCCGAGGCCGGAGCCTGCTCCGACTATGTCATCACTGCCACGCCTATTACTTCGACAACCGGAACCAAGAGCTTCTGCTCCACCAATGACGGCGTAATCCGATACCAGACAGGGCCACCACTCAGCGCACCGCTGGCAACGGCTGATGACTGTCGGGGGTGGCCCGCTTTGGAATAGTTTTCAAGAGATTGAGCGCTGCCGTTACCCAAGTGGTTGGCAGCGCCGGTCAACCGCCTGAGCTGCCGCAGCTTCTAAGAAGGATGCGAGCTAGCAATTGACATGGCAATCCTTCATCTGGCGAGGCGGCCAGAACCCGATCCCGACGGACCGCACCGAACGCTGAAAGGCCGGGCAGCCGGAGTCCTACCCGGCATCATTGCCGGCGCCGCCGATCTTGATCCTGCCGCCGTTCTTACCGCGACCGTTGCTGGCGCCAGCTTCGGCTACTCACTCGGCTGGGTGGTGCTGTTGTGTGTTCCGGTGTTGTTCAGCATGTTTGCCGTCTCCTCGCGCATCGGACAGGAAACCAAGAGAGGCCTGGTGGAGCTGATTCGCCGGCACTATGGAAAGAAGATCGCGCTTTTCGTCGCGCTGCTGATCGTGGCCGTGAACTTCGCCATGATCGTGGGCGACCTTGTCGCTGTCAGCGATAGCTTTTCCCTCATCACTGTCTTTCCTAGATCGTATTTCCTGGCGATTGTCGGGTTTGCTGTCTGGTATGTCCTGATCATTGGCAGCTACCAGAAGACCACCCAGACCCTGGGCGTACTCACGCTGATCCTCATCGCGTATGCCGTGGCTGCCTACCACGTCACCGATTCCTTTACGGCGCTGGCGCACGGCATCTTCCTGCCCAGGATGCAGGCCAACACCGCCTACATGATGGGCGTGGTGGCGGTCTTTGGTTCGCTGCTGACGCCCGATGTAATCGTCTGGCAGACCAGCTCCCGGCGCGGCCTCCCCGAAGGACTGGCGGAAGCTCACGTCAGCGAATCGCATGCGGGAACGGTTGTGGCGTGCCTGATTTCCCTCTCCGCCATGATTGCCGCCTCCCACCTGCACGTAGCCGATCCGTCCACCATGAGCACGCGCGCCGCTTCAGAAGCCCTGGGAACGTTCGGTTTCCTGGGGCCGATACTGTTTTCGCTGGGGATCATCGGCTCCGGATTGGTCGCCTTGCCGATTCTGGTGGCTTCGCTGTGCTTCAGCGTGGCCGAGGCCTTCGAGTGGAAGTCCGGCCTCTCCACCGAGCCCTGGGAAGCCCGGTTGTTCTACGTCATGATCTCGGTCACGGTCTTTCTGGCGGTTTCGATTGGCTTCTTCGGCGTGAACACCGTGAAGGTCCTCTACTGGTCGCAGGTGCTGGCGGGAATTGTGCTGGTCCCTATCTTTGCGTTCATCCTGTTGTTGTCCAACAACTCCCAGATCATGAAAACCACCAACAGCCGTTTTGAGAATTTCTGGCTGGGCTGCGCGGCAATGGGCATGCTGGTTTCGAACGCGCTGTTCTTCTGGTTTCAGTTTTAGGAATCGGGTGATCCGGTGATCGG
>CAZFRV010000299.1:0-19334 GCA_964521445.1 uncultured Acidobacteriaceae bacterium
GAATTCCAGTACCACTTTGTCACCGCGTTCCAGTGAACCGGAGAGCACCGCAGCCAGTCCATAGGGGCTGATATCGATGATGCGTCCGAACAGGATGCCCTCTTTCCCACGCGATGTAGCTCGCACTTTCACGCGCTGGTCGAAGGGATGGCGCGGAGTCTTCCGACGCTCTTTTCGTCCAGCCTGGTCCAGCGGCGAGGCCGGCTTGAGCGCTTCCAGCGCCGACATCATTCCGATTTGGTTGGCGAGCTGCCGGCGCAGGCGAGAGATAACAACCTGCTGATAGATCACAAAAACGTCGAAGACCAGAACGAGGGCAAACAATCCGCGCACTGCCAGATCCAATTGGATTGTAGTGAACGTATCTTTTCTAACGCCGGGGAGCGAAAGCGAAAATACCCCAAACGTCAGCAGCAGCATGATCACCAAGGCGGTAGCCCAGCGCCACCACTCCCGGCGCTCGAGCCGCTCTAAACTTGTCTGCATTTCCCGCATGCTGGCTGCGGCAGCAGTTTCGTTCATTCTGTCCATACTTGCCTTGGCACCATGCCGGGAGGTTTCCAGGCATTCGTGTCCCCAACTCTATCAATACCTACTCATAGAAAGTAAGGTTACTGGAGTCACTTAGCTTGGTTAGAGTTTTCCAATGGAGAACGGCGGTGCTTTTCGCCGGACCTGGGGCCATGGGCGCTGACAGCTAAGGTGCCGGTGGCGCAGTCGGCACCGGCGAGGCCACGGCGCCGGCGAACAATACAGGTGGACGCTGGAACTGGGCCTTTACCGTAGCTCGATTAAAGAAGTACAACCACCAGACGCCAAGTCCCAATTGGGCCAGCGCAAAAAGCACCATAAAAATGCGAACCACCGTCATGGCGGTTGGATTCACGTCCGGGGTACTGGGAAGTGTGACCAGGGACATGATCAACGCGCCGAACGCCCCGAACAAGCCGAACACGGCCAGCAGCCCGCCGAATACGATGATCGAGATGCGCGCCCAGTTCTTCAGCCGCAGCAGGCCAATTCCCGTACAGATTCCCCAGATCGCAGGCAATACATAAACCAGCGGCATCAGCATCATGAAGGCTTTCAAGTACACCGCCGGCAAGGGAAAGTCCTTGGGAGGTTCAACCGGCGTCGACTGCAGGGCGAAGACCATGCCGAAGAGCATCAGCGCTCCCATGGCCAGCGTTAACACCGATCCTACTAACGCTACGACTGCGTTCGCCGTCACCCCCGCGGAACGAGTCATGTAAACCTCCTAGTAAGCGGAAATGTACCGCCTGCACCAAGCGCTTTAGGTCACTACCCTTCCATAGCTGCCTCCGCCGGCGCGGGCCACTGCGTCGCGTATTTTGTCAACCACAGGGTGCGACGACCAAAAGGCAAACCATCGCTGTGTTGGCATGAATACGATCTGTGAACCAAAGTCGGTTTCCCGGCGAAACCTGATGGTTACCGGATGAATATTGACCCATCGGTTCTCGGTAACTTCGGCGACATCGCGCAGTGGCACCACGATCTCGCTTACGTAGTTCGAGATGTACAGTACGTGATTATCCATCCGTACGCGCTTCAGCCGCATGCACGCCCACCAGAGAAAGACTGTGCCGACAACCGTGACTGCGGGGAAAAGCCACTTCAGAAAAGCTGCATCGGGGTCAAAGTTGGACGCCGCCAACAGGGTCACAGTACCCGACGTGAAGAGGCCGATCCAGACTATAGGGAAAACAAACTTCATGTAGAAGGTTTGCAGGGACGAAAGCGTGTAGACAATCTGCGCCGCTGCTGGGCTTTCCATTTGCGGTCGAAGTGTCACCGGCGCCTCCAGGTTCCCGGCGCGAGGGCGTAATAAAGTTGTGCCAGGACGATGAAGCCGATACTCCAGTAGGTGTTGAAGACGCACAGCAGCATGCCGGCTGCATACAAGGATTGGCCGGTAATGATGCGACGGCAGATTGCGGCGATGGCTTCTTTTGGTATGTCTTCCTTGACCATCGCCCTTCGTACCGCATATCCCCAACTGCCGTAGAGCACGCTCCCCAGCAGAAGAAGGTTGACCCAGTAAACAAAAAGTGCTGTCCGATATGTGGCGAACTCGGCCAGAAGGCGGGTGGAAAACGGTATGAGAGTTACCGCCATCAGGAAGGCTAGATGAATCCAGGCGAAGTTGCGGTCGCAACGGCTGAGATGGTTGAGCAGCGTCTGCTGTCCCACCCAGAAGATGCCCAGAGTCATGAAACTCAAGGCGTACATGACTAGTTGCGGCGAGAGAGCAACCAGAGCGTGCCATAGATCACGTTCCGTGTGGACGGCTTCAGTCGCGGGGACACGCAGGTCCAGCACCAGCAGGGTCATGGCCACGGCAAAGACGCCATCGCTGATGGCCGCCAGGCGCTCCACGCTCCGGCCCGCGATCAGGTTGTAGGAAACGATCATGGCATCCTGGTTCTTACGGCTCTTCTTACGCCATAACGCAGCAATTTTAGGGTTCGGCGGTGCAAATCTTATCAAAAACTTTACTGGCGTTTTGGTCGATCTAGGCGGGTTTTCTTTGCATTTCCACTCTCACGTGTGTTACAAAACGAGGGTGACGCCTATGCGCCTCTCCAACTAACCACTCTTCGGTTATCACCGCCTTTGTCCCGGCTGGTGGTGCGCTTCCCCCAACTTGCTTTCGGTCGTCTGCCCCGCAGGCGACGTTGACGGAGAGGAACTTTGAGTACAACTGCACAAACTCCCACGCAATCGCGGGCCAGGAACTGGCTGGCCTTGGTCAAAGAGGCGGTCTTCGGATCGCGGCAGGACTTCACCGCCATCACCATCGACCGCGCCATCGTGCTCTTGGCTGTGCCCATGGTCCTGGAGATGGCCATGGAGTCGTTGTTCGGCATTGTGGACATCTTTTTTGTCGCCCATCTCGGCGCCGACGCCACGGCCACCGTGGGTATCACCGAAGGCATGCTGTACATCGTGATGTCGATCGCCGTGGGGCTGAGCATGGGAACCACCGCGGTGGTCGCCCGGCGCACCGGCGAGCGCGACAAGGACGGCGCAGCGGGCGCTGCTGTTCAATCCATCATCATGGGTGTGGCCTGCTCTGGGGTAATCTTTGCCGCATTCCTCCCTTTCGCGCCGCGATTGCTCGCCCTCATGGGCGCCAGCCCGGGCATTCTCCACGTTGGCTCAACCTACAGCCGGATCATGTTGAGCGGCTCGGGCATCATCCTGATGCTGTACCTGATCAACGCGATTTTCCGCGGCGCCGGTGACGCCGCCGTCGCCATGCGCGTGCTGTGGGTGGCAAACATCATTAACATCGTTCTCGATCCCTGTCTGATCATGGGCCTGGGACCGTTCCCTAAGCTGGGTGTGACGGGAGCCGCAGTCTCTACGACGATTGGGCGGAGCGTGGGCGTCCTCTACCAGATTTACCTGCTACGGCGTGGAACAGGCCGCATGGACGTCCACCGGCGTCACCTACGGCTCGACTTCGCGGTCATGAAGAACATCTTGCGGATTGCCGGCAACGGCGTGTTGCAATTCATGATCGCCACCGCGAGTTGGATCGCCCTGGTGCGCCTGGTGCAATCGTTCGGCAGCGCCGCTACCGCGGGCTATACGGTTGCTATCCGCATAGTGATTTTCTCCATCCTCCCCTCATGGGGCCTGAGTTCGGCCGCGGCTACACTGGTGGGCCAGAATCTGGGCGCCAAAGAACCGGAGCGCGCGGAGCGATCCGTCTGGCGGGCGGCGTTCTTCAACATGGTGTTCCTGGGTACGGTGTCGTTGATCTACCTGGCGCTGGCGCCGCAGATCGTCGGCATCTTCAGCAGGGACCCGGTGGTGATCCACTATGGCGCCAACTGCCTGCGCATCATCAGCTTGTGCTACGTGATTTATGCCTACGGGATGGTGATCGTTCAGGCCTTCAACGGCGCCGGCGACACCCGTACGCCCACGCTTATCAACATGGTCTGCTTCTGGATCGTGCAGTTGCCGCTCGCATTTTTCCTGGGGCGCCGCATGCAACTCGGTCCGAACGGCGTTTTCTTTGCCATTTTGATCTCGGAAGTGCTGCTGGCCTTGATTGCGATCTACGTGTTCCGCTTGGGACTCTGGAAACGAAAGGTGGTGTGATCAACCGTGTCTAGGGAGTGTCGTACCCCTTCGGCGCCTGGAATCCGCCGATTTCGCTGGCCAATAGTCCGGCAAAGCGGATGGGCGTGGCGTCCTGCAGGTATGGTCCGATGATCTGCATACCCACCGGCAGGCCGCTCTTGCTCAGGCCGACGGGCGCCGTGGTGGCGGGACAGCCCGTTAAAGTGGCGGGACAGATGTAGCTGATCAGGTCCCAGAATTTCTGCGAACCGCCCTCAGGCGTGGGAAGCATGCGCGTCTCGACCGGCTCGGTCGAGTGAGGAAAGGCGGTGGTGAAAGCCGTGGGAAGCAGAAAAACATCTACGTTCTCAAAAAACTTCTGCCACTGGGCGCGGTGGGCCAAGCGTCTCAAGTTCTGACTTTGCCAGGCGGCAAAGCTTGCCAGCGCGCCCTGGGCGTAGAAGTCGGAGCGCTTCTCCAGTTTCGGGCGGACGGCTTGCTGCCGTCCGGGAGGCATGACACTGAAATCGAATGCGCCCAGATGGAAGTGATAGCAGTCGAGCAGTTCTTGAAAGTGAAAGCCTTCAGGCCATCCGGCGTGCAGCTTGACGCCGGCTTTCTCACAGGCGCGGATCGCCGACTCCAGCACAGCCTTGGTTTCAGCCGACACCGGCACCGCAGGATCTTCGAGCATGTAGCCTACGCGAAAATCGCGCAGGCTTTGGCGTCCCGCCTCCGGCAAGTTCCACTGCCAGGCTTTGCTGGCCGGCGGTTCGGGACCGGCGAGGACTCGCAAGGCGGCTTCCAGGTCTTCGGCCGTTCGCGCCATGGGGCCGGCGACCGCCATCAACGTGGAGAATCCAGGGGCGCTGTGTACGCCGCCGGGAAGGTGTCCGGCTTGACTGACGATGTCCAGGGTGGGCTTGTGTCCGTAAATGCCACAAAAGGACGCCGGCGTGCGAATGCTGCCGCCGATGTCTGATCCCACGCTCAGAAACGCCAAGCCCGCCGCCAGCGACGCGGCCGATCCCCCGGATGATCCTCCCGGCGTAAGCGCTAGGTTCCAGGGGTTGTTGGTGACACCGTAAATGTCGTTAAACGACTGCCCGTCCATCAGGTACATGGGTACGTTGGTGCCGCCGAGCAAGATCGCCCCGGCCTCGAGCAGACGCCGGACCGCCACAGAATTTGCCGGCGCCTTGGCGTCCTTGAAAGCCGGAAGGCCCCAGGTGCAAGGTTGGCCTTGGACGCCGAAGCTTTCCTTTACGTTGATAGGTACACCGTGAAAGACCCCGGTGGTTGCGCCGCGAGCCAGAGTCTGGTCGGCTTGCCGGGCCGCTGCCAGCGCCCGTTCGCGCAGTTGATAGACATACGCGTTGAGCCGGGGCTGGAAGGCGTCGATACGGTCAAAGGTGTGTTGGGTCAACTCGACGGAAGAGATCTGCTTGGCACGAATCGCCGTGGCCGCATCCAGAGCTGAGCCGAAGTTGGGATTAAAAGTAGTTTTCACGGAATTCGTAGTTTGTGTTGGAGAGACCGTAGATTCTTTGCGCCGGTCGGCGAAGATTGTACCACCCACATCCGCTGAGGACAGGCGCCCGCTCGCCATCTGGTAGTGGGCTACTTTGAATACGGCTCCCCGAGATAGTGACTTGCAGCGCGAGGCCGAAAAAGCGGCTTATAGCCCACTACCCAAAATCATGTTACTTTGACAACGTATTGATCAACCTCAATCAGGCAGACGCGATGCGCGGAGCGCCTATAGAGCGAGCCGCGGCACACCCCGTTTCGGAGGTTTGAATGGACATCCAAGACGCTCAGCGCGAAGTACGGTCCGTCTACATTGGCGGGTTTTGGGGACAACTTCTTTACTCCATAATCTGGCTGGCCGCAGCGGCGATGGGCACCTGGGTCACTCCGAAAGCGTCAATCCTGACCGCCGTCATCGGGGGAGCTTTCATCTTTCCGCTGATAAAAATGATGCTGCGTTTGTCGGGCCGTCCAACATCCGTGAGCAAAGAGAATCAGTTCAATATCCTCGGGATGCAGGTGGCCCTTGTGGGCCCGTTTTCCATGCTGCTTCTCATCCCCGTGGCTCTCTATAACTTGAATTGGTTTTTCCCGGCTCTGATGGTCCTTATGGGCGCGCACTACTTGCCCTTCGCTACTCTCTACGGAATGCGCATGTTCCTATTCCTCGCGGGAATTCTGATGGCTGCGGGCGTCGTGATCGCACAGTATTTTTCGGGAATGTTCAGTCTAGGCGCATGGATCGCCGGGCTAACTCTATTCGTTTTCGCTTGGATTGGGCGATCCATCGCGACCAGCGAGGCAAGTGGCAACCGGCGTCGAACGCGCGATATGAACGCCGAGAATCCAAACTCACCCACTACCCGACATCTGCCTGCCGATCTTAAACGGAAATAGGATAGATTTGTGGACGGGCGTGACCCAAGGAGCATAATGACTTTGCTACGATTCTCAGTTCTTCTTTTGGTATCCGCAACGCTGATGGCACAAACCCCCGCGCAACAACCCGCTGCCGCAACAGACCCGAAGTTTGCCAAGCTGGTGGAAGCGTTTTTGGACGAAAGCCTGACGCTCTCTCCATCCGCCGCGTCGCAAGCCGGATACCACAAGCACGTGGACAAGAAGACCGGAAAGACCATCGAACTGGATGCGCTCCTGGACGACGTTGGGCCCGCTGCGATCAAGGAACAGCGCCAGTTTTATACCCGCTCGCGCGAGCGCTTCCGCACCCAGACTCCGCTTACTTCTCTTGGCTCGCAAGACGCCGCCGACTGGCAGCTGATCGACGACCAGATTGGGCTCGGTCTCCTGGAACTGGACCAAATCCAGAGCTACCGGCACAACGCCACAAACTATGTGGAATTGATCGGGGGCGCCCTCTTCCAGCCGTTGACCGATGAGTACGCTCCGAAAGACGTTCGCCTGGGACACATTCTCTCCCGCATCTCCCAGATTCCGCGGTTTATCGATCAGGCGAAGAAGCAACTGATCGACTCCGATCCCATCTTCGTGAAAGTGGCGCTTGAGGAGAACGAGGGCAACATCGGTCTGATCCAGGACACGATTGCGGCAGCGATTCCTGCAGGGTCCGGTCTTAAGGCCGAATACGACAAGGTCGCGCCACCTGCTATCGAAGCCCTTAAGAGTTTTTCACTCTGGCTGCAGAACGATCTCGCCAACCGTCCCAATCCGCGTAGTTGGCGTCTGGGAAAAGAATACTATCCGGAAAAGTTTCGCCTGGTCATGGAGACGCCGGTCACGCCCGCACAAGTGCTGGCCGACGCCGAGCGTGATCTGAAGTCCACCCGCGCCGAGATGCTGGAGATCGCGCTTCCCTTGCACAAGCAGATGTATCCCGATCACGGTGACCATTCTGATCTGAGCGGAAACGAGCGCGAGAACAAAGTCATCAGCGAGGTCCTGCGGAAAATCTCCGACGACCACCCCCAGCGCGACCAGTTGATGGAGACGGTCAAGGCCGACCTGGCCGGGATCCGCCAGTTCATCATCGACCACAAGATCGTTTCCCTCCAGGCGCGCGACAACCTCAAGGTCATTCCCACGCCGCCTTTCCTGCGCGGGATCTACTCGGTGGCCGGGTTCCACTCGGCGCCGCCGCTCGATCCCACGGCGGAGGCGCAATACTGGGTGACGCCCATCGATCCGAAAATGCCGGACGACAAGGCCGAATCCAAGCTACGCGAATACAACAACTGGGTGCTCCAATGGCTCACCATCCATGAAGCGTTGCCCGGACACTACGTGCAGGCCGAACACGCCAATGACGTGACGCCGGTGACGCGGCGGCTAACCCGCGGCCTTTTTTCTAACGGCGCCTATGTGGAAGGCTGGGCCGAGTACGTGGCCCAGGTCATGATGCGGTCGGGATACGCCAACAATGATCCGCGCTACCGGCTCAGCTATCTGAAAGTTTGGCTGCGCGCCTTGGCGAACGCCGTGCTCGACATCCGTATGCACACCATGAACATGACTGACGCCGAGGCCATGGACCTGATGATGAACTACACCTTCCAAACCCAGGCCGAGGCGGACGGAAAACTGCAGCGGGCCAAGCTCAGCTCAGTGCAATTGCCGACGTACTACGTTGGTGTCCGCGAGTGGTGGAAACTGCGCAACAAGTACGAAGCAGCTCAGGGAAAAGGCTTTAACCTCACCGAGTTCCACGATCGCGCGCTCGACGAAGGCGCGCTCCCGCTGCCGCTGCTGGAGAAGATACTTTTGCCATCGCCGGCTAAATAAACTGCGGCAGAGTCTGTTATGAAATCGTCAATCCGAGCTGAGTGCCTTCTCTGCCGCCCAGTATCCGCACATGCCATGGACGCCGGGACCGGGAGGCGTGGCGGACGAGCAGAGATAGACTCGACTTAAAGGTGTCCCATAGAGTCTAGCCGTAGGTCGCAGAATCAATTGGCCTAAATCCATGGCTCCGCCGCCAATATCTCCCCCGACGATGTTGGGGTTGTGGGCCTCCAGCGCCGCTGGCCCCATGACTGACCGGGCGAGAATGCAATCGCGGAACCCCGGAGCAAATCGCTCTACCTGGCCCTCGATGGCCGCTGTCATGTCGCCGGCGTAACCGTTGGGAACATGACAGTAGGCCCAGGCGGTATGCTTCCCTTCCGGTGCGCGCGTGGGATCGAAGAGACTCGGCTGGGCGAATAGAACATACGGCGGGTCGGATTTCCAGGCCGCGTTTCCCTGCCCAACCCGGAGCGGCTGAGAGGCACGCCGCTCCGAATCGCATATCTCGTCGAGAGTGCTGCCCAGGTGAACGGTTCCGGCGAGCTTACACTCCGGCGCGCGCCACGGCGCCGGGCGGCTGAGGGCCCAATCAACTTTGTAGGCGCCCATGCCGAAGCGATACCGCTCAAGCTTCCGCCGGTAGGAGCCGTTCAAACGGCCACCAGCGATCCTCAGAAATTGGCGAGGCGTGATGTCGAGCAGCACGGCGCGAGCCGGCGGCAACTGATCGAGCGAGTCCACGTTGCATCCGGTAACGATCTGACCGCCCAGCGATTTCAGAAAGGACACCAGCGCATTGGTGAGTTGTTGCGAACCGCCGCGAGCGAACGGCCATCCCGCAGCGTGCGCGGCTGTGGCTAGAACCAGAGCGATGGCCGAAGTGGACAAATCTTCCAGCGGCAGCATGGAGTGGGCGGCAAGTCCGGCAAAGAGGCCGCGTGCCTTCTCGGTCACGAAGGCCGATCGCGCCAATTCACGGCCGGAGCGGATGGCGCGCAGACCGAATTTTGTCATCAAGAAAGGATGGCGCGGCGGCTTTGGGGTTCGAAAGACGTCTGCGAACAACTCCCGCCAGTGTGGGACCAGATCGCCAACCACCTGCCGGTAGGCCGCGCCGTCGGCGGCGCCAAGACCGGCAACGGTTTCGTCAAGCGAATAGTGCAGCAGGGCTGCAGTGCCATCATCGAAGGGGTGAGCTAGAGCCACAGGTGGAAAAACCCATTCGAGTCCGTGATCCTTGAGCGGGAGGGTACTCAAGAAGGGCGAGCATAAACCCATGGGATAGACAGAGGAGCAGACATCGTGAACGAATCCCGGCAGCGTCAGGTCGGCGGAGCGCACCCCGCCCCCGGGCGTAGGCGCGGATTCCACCACGATGACCGTCCATCCCGCTTGCGCCAGGCGAATGGCTGCGGCCAAGCCGTTCGGCCCGGAGCCTACGACGATCGCGTCCGCTTTAGGGAGGTCAAGCTTGGACATGGCAATCTCAAAACCAAAAGGTGAACGGCGCGGGAAGCGTAAAGAAACAAATCCGAGTATGAGGCCCCGAGATCACTTCTTGAAACGAAGCTTGCGGGTGACCGATCTTTCTCCATGAACGGCCTTCGCCATCACCGCGGATTGCTCCTCGATCAACCCGCTCACGGGAACGACCAGGACAGCGCTGCCTGAGGCATCGGTCAAGGAGTTGGCGATCGCCGCGGCTTCTGCCTCGCACGCCGACACCGCTACCCGGGCTCCCGAGACCGGCTCGCCCAGATCCAATACTTGAAGACGCATGATGAGCCTGCCGCCCTGGCTTCGTTCGGATGGGTTGCTCCACTTCAAAGCCAGGCCGCTGGCGCCGACATCCTCGATCTCGCCGCCCGTGCCCAGAACCAAGTTGACCTGGCCGCGCTGCACGGCGTCCACCACGGCTTTGTGCTGGACCTTGAGCAGTTCGTGCATGGCCCCCTCGGAGAAGCCGGGCTCAAGGGTCTTGCCGGCGTAAGAAAAAGCGTGCTTCCCTACACACGAGCCTTTGACGAAGATCAGCGTTTGCAGCAGCAGGTCACCGGGACGAGCCTCGCTCTGCACGTGGTACAGCACGTCGCCCTGCTTGACGTCAGTGTTGAAGCCGAAAATCGTCATAGAGATCTAGAGCGACTCAGGTGAGAGCAGCAGATGACCAGTCAAGGAATCGGGAGCCCGCAAACCACACTCACTCCCCTACGTCAACCACTCTGATGCCCGCATATTCCGGGGGACTCTCATCGAGGTCTTGACACCCCCGCGAATGGAAATTACATTCGAATGTTTACCCTGCTGTTCGTGGCGAATTATATACAGGCTCTTTCATGCCCGACAACAATTACTTCGTTCGCTATATTCCGTTGCTGATCCAAGTCATCGTGGCCGTGGCGCTGGCCGGCGTGATGGTCGGACTTTCCCACTTGCTGGGCAAGCACAAGTGGACGCGCGCCAAGAACACAGCCTACGAATGCGGCATCCAACCCACGGGCGACGCCCAGTCACGCTTCAGCGTGAAGTTTTACCTGGTGGCTATGCTCTTCATCCTCTTCGACGTGGAGGCCGTCTTCCTCTATCCCTGGGCGGTGATCGCCAAGCAGCTCAAGATGTTTGGTTTTTGGGAGATGCTCACGTATATCGGTCTGGTGTTGGTGGGCTTCTTTTATATATGGAAGAAAGGCGCCCTGGACTGGAACAAGCCGGAAAGGAGCGAAGGCTGATGCCATTGGCTCCCGCTATCACCGATCTGGAGCAACTCAAAGACCGTCCACCGCTTGCCGCGCTGCTGGCTTGGAACGCGGACTCTGTGCAGGGCGCGAAGTTCGATCGTGGCGAACTCTCCGTCTATGTCGCGCGTGAATCCATCCGCGAGGCATGCAACCATCTCAAGACCCAGGGACTGATCGATTTCCTCTCTGACCTTACTTGTGCCGACTATTATCCCCGCGAACCGCGTTTTGAAATGGCGTATCACCTGCTCTCCATGAAGCGCCGCGAGCGCGTGCGGTTGAAAGTCCGCTTGGACGGCAGCGACGCCGTTATCGAATCGATCACCGCCGTCTGGCCTTCGGCGAATTTCTTTGAACGCGAGGTCTTCGATCTCTTCGGCATTCGCTTCCTCGGCCATCCCTACCTGCGGCGGATCATGATGCCGGAAGACTGGGAAGGTCATCCCTTGCGTAAGGACTATCCGGTGGAGGGCTATCGCTGATGGGCCACATGAGCGCCACGCCGACCATCGAAACCCCGCAAGACAAGACCATGATCCTCAACATGGGTCCGCAGCATCCGTCCACGCACGGCGTGCTGCGCCTGCTGCTGGAGATTGACGGCGAGCAGGTGGTGCGCATGATGCCGGACATCGGCTTCCTGCACACCGGAATCGAGAAGACCTGCGAAGCCAAGTTCTATCAGCAGGTGGTGCCGCTGACCGATCGCATTGACTATCTCTGCCCCATGGTCAACAACCTCTGCTACGTGATGGCAGTCGAGAAGCTCCTGGGGCTGGAAATACCTCCGCGGGCGCAATGGATCCGCGTGATGCTGGCCGAGCTGCAACGCATCAGTTCGCACCTGGTATGGCTGGGAACGCATGCCATGGACATTGGCGCCATGTCGGTCTTCCTCTACTGCTTCCGCGAGCGCGAGGATCTGCTTCGCATTTACGAAATGGTAAGCGGCCAGCGCATGATGACGTCGTATTTTCGTATCGGTGGACTGGCGCTTGATCCGCCGCTCGGCTTCTTTGACAAGGTCAAGAAGTTCTTGGAGATTTTCCCTGAAAAAGTGGATGAATACGAGAACCTGCTCACCGGCAACCGCATTTTCATCAACCGTCTAAAAGATGTCGCCCGCATCAGTGCTGAAGACGCGCTGGCCATCGGGCTGACCGGGCCGTCTCTGCGCGCCAGCGGCGTGGACTTTGACATTCGCCGCGATATGCCCTACTGCGGCTACGAAAACTTCAAGTTCACAGTTCCGGTCTCCCAGGACGGCGATGTCTGGGCGCGTTACGTGTGCCGCGTGGCCGAACTGCGCCAATCGCGCGAGATCGCCAAGCAGGCGCTGGAAGGATTGCCGGAAGGACCGACCAAAGCCGATGCGCCGAAAGTCGTTCTACCCGATCGCGAGAAGATGAAGACCGAAATGGAAGCCCTCATCTATCACTTTAAGATCGTGACCGAGGGCTTTACCGTTCCCTCCGGCGAGGTGTACCACGCCATCGAATCGCCGCGCGGCGAGATGGGCTACTACGTGGTCTCGGACGGCACCGCCAAACCCATGCGCGTGCACATGCGTTCGCCCTCCTACGCCAACCTTCAAGCTTTACCTCAGATGTGCGAAGGCAAGCTGATCGCGGACGTGGTGGCGGCGATCGGAAGCATTGATATTGTGCTCGGAGAGATTGACCGATAATGGCCGCCATCTCGGAAAAACTCGACAAATTCTTCGACGCAAAGATGGGCGAGTATCCAACCAAACGTTCTTTCCTTGTGCCGATGTTGCTTTACACGCAAGACGAGCTGGGCTATATCACCGACGAAGCAATCACGCACTTGGCGAAGAAGACGGATTTGACCGAGCTTGAAGTCCGCAACGTGATCAGCTATTACTCCATGCTGCATACCAAGCCGGTGGGCAAATATCACGTGCAGGTCTGCACCAATATCTCTTGCATGTTGCGGGGTGGCGAAGAACTGCTAGAGCACTGCGAGAAGAAGCTGGGCATCGGTCACAAGCAGACCACGCCGGACAAAGTGTTTTCCCTGGAAGAAGTTGAGTGCATCGGCGCATGCAGCTGGGCGCCGGCGGTGCAGGTCAACTACGATTTTCATGAGAACCTGACGGCGGAGAAGATGGACAAGGTGCTGGAGCTGTACAGAAAGAAATTGCCATAATTGCCAGGATTGATGATTGGGTTCTAGCTGGCGGCGATGTTAGACAAGAAAATGAGTTTGGATGCCAGGACTGAGCAGTTGCGCGCACGAACGAAAGACTTCGCGATACGAATCATTCACGTGTTTCGTTCGTTGCCACCAGCTGTAGAGGCCCAGATCATTGGGAAGCAGTTGCTACGCAGCGGGACGGCCGTTGCTGCGAATTACCGAGCTGCTTGCCGGGCACGTTCGAAAGCAGGATTTGTATCGAAAATCGGAATTGTGACGGAGAAGGCCGACGAATCGACTTTTTGGATTGAGCTTTTATCCGACGTGGGCATCATGAGAAAAGAACGGCTGGAAGATTTACTAAGGGAATCACGAGAGCTGACCGCGATCTTCTCGGCCTCGCGACAAACGGCGAAGCAAAAATGATTTGCAATCATCAATCCCGGCAATCGTCAATCCTGGCAATGTGACTAATGGCTGATTTGGTTTCCCATCCCGATGAAATACGCATCGTCTCCCAGCGCTTCGGCAAGGGCGCGGCCGATCTCGCGCGCTATTTGGAGCTCGACGGCTACAAGGCTGTCCAAAAAGCTTTGCAGATGCAGCCGGACGACATCATCAATGACGTCAAGACCTCCAACCTGCGCGGTCGCGGCGGCGCCGGCTTTTCTACCGGCATGAAGTGGAGCTTCGTCCCCAAACAGTCTGATAAGCCCAAATACATTCTGGTGAACGGCGACGAGAGCGAACCCGGCACCTGCAAGGATCGCCTGATTCTCGAACATGATCCGCATTCGGTGATCGAAGGCGTGGTGATCGCCGGGCTGGCGGTCGGAGCCAAAGTCGGCTACGTCTATATCCGCGGCGAATACCGTTATCTGGTAGACATCATGCGCAAGGCCATCGCCGACGCCTACGCCAAGGGCTTTCTGGGCAAGAACATCTTCGGCAGCGGCAAGGATTTCGACGTTTACTGGCACACCGGCGCCGGCGCCTATGAAGTGGGAGAAGAATCGGCCCTTATGGAATCGCTGGAAGGAAAGCGCGGCATTCCCCGCATCCGTCCTCCGTTCCCTGCCGTGGTTGGGCTTTGGGGCGGTCCCACGGTCATAAATAATGTGGAGACCCTGGCTTCGGTACCCCACATTATTCTCATGGGCGGTCAGAAGTTCGCCGATTATGGACCGCCCAAGAACGGCGGCACGCGTCTGTTCTGCCTGAGCGGCCAGATCAACAAGCCCGGTGTGTACGAGCTGCCGCTGGGCTATCCGCTGAAGAAGATGATCTACGAAGTCGGCGGCGGAATTCCCAATGGCCGCAAGTTGAAAGCCGTTGTCCCGGGCGGATCGTCCACCTTTATTCTCACCGCGGACGAAGCCGACCAGATGAACATGGACTTTGACTCCTTCGCCAAACGCGGCGAGTTCCTGGGCTCAGGCGGCGTAGTCATGCTGGACGACCAGACGTGCATGGTTAAGTTCGCGCTGCGGATCATGAAGTTCTACCAGCACGAGAGCTGCGGCTGGTGTATTCCCTGCCGCGAAGGCACCGACTGGCTCAAGAAGACCCTGACCCGCTTCCACAACGGCGGCGGCCTGAAGAAGGACATCGACAACATCAAGTACCTGGCACAGAACATGCTCGGCCGGACGTTCTGCCCGCTGGGCGACGCCGCAGCCATCCCCACCATGTCCATCGTGGACAAGTGGCGAAGCGAGTTTGAGGCTCACCTGGAAGGCCGGCCGTGTCCGTTTGATCCCGCGGCAACAATCAGCGAGCTGCCGGTGCTGGCACACTGAAAAGATTTGAAACGCTAAGAAACCGATGAGCGCTTTGCCCAACACGATGCCGATCTCACAGGCCGAGAAAGAGCAGCTTCTGCTATTGCTGCGCGAAAGCCGAGAGAAGTTTCTGTCGAGCTTTGCCGGAGTCACCGAAGAGCAGAGCCGTCGTCGGCCTGCCGAAGGAAGCTGGTCAGTCCTGGATACCGTGGAACATCTCACCACGGCGGAAACCATCCAGTGCAAACTGGTTACCACGCAGCGTACGCCAAGAGCGGCGGATGCCCCAAACCGTGAGAAGGTGTTCTTGCAAGTGATTGCCGACCGCAGCCACAAGGCGCAATCGCCGGAGAGTGCGCGCCCACGTGGCCGGTTCGCGAACCTGGTCGAAGCGGCCGCCCAGTTCAGGGCTTCGCGCGAGAGCACGATTCGCTTCGTGGAAACCACGACGGAAGACTTGCGCGCAACCCAAGTAAGACACCCGCACCCTGCCGCCGGCGATGTCAGCACGTATGAGATGCTGATCATCATGGCCAAACACGCAGAGCGGCATGCGTTGCAGATTGAAGAAATCAAGACCAGCCCGGCATTTCGCGGCGGTCAGAGCTGAAGGAACCTATGCCAGACGTTACCATCACGGTTGACGGAAAGAAGATCACGGCGCCCGCGGGCACGCTGCTCATTGAAGCCTGTAAGGCCGTGGGCATTGAAGTCCCGTCATTCTGCTATTACCCCGGTCTGGCATTGCAGGCCGCCTGCCGCATGTGCCTGGTCCGCATTGAGAAGATGCCCAAGCTGCAGACCGCGTGCACCGTACCCATCACCGAAGGCATGGTGGTTACCACCGAGTCCGACGAGGTCCGGCAGGCGCGGAAGTCGATGATCGAGCTGCTGCTGGGCAACCATCCGCTGGACTGTCCGGTGTGCGATGCCGGCGGCGAGTGCGAACTTCAAGACATGACCTTCAAGTACGGCGCGGCCGAATCGCGCTACATGGAAGGCAAGCTGCACAAAGAAGAGCAGCAATGGTCACCGGTCGTGTTCTTCGACCGGCCCCGCTGCATCCTCTGCTACCGCTGCGTGCGGGTTTGCAGCGAAGGCATGGACGTCTCCGCGCTGGGCGTGCAGCTGCGTGGTTCGAGTTCGGTGATCGCGCCCAATATGGGCGACCACCTGGACTGCGAAGAATGCGGCATGTGCATTGACATCTGCCCGGTCGGCGCGCTTACCTCGGGCGCCTATCGCTACAAGACGCGTCCGTGGGAGATGAACCACGTGGGCACCATCTGCACCCACTGCGGCGATGGCTGCAAGACCACACTGGGCGCCCGCCGCTCCGATACCGGTATGGACCTGGTGCGCGGCGACAACCGCGATAAGAGCGGGATTAACGGCGACTTTCTGTGCATCAAGGGCCGCTATGCTTTCGACTTCTTCGATCACAAAGACCGTTTGCGCCAGCCGCTGGTCCGCAAGAACGGCGCGCTCGCGCCCGTCACCTGGGAAGAAGCGATCGACCACGTGGCCCAGCGCCTGCGGCAGATTCGCGACAGCCAGGGCGGGCAGACGATCGGGGTCATCGGGTCCAACCGCACGACCAACGAAGAAAACTACCTGCTGCAGAAATTCGCCCGCACGGTGCTGGGCACCAACAACATCGATCATCATCGCACCGCGGACTATGCGGCCTTCGCGCGGGCCATCGCCGGCAAGTCGAACGCCACCGCCAGCATGCGCGACGTGGCCAGCGCGCCGGCGATACTGCTGATCGGAAACGATCCGACGGAGCAGCATCCCCTGCTAGCCTGGAATATCCGCGGCAACGTGCGCCTGAATCGCGCCCGGTTGTATGTAGTCAATGCCCAGGACATTAAGCTGCGCCGCCAGGCTTCCAGGTCTCTGCAGATTCCGGCGGGCCGCGAGAACAAGTTTGTGGCATTTCTCAATGGCGACGATTCGGCCGCAGGCGCGCTGACCAGCGCTTCGGTGTCTAACGATTCCCTGAAGCAATTCCGCGAAGAACTGAAAGCCCAGCAGAACCTGATATTCATTTTCGGTGCAGAGATCCGCGGCGGCGACGTCGCCGAGCTCGTGAAGTTTGGTTCCAGCATCAACGCCCGGTTCATCTGCCTGGGCGACTATGCCAACTCCCGCGGCGCCGCCGATATGGGCCTCTACCCTGACCTGCTGCCTGGCTATACCGCGGTTTCTGCCGGCCAGAAGTTCCGCGAGGAATGGGGCACGCTGCCCGAGGCCAAGGGCATGTCTCTGCCGGAGATGATGCAGGCGGCCAAGGCGGGCAAGCTGGGCGCGCTTTACGTGGTGGGATCGAATCCGGTGGTGGACTACAACTTTGATCCGGCGGTCCTCAAAAATACCTTCGTCGTAACCCAAGAGTTGTTTCTTACGGAAACCGCCATGCTCGCGGAAGTCGTGTTGCCCGCCGCATCCGCTTACGAAAAGAGCGGCACGGTCACCAACACCTGTGGCGATTTGCAAATGCTCAAAAAAGCCGGCGACCTTTCCGCGGTAAAGAGTGACTTCGAGATCATGGTCCGGGTGGCGGAGCGTATGGGCGCCGACCTTCGCAAACTCGTCCCCTTCGGCAGCAGCGGCTTGCGCGCGGACATGGGCCAGAGCCGCGGCGCGCAATCCGGCGAAGCCGACCGTCACGCCGTCTGGCTCGCGGCCAATAATCTGGAGCCCCGGCTCAGTCCCCTGGATTCGATGGCGATGCTCGATGAAATCCAGCGTCTGGTGCCGGGTTACGATTTCTCGCGGCTGAGTCTGCTGGGCGGCAATGATGAGCACGTCACGGCTGCTCAAGGCAGCAACGCCGGCCCTGGCGATGGATTGGTGCAGATCGCCCCGGCCAATGACACTCTGTTTACTTCGGGAACTCTCGGACGGTATTCGAATGCGCTCAGTGCGGTGCTCGAAAATCGGAGCACCCATCCGGCGAACAAAGAGGTCATGGCGGATTGAAGCAATTAGCAGTTAGTAATTAGCAATTAGCCTTTGTCAGGAATTCCCGAGAGTCTTAGGTCAAGTACAAAGTTCGTGGCGGCTTACATCCGAGCGCCAGAGGCGCGGAATGAGTTAGGCCAGGGCGGGAAGCCCTGGGTAGGCCAAGAGGAAGAACACGAGCCGGAGGGGCGGCACTTGAAAGACATATAGCGATTACCATGGACCTTACAACTTTCATCATCGTCGCCGTCATCAAGATTGCGCTGCTGGTCTTCATCCTGCTGACTGCAGTTGCCTACACTACCCTGCTGGAGCGCAAGGTGGTGGCGCGCATCCAGAACCGCTGGGGTCCCACGCGCGTCGGGCCGTTCGGGCTCCTGCAACCGCTGGCCGACGGCGTCAAGTTCATATTGAAAGAAGACATGGTGCCGGACAGCGTGCACAAGGGGCTCTACATACTGGCGCCCATGCTGGCGCTGGCGATGTCGCTGGTGGCAATTGCCGTTATCCCTTTCGGACATTCGATCACGGTCGCCGGTAAAGAGATTCCGCTGCAGGTCACCGGCGTTGCTTACGCAGATGGCTCACTGGGCGATATCAACAACGGTTTGCTCATCATCCTGGGCGCGACGTCGATTGGAGTCTATGGTGTGGCTTTGGCGGGGTGGTCGTCCAACAGCAAGTATTCCCTGCTCGGCTCGCTCCGCGCCAGTGCCCAGATGATCAGCTACGAACTTGCCTTGGGCCTGTCGCTGGTGGGAATTCTTCTCCTAGCGGGCACGCTGAGCTTGCGTGGCATCGTCGACAGCCAGATTCAAGGCGGCTGGTGGCTCGGGTTCATCCCCCATTGGTATATCTTCCCGCAGTTCATCGCTTTCTTCATCTACCTGATGGCCGCATTTGCCGAAACCAACCGTATTCCGTTTGATTTACCGGAAGCCGAGACCGAATTGGTAGCCGGATACCACACCGAGTACAGCGCCATGAAGTTCGCCATGTTTTTTATGGCCGAGTACGTGAACATGTTCACGGTGGGCTGTCTGGCCACGCTTTTGTTCTTCGGCGGATGGCACGGCCCGGCCATGCCATTTTTGCCAGCGATTTTGCAAGCCTTGCTGCCGGTGTTTTACTTCGCAATCAAAGTTTTGTTCTTCATCTTCCTTTATATATGGATTCGCGGCACGCTGCCCCGCTTCCGTTATGACCAGCTTATGAGATTTGGCTGGAAGGTGCTGCTGCCGCTGGCGGTGGCGAACCTGGTGATTACCGGGCTGGTGGTGGCGCTGCGGGCCTAGTCGCA
>CAZFRV010000300.1:0-7998 GCA_964521445.1 uncultured Acidobacteriaceae bacterium
GGCTATGTGGATCGAAGGCAGTTCTTAACCGCCATTGGATTGCTCACTTTGACCCCGGGGAAACTCAGCCCAGATGTTGTCGTCCCGTGCTCTTAAAGCCGCGTGTTTTTACTCTCCTTTAACATTGCCTGTGTACTCTCATTGCTAACCATGGGTTGGATTGCGCGAGGACGGCTGGCCGGGGAAGAACAAGAGCATTCGCAATCTGCTGTTGACCCCGAGATGAACGGCAACCAGAAAATCTTTGTCGTGGAAGACGATCCGGATATTGCGCGCTTGGTGCGGCATTACCTGGAAACCGCCGGGTTTCGCGTGCGCAGCTACTCCAGCACCGCCCAGGTCCTGGCCGATGCCATTCGGGAGCGGCCGGCGCTGCTGCTGCTGGACATCATGGTGCCTGGCGGCGACGGTTTGGATCTTTGCCGGCAGGTGCGGCAAGCGGGCGCGCCTTTGGCCCTTACGCCCGTCGTCTTCCTGACTGCCAAAACCGGCGAAGCGGACCGAATCATTGGCCTTGAAACCGGGGCCGATGACTACATCACCAAGCCTTTCAGCCCGCGCGAATTGCTGGCGCGAATCAAGGCCGTTTTGCGGCGCTGCGAAAGGCCTTTAGCGCCTCTGGCCATTACCGCGGGCGAGCTCGAAATTGACGCCGCGGCCATGACCGTAAACGTTCGCGGTGACTCGGTGACCACCACCGCTACTGAATTCCGGCTGCTTCATTACCTGGCCCAGCACGCTGGCCGGGTCTTCACTCGTGACCAGATCCTGGACGCCGTCTGGAAGGAAACTACCTACGTCAGCCCACGCTCGGTGGACGTTTACGTGCGGAAGCTCAGGGAAAAGATTGAGAACGATCCGGAGCAGCCCCGCTACCTGAAGACCGTCCGCGGCACCGGATATCGTTTCGAAGTGCCCAAGTAAGCCGCGGGCCGGGGGAGATTGGATTACCGGCCATGCCGCCCGCGGCGGCAATTCACTCGATTTTTATTCTGTTTTCATCTGTCTTTCATGTACGCCGAGATAGAGTTGAACACAGGATGCAGCAGTGTCACGCTGCTGCCCGTGATGCGCCACAGGTGTTGGCAGTAGAGAGTCTTATGAATTCCCCCGCATTTGCCGATGTGAAGCAATCCCTTACCCCGTCCGACCTTGTCGATTTGACCCGGGAAGCATGCCTGGCAGCGAAAGACGCGGTGTCCCACGCTCTCGATGGACTGATTAATGGCGCCCCGGCTGCCTTGCAGGCGGTGAGAGATTGCGAAGAGAAGCTGGACGACCTGGACCGCGAACTCGATGAAGCCATGTCGGGCATCATCACCCAGGTGGCGCCGGAGCGAGCGCGCGAGCTGCTGGCCTGCATGAAGCTCATGGTGGACCTGGAGCGCGTGGGCGACCTGATCGCCAGTTTTGCCGAACGCTCGGCGATTGTCCGCAACCGCATTGAGATGGAAGACGTAGAGCAGCTCACGCGCATGGCCTGCCTGGTGGAGAACATGCTCAGCCAGATCACACGGGCGTTCAGCAGCCGGAATCTGGACCAGGCCATCCGAGTGCTCCGCACCGACTCCGAGATTGACCGCCTCCGCAATCTTCTAGTGGTACGGCACACGGAAAACGCCGAGGGCCTCAAGGGCCCGGAAAGTTTGCACGTGCTCTCCATGGCCAACTCCCTGGAACGCGCCGGAGACCACGTGAAGAACATGGCCGAGGAGCTTTGCCACCTGGTGACCGGCCATACGCTTCGCCACTTGATCCGCTCCAAAGACAAGCCGCTGGAGCAATTGTTCCTGGACTGGCTGGCGAACCAGAATTCCTCACGCTAGACAGCCGGGCTGTGGCTCCTACCAGCAGCAGTTTCCAATCCCACGATTCGGGCATCTTACTTAAATAGAACACACATAGAGCAGATGAGCTTGTGGGCCTTGGACCAGACGATGGCTCCGGGAAAGCCGGAGTATGCCGTCAGGAGGAGGTTTCTGTGATGCAGGATACCGAGCATGGGAAGAATGGACGCGGGGAGAAAGACTCGCCCGATGAACGGAAAAGAGCTGCTGGGCCGGTGCGGCAACAGGTGGAACGTGCCCGGGAAAAGTGGACCGACGTGGAGCGCCGCATCCGTCAGCGTATGCGCATCTTTCCGCAGAAGCTGCGGGGCGCGATTACCGCACGCGCTCGGCAGGAGCTGGAAATCGACGAGTCGGACCTGCGCCTGCCACCGGGAGGCAGCGAACCTCTCCACGATCCCGAGGCCGAGCGATCGCAGCGCAAACCCATCGTGTCCATTCACGGCCGGGATGTAGAGGACTCTGAGTCCAAACATCCGCGGGCTTCGTAGGAGCAGTCAGCAATCAGCAATCAGCCCTGAAACATTGTCGTTGACTGGATGCAGCCATTGTCGCCGAAACCTGCGGCGGCAGCACACGTGGATGTGTAGTGAGGATGTTCCGGGGCTGAATGCTGAATGCTGACTGCTTATTTCCGCTTGTCTTTCTGCGTGGGCATCGCCGGCTTGCGAATGGGGATGATGGCGCCCTGGCTGGGGTCAGCATGAGCATGGCTGGCGCGGAATGCGACTTCCTGCTGGACAAAGCGGACAAATTCCTGCATCTGCCGGTTCATCTCTTCCATGCGCTCGCGCATTTGCAGGATGATGGCCATGCCGGCAATATTCACGCCCAGATCGCGGGCCAGGTTCAGGATGAACTCCAGCCTCTGTAAGTCTTCTTCCGTGTACAGGCGGGTGTTGCCTTCGGTGCGCGAAGGCTTGAGCAGCCCCTCGCGCTCGTAAAGACGCAGCGTCTGGGGATGGATGTCATACATCTCCGCCACCGCCGAGATCATGTACGCGCCTTTGGATTTCCGTTTGGCTGTCATAGGTCCAATCAACCACCCTTTTTCCCAGACATTCGGGTGGAGCAGGCCTTCAGGCCTGCGTCAATCTGCCAGTCATTGCCCGGCTTTAGCCGCTGAGGTTCCACTATTCCCCAATTGAATTCAAAATCAGGCCCATGCCTCAGCGGCTGAAGCCGATTCCCTCAACTCCCTTACCGCAGGCCTGAAGGCCTGCTCCACCCACGTTCATCCGACTCTTTCTTTCGCATACACACAATGCTCATAATCTTTCCATAGAATGATCTTCTCGCACACCATGCCGTTTTTCTCCGCCACCCTTCGCGACGGGATATTCGGCGGCCGGATCATCGAAATCACGCGCTTAGCGCCCAGGCTGGTGAACGCATACTCCATGCAGGCCCGCGCCGCCTCGGTGGCGTAGCCGCGGCCCCACAGATCGCGACGCACGTGATAGCCGACCTCAACTTCATTCTTGCCTTCCACTTCCTGGATGGTGCAACCGCAGTCGCCAATCACCTGGTGCGAATCTTTCAGCACCATGGCCCAAAGACCGTGGCCGTCGCGCTCATACCTCCCGAGGTTCCGTTGGATCCAGCCTTCAACCCCCTGTCGATCCAGAGGCGCCGGGTAGAACTCCATCACCAGCGGATCGCCCAGCACGGCTTCCAGCGCCTCCGCATCCTGCACGGTAAACTTATGCAGAAACAGGCGCGGCGTCTCCAGGATCAGGCCTTCAACCGCAGCCGCCGTTCCCGATCGAAGTGCGCCCTCGCCGCTCATCGGACAAATACCGGCGATAGGAAGATCCAGAGCAAGAAAAGAAACCCGACCATGAAGATCGAAAGTCCGATCCACTCCCGCGGTCCCATTTGGATTTTCTTCACACTTTGCTCCACAATTCCTGCCTCGGGTCTTCGGGGCTCAGCTTCTGCAAATCCTGCCACAGTTCGCGGACCTTCAGATCCCGGGCTTCCGGCACCACGATCTTGATTTCGACGATCTCGTCGCCGCGATGGCTGTCCCGGGTGGCGGAAGGAACGCCCTTCTCGCGCAGCCGCAGCTTCTGGCCGCTCTGCGTGCCCGGAGGAACCCGCAGCTGGGAACGGCCGTCGATGGTCGGGACCTCGATCCTGGCGCCCAGCGCGGCCTCCCACGCAGCCACGGGGACGGTCACGTAGATATCGTCGGCCTCGCGTCGGAACACCGGGTGCTCGCCGATGCGGATGATGATGTAGAGATCGCCCGGCGTTCCTCCGTTGGGTCCGGCATTGCCCTTGCCGGCGATGCGGATGCGCTGGCCGTCGCGTGTGCCCGGTTTGACCCGGACCTCCAGCGGCTCAGTGCGTTCCACCACGCCTTCGCCGTGGCACACCGGGCACACCTCCTGGGCTTTGCCGGTGCCGTTGCAGCGCGGACAGGCCATGTTGAATTTCATGCGGCCGCTGCTTTGCTGGACTTGCCCGCTCCCGCCGCATTGCGGACACGTCCCCGGCGCGCCCACCACCCCTTTGCCGCCGCAGTTGTTGCAGGTGTCCAGGCGACCGATGTTCAGCTTCATGACCGTGCCGCGAATAGCGTCCCAGAAGCCGATGTTGACCTGGTAGTCCAGGTCGGTGCCGTGCTCCGCCTGGCGGCGCATCCCCGCGCCCGCACCGCCACCGCCAAAGATGCTCGAAAAAATATCACGGAAGCCCTCGCCCTGCCGGCCCGCGCCTTCGGAAAAATCAAATCCGCCGAAGTCAAAGGGCGCTTCCCGTGTCCGCGTGCCCGCGCCGCCAGGGTACGGACCGGCGCCGAAACCGCCCGCGCCAAAGCCTCCGCCGCGCGCGTAGGCTTCGGCTGCCGCAGGATCGATGTTGTCGGAATAGAAACCGAGCTGATCGTAGATCTTGCGCTTCTTGGGATCGCTCAGGACGTCATTGGCTTCGGAGAGGTCTTTGAATTTCTCTTCTGCTTTTTTGTCGCCGGGATTTACATCAGGATGGTGCTTGCGGGCCAGTTTGCGAAAGGCCTTGCGGATCTCCTCCTGCGAGGCGGTTTTCTTCACCCCCAGGATGCCGTAATAATCTTTTTGCTGTGTCGGTGCCATTTGTTGTTATTCGTGAGACGAGGCATGCCTCGTCTCTACCAGCTCACATTTGCTTTCTTCGGCGCTATTTCGCGACCTCCACAACCTTCAACCCATCTTCTGGATGCTTGTAAGTGTATGTTGCCGTCAACGTCTTGCCTTCCTCCCCGCTAGCGACGCTGAACACCGTGACTTTCAAAGTATCGCCCTGCCATTTGGGCGGATCGTCGGCGGAAATCGTTGACCAGCACGAATCATAGCGGAAGCTCTTCGCGTCCAGGATCTTCCAGTCCTTGTCCAGTTTAAGCCAGATCAAATCTGATTCGGTGCCGCCGCCGCATTGGTGACTGTCGCTCGGGACCTTGGAAGGCCCGGTGACGTCCAGCAGCAGATAGATGAAGCCGTTGGACTCTTTGGCCGATTGCAGGGTCACCTTACCAAGTTGCACGGCGGAAAAGTAGTCGCGGATGGCAAGCTCGTGCGAGCTGTTGCCGTCACGAAGAGTAACGCTGTCGTGCTGCCAGCGCATCTTGAGCCGTGCACCCAAAGGCGCGTTACTCGGCGGGGCGCTGCTCCGCTGAGCGACGCCAACGCCCGCGGCCAAGAGCATTACGACAAGCAGCACAACACGCTTGTTCACGGTTTGGCCCCAGCTGCGTCCGGCACGCGAGTTGCCTGCCAGGCGATCACCTGCCATTTGCCGTTGCGCTTGAGAAACGTTCCCGTATTGCGGAAATAGACCGTCTCCGACTTGCCGTTGGTGACGTTGTGCATCACCAGGCGGAAGTTCACCACCGCCGTGTCGCCGTAGGGATGGACGGTAAAGCCATCGGCCTCAAAGGTGGCCTGGGGCTCGTTGACGGCGCGCACCTCGATATTCTTGAGTATCTCTGCCTTGTCCACGGTCACACCGGTGGCGCGGGTGTAAATCACATCGTCGGCAAAGAAGCTGTCAAAGACCTTGCGGTCGCCCTTGGGGACGTCGGCGAGAAAGTTGCGCACCATCTCGGTGAGCTGCCCGACAATGACCGCATCGTTACTTCGCGCGCTCACAGTGGCGCTCGATGGCGCAGAAGGAGTTGTGCTGCTGTGAGCCAGAATGCCGGAGCTGATGGCCGGCAGCAGCGCCGCCACGGCAAACAGCTTCAGACCACGTCGCTTCATGTATTTCATTTGCTCTCCAAGAATCTCAACCACAAAGGACACAAAGGGACACAAAGGAGGTTGATTCGAGAAGGGAATACCTTCGTGTTCCTTTGTGTCCTTCGTGGTTGTCTGCTAGCCGTTATGCCGCGCCGACCTCCTGAATCACATACCTGGTTTGCGGCTCGGATGCCATCGCCTTGGCGACAAACTCTTCCGCGGCCCCCAGCGTGTACAGCCCCGGCAGAGGGATCAGCTCCACCGGCTGGCTCTTCAAACCAGAAATCATTTTCGCTACTAGATACTGCTTCACTGTCGTCACCTTGGATTTGAATGCGGCAAAGGCGGCCTTACTGGAGCCGCCTTCGCCATCTTTGCTTTACGTCACGGATCGGCATTCTTGCCGGCCGCGGTTATTTCTTCTCGTCCACATCCACATACTCGGCGTCAATCACGCCTTCGTCCTTCTTCTGCTGGCCTGCTCCCGAGTCCGGACCCGCGGCTTCTGGGCCTGCGCCCGGAGCGCCGCCTTGCGGTTGTGCCGATTTATACATGGCCTCGGCGAGCTTGTGCGAGGCCTGGGTAAGCCGCTCGCGCGCCGAGTTCATGATGCTCGAGTCCGCGCCCTCCATGGCTTTCTTGGCGTCGGCCAGGGCGGACTCCACGTTGCTCTTGTCATCGGCAGGGATCTTGTCGCCGTGCTCTTTCAGCATCTTCTCCACGTTGTACACCATGCCGTCGAGCTGGTTGCGGGCCTCGATCTCCTCGCGCTTGGTCTTGTCTTCCGCCGAGTGCGCGTCCGCTTCCTTGGCCATGCGGTCCACTTCCTCTTTGCTCAGCCCGGAAGAAGACGTGATGGTGATCTTCTGGTCCTTATTCGTGGCGCGGTCTTTGGCGGTCACGTTGAGGATGCCGTTGGCGTCGATATCGAACGTCACCTCAATCTGGGGCACGCCGCGCGGAGCCGGCGGAATCCCGGTCAGATGGAACTTGCCCAGGGTGCGATCGTCTTTGGCCATGGGCCGCTCGCCCTGCAACACGTGCACCTCGACCGAAGTCTGGCTGTCGGCCGCGGTGGAGAACGTCTCCGTCTTGCGCGTGGGGATGGTGGTGTTGCGCGGGATCATCGGTGTAGCTACGCCGCCCAGGGTCTCGATGGCCAGGGTCAGCGGGGTCACATCCAGCAGCAACAGATCTTTCACATCGCCGGAGAGCACGCCCGCCTGCACCGCAGCGCCCACGGCAACCACTTCGTCAGGGTTCACGCCCTTGTGCGGTTCCTTGCCGAACAGCTCTTTCACCAGCGCCTGAATGCGCGGCATGCGCGTCTGCCCGCCGACCAGGACCACTTCATCGATGTCCTTGGGCTCTACGCCGGCGTCCTTCATGGCCTGCTTGCACGGGTTCACCGAGCGCTGGATGATGTCTTCGATCATCTGCTCCAGCTTGGCCCGCGTCAGTTTCTTTACCAGGTGCTTGGGGCCGCTGGCGTCTGCGGTAATGAAGGGCAGATTGATCTCGGTCTCCATGGTGGTGGAGAGCTCGATCTTGGCGCGCTCCGCCGCGTCCCGCAGACGCTGCAGCGCCATCTCGTTGCCCTTGGCGCGCAAGTCGAGACCTTCGTCCTTCTTGAACTCGTCGATCAACCAATCGACGATGCGCTGGTCGATGTTGTCGCCGCCGAGGTGCGTGTCGCCGTTCGTCGCTTTCACTTCAATGACGCCGCCGCCGACTTCGAGGATCGAGATATCGAACGTGCCGCCGCCGAAGTCGTACACGGCGATGGTTTCGTCCTTCTTTTTGTCGAGACCGTAGGCCAGCGCTGCGGCAGTTGGTTCGTTGATGATGCGCTTCACGTTGAGGCCCGCGATCTTGCCCGCGTCCTTGGTGGCCTGGCGCTGGCTGTCGTTGAAATAGGCCGGCACCGTGAT
>CAZFRV010000301.1:0-9015 GCA_964521445.1 uncultured Acidobacteriaceae bacterium
TCCTGCCGCGCCCAGGTAAAACCAGCCTTGCAGGAAGATGTTGGACTTGCTTTCATCGACGACTGCAACCTCTTCGCCGCGCGTGGAAATATTGCCGTACTGGCGGGTAGCGCCGGCCGCTGTTGCCGCAGTCCCGCGAGCGCCACCCTGGGCATCCGTCACGCTGACCTTGGCCAGGTCCTCTAGAGTGATCTTGAGCGCCGGTTTGTCGTTAGTGTCTGCCATTGTTCCCCTTGTCGTTCCCTTGGTTCGGAGCTTTCGGCGGCGCGGCGGGCGGTGGACTTTGGACTCCACTTGTGGCCGGAGCGCCGGCAGACGGGGCCGGCATCATTTGTTGTTCCTGGAGGTACTGCTGCTGGTATTGTTGAATGACTTGGACCAACTGGTTACATCTGTCCCGGTCCGGACCCCATTGACGAGCTAGGAACATGTACCCCAAAACGAATCCCATTCCTAGGAATGCAACATAGGTCACGATCCGGCTGGTCCATTTGACCCAAGCCGGTTCGCGATCCGCCTCTTCAAACGTGGCCCTGATTTGCAATCCGGAGTCGGCATCGCTGTCTTCCTCGTAGTCGCTCGAGGCGGAGCCGCTGAGCTCCACGTTCTGAGAGTACCCGAAGCGCATACTGGAAAGCTTTTCCGTGGCGCCGCCAACCCAGCCAAAACATCCCTCTTCATCGGTATGCGGATCGTAAACCCAGGCCACCTGCTGCGGGCTGGAGAAAAAATTCTCCTGAATGAACAGGTCATGTTCGGAAAGGAAGACGCCAAACCCGGGATGGGAGTGGTACCACCCGACGATCTTGCTGTCAGGAAACTGCTGGTCTTTGATCTTGTAGATGTGCTCCCAGGTGTCCTGGGTGAAGGTCACGTGGGCGCCGCCTTGGGCAGCATTGATACCGGCGATGCAGGCTTCGATCACGGTGCGGTCCTGCTCCGCACTGCCCAGCAACACGCCGCAGACCTCAGTCTTCATCGAGGTGCGTGCGTGCTGGCGGATCTTGCGCGCTACTTCCGCCTCCATGACGACGGAGGGCTGCGTCTTGACTTTTACTTTGATCGATTTCGAGGTCATTGTGACGCCCCCGATGCAAGAGAGTTTGCCGCGGCCATCGCCAATGGCCCAAGCACGGCCGGTTCATCGCCGGTGATCACGTACGCCAGTTCCTTCTCCGCGGACCGCGCTGTGAAAACGTCGAAGAGGGGCAGCCCCAGGCGGTCCAGGGAGCGCTCGCCAAATGATTCCGCGCCGGTGAAGTTGTGCGCGGTAATCACGGCGCGCATGTGCCCGCAAGCCGGACACGCGCCGCGTTGATAAGGGACAGTCCCCACGGCTGCGAACAATTCTTCCTCCGCGCGGCAGTTCGGGCAAACCAGCTTGTAGATCACGTCGCGGCTGAATTCCACGGTAACATCCTGAGCGCCGAGCTTCCGCCGGGCACGGGCGAGAAGATCGCGCAGAGTGATGGCCGCTGAAGTCTCTTGCAGCGCCACCATCTCTCCGAGCGTGTAATGACTCATGCAGGCCGGATTGTCCGTGTACTCCACCTTGTACGAGGTGTGGTTCAGGCCTTCAAAGACGTAACCTTTTCCAGCCAGCACCGGCAAGCCATGCAACAGCTTCACCGCCTCCTGCACTTCAAGGCCGGCGATGATGGACGAGATCGTGGGTGTGGTGGCCACTTTCCCTTCGGTGTCATTCTCCAAGGCCAGAAGATTGCAGGACATGCGCTTGTTTAGGATGGCCCAATCGATTTCACCCAAAGTGCATTCGTAGCAAGGCGGGGTCCCGGGGATGAACACGCGAGCCACGCCATTAATGCCTTCTATGGCTCCGTCAATCCAGGGCCGGTTCATCTTCCAACAGGCGCGGTTGATCCACAGGCGGGCTTCGCGGTTGTCCAGGCCGGCCAGGACCATGTCGGCCCAGCCAAAAAGGCCGAGGCCCAGTCCGTGCACGACATCGGCAGTAATGGGACGCACCCTGGCCTCGGGAAAAATGTTTCGCACCGCGTCTGCCGCGGCGTCGGCTTTGCGGCGGCCTACGTCAGAGCTGCGGTAGAGAATGCTGCGGGAAAGGTTGGAAGAATCGATCGAGTCCAGGTCCACCACTACGATGTTCATGAAGCCCAACAGCGCCAGATTTTTAAGGATTTCGTTGCCCAGGGCGCCTGCTCCGATCACCAGCACGCGCGCCGCGCGAATCTTTTCCTGGTCCCACCACCCGATGAGACGAAATCGGCTGAAGCGGTCTTCGACCGGCGCGACCTGGGCCGCCGGCAAGGTCATCGCGCTCCCGCGGTGATTTCCGGCTGCAGGCGCAGGATGTCGCCGTCTTTGACGGCAGCGTCCGCGAGCGTCTGTGAATCCTGGATCTGGCGTCCGGAGTTTTTGTGATGGAATTTATAGCTGAGCGGGGCGCCGTCCGGGCCGTTGGGCGGCAGCTGCAGCTTTTCCACGAGCACGGCGATGATGCGATTGGCGGGCGCATCGTCAGGAAGCTCGACGGGCACGCGCTTGTTCTCCGTCGAATCGTAAACAGTCACGGTAATGTTTGCCATGGCGAAGTTTCCTATTGGTCTGTGGCGCTGCCCGCCGGGGCCCGGCGCACCTTGGCTTGGCGGACGAAATCCGCGAATGCTTTGCGGGAAGCTTCATCGCCCGCCAGGTCCCAATCCGATTCGTGCAGCAGGGCGTCAGTACTGACGGCAAAGTTCAAGTTCTCAGCTTCCGGCTCCATGGAACGCGCTACCTTGGAAGTAACTACTCCGAGGAGGTTGCCGTATTCGTCGTAGACCGGCCCGCCGCTGTTGCCCGGGCTTACCGGCGCCGAGATTTGCAAGACGTCATTGCCGGGAGTGCGGGAAACGATTCCGTTGCTGACGCTGAAGTTCAGCCCTTCCGGATGGCCGATCACGTAAATCTTTTCGCCGGCCTGCACGCTTGCGTAAGTAGAAACCGGCTGCCGGAATTCGGCCTCGCCAAATCTGCGATCCAGCCAAAGCAGGGCCACATCGAGCCGCTTGTGGCGGCCCACCACTTGCGCCGTGGCCCAGCCGTTCATACCGTCCGACACCATGACCTTCTGCTTCCCGGTGCGGCCCCGCCAGTCTTCGCCATCGGCGACATGGCGCGCCGTGGCCAGCAAATAGCCGTGCGCATCCGCCTGGAGAATCAGCGCCGCGCCCAGCAAGCCGGAGGTGCTCTCCGCATGGCTGAACCAGCGTTTGGCGGCGGGCGAAGCCAGCAAAACCAGCGGCTTTAACGTGGTGCTCAACTCCACACCGGACATAATGCGGGCCGCGGGCAGAACAGGAAAGCTGCTGCGCTCATCCAGCCCGGAGAGCGCCGCGCTGACGGCGTCCGGCGCCGGAGCCCAGGAAAAAGCAAGGGTCAGCACCGCCAGGATGGTGGAAAGAAAACCGCTGATAATCAACAGTGTCAGCAAATAGGCTGACCAGGCCTGCATCGCCCGCGGCGTCTGTTTGCGCACGCTGACCCGGACGATCAGTGCCACCAGCGACAAAAGTGGCAACACCAACACCAACGGGATCAACAGCAACCGGACCCAGATAGGCACCGGGCTCGGCAACCTCGGTGCGCGGACCTCCGGCGTGACCGGAGACGGTTGCACTGTACGGTCAACTTCCTGGGTGGTGATGACAATTCTGTCCATGGAGAATCTAACTGCAATACCTGGGGAGGTAATCGGAAGCAGCTGCTAAGCTCAAACTAAACTTGCGAGTTATCAGTTTTATAATGGCTGCCCCTCTTAAATCAAGAAAAACCGTTCGCGACTGCGCCGGGCACGTTCGCCGTCGCTCTTGAAACGCTTCCCGTCGCCAAGTCACTAACTGGAAGGCGTAAGCGGCAAAATGGGGACCCTCAGAACCCCTTTTCCTCTGGCCAGAACTGGTTCGTTGGTGGTCTAATTACGATTGGCGAAGAGCACGTACATTAGAGTTTACTAATTATCTAGGTAATCATTTAAGTTAGAAGAAAAAGGAATTATTGTTTAGAATATCAGGCTCCACATGGACTCGAATTTACGAAACGACAAACTCCTCGACCAAATTGGCTGGAAGCTCCTTCATGAGCTTCAGATAAACGGTCGGCTTTCTTACGCCGAACTGGGGCGCAGGGTAGGCTTGACCACGCCCGCTGTGGTGGAACGCGTGAAACGCATGGAGGAAGCCGGCATTATCGTCGGCTATCACGCCGATGTGGATCCCATGAAAGTGGGCATGCCGATTACCGCGTTCATACGCGTGTCGGTGGTGGGAGACGTTTTCACCCGCATTACCACTGTAGTCAAGAACTCGCCGGAAGTCGTCGAATGTCACCGGGGCACCGGCGCCGATTCCTTCATCATGAAGGTGCATGTGCGTTCGGTGGAGCATCTGGAAAACCTGATCGATCGCTTAACACCCTACGGCACAACCTCGACCTCGATTGTTCTGTCTTCACCGGTGGAGCTGCGAGAAGTCCAACGACAGGAAGAGTCCGCCCAGGCGGCACAAGCCGGCCAGCGAAAATAACCGCGCATTTTCTCGCCGCTCGTCAAAGCCTCAAGCGCGTTTCACTTCCGGACTTTCTCAAGGTTGACTGGGATCTTCAAATCGGCTCCGCCTTGCACGTCGATGGTGGCGGACCAACTCTTCCAACTTTCCAAGGACAGCCGGAAATCGTGCGTGCCGGGACGCAATCGGATTGTCGCCGGGGCCGTACCCACGAACCGGCCGTCGAGAGTGATGGCCGCAGACTCGGGATCGCTTTCAATAGTGATCTTCCCCGCTTCCGAAGCCGCCGGCAAGGCTGGGCCGCTCCGGACCACGCCGGCCTTAGCGATCCTATTCTGCAGCTTCAGCTTGCGCTCTTTGCCCTCGTCATCGATCAGATAAAGATTCGACCTCTCAACCGCGAATTTTATCGGCTGACGAAAAGTAATCTTGAAGTCGCTATACCGCCCCGGGCGGGTCGCCACCCAGATGAAGTCTCCGCTATCGAGCGAGTAGCTCGAAGCGTTGAATCGCATGGCAAAGTGTTGCTGAGAAAGTGAAGCGTCGCCGGTATCAATCTGCCCGGCGGGGGGCTGGTTGCGAGGAAGGGCGTAGGCCTCCGTGGTCACATCCAACAAGGCTCCGGATTGCCAGTCGCGTTGGCGACCGTTCGCGTATGACAGGCCGGCCAACAAAACCAGAAAGAATCCCAAGCGCGCAAACGCTTTCATAGTCCATTCTCCTGGGATAAATTGCATCCATTTTGACGCAACGACTTACGCGCGGCAAGCTCCGTGGAGTTCCGCGCCAGCTTTCGCCGGTCTCTTTTTTGCTCGGCCGCAGGGGTATAATTCTTCAATCCAGAGGAATCAAACTAGTATGAAACGAGCTTTGTTTCCAAGTGCTCTCTGCGTCTTCTTTCTCTCAGCGCTTTTGGCGTCCGGACAGATGGGCCGTCCGGGTGGCGGTATGCCCCCTCCTTCTTCAGGACCCGGGACCTACGACCCGCATGCTGGTCTACCCAACATGAATACGCCGCCCCCGATTGAGCAACGTCCGAAGGATTACCTCAGCCAGAATCCCAAGTTCAGCGCCAAAATACAGCAACTCCTTCCTGAAGCGGTCACTCCGATGCAGGCGTGCGATGGCTTCACGACGCTGGGCGACTGTGTGGCTGCTATCCATGCCGCTCAGAATCTGGGGATCGCCCTGGCTGACCTGAAGGGCAAGGTGACCGGCAAGGGCTCGAAGAACCTTGAAAAAGGAATTCATGATCTCAAGCCGGAAGTCGACGCCAAAGCCGAACGAAAGAAGGCATGGAAGCAGGCGGAGCAGGACATCCCTGTAAGCAACTAGCGGAGTATCGCCGGAAGGATTTGTGAAAAGACCATAGACGCCGTTCAGAAAGGACACTCACATGCGTCGCAACAACCTTGCTGTTGGATTGACTCTGATAATGTTTTTCGTGATCGATTTGCCCGGGATCCAGGCGACACAGGACAAGAGCCAGAGACCCAGCCCTCCCGGGACCGCCGACTGCACCATCAAAGGGAAGAAGGTCACCATCAGTTACAGCCGCCCGTCGTTACGCGGTCGAAAGATGGAAACCCTGACTCCGTACGGCAAGGTGTGGCGTACCGGAGCCAATGAGGCCACGACCCTCGTCACGGAAGGCAACGTCGACATTGGCGGCGCGAAAGTTCCCGCGGGCACATACACCCTGTACACGCTGCCTTCCGCCGGCACCTGGAAGTTGATTATCAACAAGCAGACCGGACAGTGGGGCACCGTCTATAACCAGGACCAGGATCTGGCCAGAGTGGACATGAAAAAAGAGGAGATCGTGGTGCCGGTGGAGCAATTCACGATTTCGCTCGACCAGGACAACAATAACAGCGCCGACCTGATCCTGGAATGGGAGAAGACGCGCCTGACAGTGCTGGTCAAGGCGAATCCGGAAGCGATTGATGATCGCGTGAGGCAGTAGCGATTATGGCGTTTGCACTGCGTCAGCCCACATGGGCTGTTCGTGCCGTAACAACGTAATAAGTTCTCGGCTTTAGCTGCTGTACTTACGTCGGCGGCACGACGACTTGGAGTCGTGCCCTCTTACAAACCTGCGCGCGGACATTCCCTTCGGGAGCTCTTCCAATCTCCGCGGGGTGATCGTTACCGCTAACTCTGAAACGATCCGTGGCGCTGCTACTTGATCTTCTGTTCGTCGCTGGCGATGACACCGTCTTTGATATGGATGACGCGGTGGGCGTGTTCGGCGATGTCGAATTCGTGAGTCACCAGCACGATCGTGTTCCCTTTGCGGTGAAGGTCCTTGAATAGCGTCATGATTTCGCTTCCCGTCTGGGAATCAAGGTTGCCGGTGGGCTCGTCGGCCAGAATGATGGAAGGATGATTGACCAGGGCGCGGGCAATGGCCACGCGCTGGCGCTGGCCGCCGGAAAGTTCATTGGGTTTGTGGCTCATACGGTCGGCCAGGTCCACGGCGCCCAGAGCTTCCTTGGCGCGAGTGATGCGCTCGTCCGCGGGCGTTCCGCTGTAAATCAACGGGAGCTCCACATTGTGCAGGGCTGTAGCCCGAGCCAGCAAGTTGAAAGTCTGGAATACGAAACCAATCTCTTTGTTGCGGATGCGGGCCAGCTCGTCGTCGTCGAGCTCGCTGACCAGGCTGCCGTTGAGCCAATAACGTCCTTTGCTTGGGGTGTCGAGGCAGCCAATCAAGTTCATTAAAGTGGACTTGCCCGAGCCGGAGGGTCCCATGATGGCGACGTATTCGCCGCGGTTGATCCTCAGATTGACCCCGCGCAGCGCATGGACCTGCTCCGCTCCCATTTCGTAAGTTTTCCAGAGATCTTCCGTGCAGATCATGCAGTCTTGGGGCGGAGCATTGACGATGCTCTGCGACAGATCGGCGATCTGAGTTGCCATGCTTTTCTCCCCGTCAGTACCCGGCAAAAGGATTCCTCTCTCCACTTACTTAGACGCGCCTGCCGGCCCTTCGGTTTAGGACTCGGACTTGTTCAGCGCGGAATTATCCACCTTGACGCCGGCGCCGTTGCGCAGACTCTTCAGCACCTTGTAGCTGCCGGTAATGATTTCATCGCCTTCCTGGAGCCCGCTCTTGACCTGAATATCGGTCGAGCCGGTCAGTCCCGTTTCCACGACGTGAAACTCGGCCTTCTTGGTCTTGGTGATCACGAACACACCTTGCAAGTCCTGCTCTTCCTTCTTGACCGCCTGCGGAGTCGCGTCGGCTGGCTTGGTTCCCTTGGGTTTGTTGTCCTGGGCTTCCAGGTCTTTCTTTTCGCGCATGGTGAGCGCCTGGATGGGAATCGTCAGCGCATTGTGTTCCGACCCGGTGGTGATCTTGGCCGTGGCGGAAAGACCGGGACGAAGATTATCCGGCGGATTGTCCAGCGTGATCACGACCTTGAAGTCTTTGGCTTCCTGACTGCTGGTGGTGCTCTGCGAAGTAGAAACGCCGGTGGAGCGGACGATGGCGTTGTCACCGATTTCAGTCACTTTGCCTTTGAACGTCTGGCCGGGGATGGCATCAATGGTGACTTCGGCGGGCTGTCCCAGGCGGACGTTGACGATATCGGTTTCGTCCACTCGCACTTCCGCGGTGATGACGGACATGTCGGCCACCGTCATCAGTGTGCTGCCGGGCGCGTTCTGGATTCCCATGACCACTGTTTCGCCTTCGTGAACGGGAAGGCTGGTAACCACTCCGTCATAGGGTGCGGGATATGTGGTCTTGCTGAGCACGTCATCGTAGTGGACCAGTACAGCTCTGGCCACTTTAACGTGGCCTTGGGCAGAATCCAAGGCTGCGCGCGCCTGGTCAACGCGGGCCACGTCCTGGGAAGCTACAGCCTGGGCCACTTCGTAAGCGGCCTTCTTGCTGTCGTAGTCTTGCTTGGCGATCAACTGATTCTGGTAGAGGTTCTGCGAACGCTCATAGTCGATTTTGGCCTGGGCCAGGCTGGCTTTGCTGCTGTTGGACTGGGCCAGCGCCGTTTTCAAGGCAGCGTCCGCGGCCACGGCGTCGGTTTGGCTGGCGGCCAGGGTCGCTTTCATCTGCTCCACGTCAGCGGCCGATTGCACGTTCTCCAACTGGGCCAGTACTTGGCCCTTCTTAACGTGCTCGCCTTCCTTGACAAACAGACGCGTAATCCGACCCATGGCATTCGCGCCCACGTTGACGAAATTCTTGGGCCGGATTTCGCCCGAGGCGGTTACAGTCGAAGCAATATCCTGCTTAACGACCTTGCCGGTCTGCACGGTGACCACGTTCTTCTGGGTCTGGTTTACCGTAAAGCCGACAATGGCTCCCAGCAGGACGACAACCCCCGCTATGATTGCGATCTTTTTCGCTTTCATGGTTCCTTCCGATGCCCCCAGCACACACGCGTATACACTTTCATATACGCGGTTCATGCCATGAGAGTTCCCAGCCGAGGCGGGCCAACAGCCTTTTTAAAACATAAGATGGCAG
>CAZFRV010000302.1:0-13298 GCA_964521445.1 uncultured Acidobacteriaceae bacterium
GAGATCGAGCTGCAGACATCGCTTACCGCGACCGGTGCGGGCGAACTGGCGCAGTTTGGTGTCGACGCCGAGGCGCAAGCTGGTCTGGGGCAGCACATCGTGAAAGTCATGTCGGATTTGCGGCGCCGGGCTAACTCCAACAGCAGCGACCATCTGGTCGGTTCGCGGGCCTTCGCCCAGCTTTTGATCCAGGGGATGGAAGCGGGACAGGACGCTCTCCGCGAGGGGCGCTTTCCCCAGGCAACAGCCTATTTCGAGCTGATGGCTGAAGCCGCTCCCGATCAAGCTTGGCCGGTGCTGGCGCTGGCGGAGGCTCAAGTACGCGCCGGGAATAAGAAGGCCGCTCTCAAGGCGCTCGAGCAGGCGGTCCAGCGCGGGGTGAAACACGCGGCGACTCTCACGCAGGACCCGGAACTGCAGCCACTGGCCTCCGATCCGGCGTTCCAACGCATTGTTCAAGGCTTGAGCACGCAGTGACGACCTTGTCTACAAACTTAAGGTGAACTTTGTCCAGCACGGCACATCGAGGACGCGAACCCCAATCCGGCTTAGCCTATTGGATGGCGGAAGTCCTGAAGCAAGCGGAAAAGGCGGCCGACGGCTTTGCCGCCGATCCCGTCCACGATCTGCGCGTCGCTCTGCGCCGTTGCCGCTCAATGGCCGAAGGGCTCCGCGCCATCGATCCCGATCCCGCCTGGAAGAAGATGCGCAAGATGGGAAAGGAGCTTTTCTCGAGCCTGGGTACGATCCGCGACTGCCACGTGCTCATGGAATGGACGGAGAAGCTTGCGGCCGCCGACGATCCGGTGGTCCCGGCCTTGCTTGACCATTGCCGCGCGCAAGAACAAGCCGCGAGAGTGCATGCGGAAGCGGCTTTGCAAGGGTTCGATCGCAAGCAGTGGGAGCGCTGGGCGCGTTCTCTCACTCGCCGGGCAGCCCGACTGCGATTGGGCAGCGAACCTTTTCAGTCCCTGGCTCTGGAGAACTGGACGCGGGCCCGCCGTCTGCACAATCGCGCGTTACAGAATGGAAGTCCGGCGGCCTTTCATGCTTTGCGCATTGGGGTGAAGAAGTTTCGCTATGTGATTGAAAACTTTCTTCCTGAACTCCATGACGAATGGGCGCGAGGACTGAAGCGCGTCCAGGACGGTTTGGGTGAAATCCATGACCTGGATGTGCTCCGGGAAACGGCGCTTCGCGCTGGTGTGTTGTCTGATCCGGTTTCGCGACAGCGTTGGGAGCAGCGAATCACCGAAGAACGCCAGGCCAGGATTGATCAGTATCTCCGGGAGACGTCCGGGGCTGATTCACTATGGCAAGTGTGGCGGCTGGGGCTGCCCCGTGGCAAGGAAGCCCGACATGCTGCATTCAAGAAGCTCGAGGTCTGGGCCTCATTTCTCGATCCCGACGTGCAGCACAGCCGGCGCGTGGCCCGGCTGGCTCTTCAGTTACACGATGGGCTGGCCCGCGCCGGTCTGTTGGACGCTGCGAGGGCCGAGCAAAGGCGCGCACGCGAATTGCTCCAGGCAGCGGCCACGGTCCATGAGGTCGGACGCTCCGGCGGCAGGAGGGGCCACCACAAAGCCACGCAGCGGCTGGTCCAGGAAGTGGACCGGCCCTTTTCGTGGAAGCAGCAGGACTTGGACGTGATTGCATACATCGCTCGTTATCATCGTGGGGCGCTGCCTGGGAAACGGCAGACCGGTTTACGTCTCCTGCCAGCAAGGGTGCGGCAAATGGCCCAACGTCTGGCAGGCATCCTGCGACTGGCCAACGCCATGGACGCCCAGCACGAAGGCAGCATTCGTCGAATTCGGGTGGCCCATCCCGGCGGGTACGCTGTGATCTATGCTGATGGCCTAGACGCTCAAAGCTCCTTGGCTGAGAGAATCGCCGCCGCCCGCCATCTGCTGGAGCTGAGCTGCGGGATCGCGATTCTCGTTCGGCCCATGCTGAGATACGCTAAATCAAACAAAAGTAAAGACTTTGGCCGACGTTGATGAGCCCATCCCGAAGCTTGCCCGTCAGAGACTTACCTGTCGATTTGCCCTGGCTTTAGTGCAACTGCAACCCAAGCAGCTCTCGTGATTTTTAACCTGTTTTTAACATTGCAGTGCGAGGATTGAGGGGAGTGGCAAGTTAGAATAGCCCGCAGTTGATTCCCGTAGGTTGTGCCTTAATCGTGAGACTTCGCCCTGGCGATGTTGTGCAAGGACAGCGCCGAGCGGTGAAATTCAGCATCAGGACGTGAGCCGATGAAGATTGCCCGTTCCCCCTATCACGCCAGTATTGTCCCGCATAAAAGCAAGGACGAGTACCTGTGGTTTTGCGTCATCCGCCGCGAAGGCTCGGGTGATGTTCTGGCCCACCACGACGCCACCAGCAAAGAAGACGCTTGCTGCGCCGCGTTGCTGGAGTTGGCCCGGTTGCATACCGCAGGCGCCGGTGCGGCCTCGGGCAGGACTACCAGCCGCGCGTGACGTTTGGTGTCCAACCGGGCGCTCTTTTCCACCCCGTCGTTTTCTCCTGGATGGGATCTTGTTTCACGTGAGCTCCGGGAGATGTCTTGACACTCGGCCAGTCCGGTCTGAATCCATCACGACGAAAATAATCCCAGGTTAGGCCTAACCGATCCGTGCAAATTCGCGGTAGGCTCTTGGTTGTTCCATTTGAAGGAACAAGGCCACCTAGTGCCACCTGGAGAAGCTACTACCAAGATGGCGGTGCTACTGGGCGCCTCCGGCCTGGTGGGTGGATTCTGCCTGCAAACTCTGCTGGCGGACTCGAACTATGCCCGCATCATGTTGTTGGGACGGCGCCCGCTGCCGATGGCGTCGAATCCCCGTTTGGCTCAGAAGACGATCAGCTTCGAGAACCTCAGCGCCGAAGATTTTGCCGGCGTCGATGATATCTTCTGCGCTTTGGGCACCACCATCCGCAAGGCTGGCTCGCAGGAGGCCTTCCGTCAGGTGGATTTAGAGTATCCACTGGACGCCGCTAGGCTGTCGCGCCAAGCCGGGGCCCGGCAGTTTCTGCTGGTTTCGTCAGTAGGCGCCGATCCGGGGTCTAAGAACTTCTATCTACGCACCAAGGGAGAACTGGAGCAGGAGATTGCGCGGCTGGGCTTTGACGCGCTGCATATTTTTCGCCCCAGCCTGCTTTTGGGCAAGAGAGCAGAGTTTCGGCTGGGAGAGAGAGTGGTGCAGATGGTCGCGCCGGTGCTCAACGCTGCCATGATCGCCGGCTTGCGGCGCTACCGCGCGATTGCGGCGGCGTCTGTGGGCAGGGCCATGGTGGCAGCGGCGAAAACAGGAAGCAACGGAACGCAAATTCATGAGTATGACGAAATCGTCCGACTTGCATCTTGATCCCACACCGAAGTGGATTATCCAGCGTCCGCGGGTACATCTGGGCAAGTGAAGCCTGGCTAACCAAACGCTTGAAGTTAGTCTGTAAAACGCTTGTGGGGCACTTCTTGCCGGACAAAAACCTCGGCGCCGAGACAAAATGACGCGCAAGCTGGCCAAAAAAGTGGGCCGCACATTGGCGGCCCATCTTTCAGGTTTCAACTACTTGATCGGCGTCGCCTGAAACGCGGTACCGCATTTCTTCGGCTTATAGGTAGTGATGTCGCCCGAAACCAGGGAGCCGTTGTCGCATTCCAGGGCCATCTTTCCGTTCCCGGTGATGGTGTCAGTGGCGACAAATTTGATGACCGACAACAAATTGACCACAACGCCGTCATCGGTATTGTTGTTGATGGTATTGCCGCCCAGGCTGGTCAGCGACGAGCTCTGGTCGACGAGTACGCCAATGCCGGTATTGCCCGAGATGTCAGTCGCACCGTCTAGAGAGGTGTCAGAATGTTCTACTACCTCGATTCCACCCGCGCCATTGCTGTCAATCTGAGTATTGCCTCCGCCAAACTCGCAATGGCTCGTACCGCCGCAATGGACGCCCAATCCGGTATTGCCGTTGATGGTGCCGCCGGTAACCAATATGCTGCTTCCATTGAGGACCAGGAGCGCCCACTGCCCGCCGTTGTTGATGATCCGGTTGTCGCCGTTGATATCCGCCTCGGCGCTGCTGGCAACCTCTACTCCCGAAAGGCCATTGTTGCTGAATACGTTTTGTGTTCCAGGAGTGACGCCGTCGCCGCCATTCAGAATCAGATGGCCGGTGAGGACTGCGATCCCCACCCTCCCGTTGTTGGTGACCGTGGTGCCGGTGACGTCGCTATCCACATAAAAGGTTCCGCCGCCCACACTGATTCCCGAGCGAACGCTGTTCTGAACTGTGCTATCGAGGACGTGAACCAAAGAATCGATGCTGGTGAGGCCAATACCCTGGCTGTTTTGAATCGTGTCGCTGATGAAATCCACGCGCGAATTGTCATTGACGATAGCGCCACGCCCCCCATCGATCGTGAGGTTCTGAATCTCGATCCGCTGCGAGGCGTTGATGGACAGAAGGTGTCCGGCCGCGTTGCCTGGGACAACGGTAGCCGTTGGATTGCCGGCAATGGTGAGATCGGTGCGTCCAAACATCACAACATTTTCGTGGCAGGTACCAGTGACCAGAATGGTATTGGGGCCCGCGTTAGGTAGGCTGGCCAGGGCCGCGGTGATGCTTGTAAAGGCCGGTGGCGGAGTTGCACCACTGCAATCCACGATTGCTTGAGCGGACATCAGCACTGGGGCAAGGAACAACAGACAACACAGGACTTTGAACCCGGAAGTGGCAAACTTCATTGTTTTTCTCTCCTCATTCTGAATTGAAATATCGCGGTATCGCACAACTGACTTGCAGGGGCCGGTGCCTCTGAATCTGGTGAGGGCTGCTACATTAGCGTTTCAGGGGAGCGCCCAATGATACGTGGAAGATTGATCTTTTGCTATCTTCGCGAGCGCCGACCGGCGAAAGGCGGGAGATAAGCGGAACAGGCCAGGAAGACCCTCTCTCGAAGCGGGATTCCTTGGCTGAATCAGGCAGGAAAACCGGAGATCTCGGCATTGGCGCCGCAAATAACCACGCCAACACGTTCTCCCGGGCGGGGCCGGTAAACGCCGGAGAGCAGGGCAGCCATCGCCGTGGCGCCGCCGGGTTCGGCCATCAGGCGAAGCTTGCGCCAGAGGAAGGTCTGGGCTTGGACAATCTGTTCGTCGCTGACCAGCAGCGCGCTGGAGACGAACTTGCGCGCGATGGGAAACATCAACTCGCCCACGCGCCGCGCGCCCAGCGAGTCGGCGGCCACGCCTCCGACCTCCACTTCCACGACGCGGCCTGCAGCCAGCGCCCTGGCCAGAGAGGGCGCGCGTTCCGGTTCCACGCTCACCACGCGCACTCGGTCCTGGTACCAGGAAGCCACGCCGCCGATCAGGCCGCCGCCGCCGACAGCGATCAGCACGCTGTCCAGGCCCCGCACCTGCTCTTCCAGTTCCATGCCCAGCGTGCCTTGTCCGGCTAAGATGCGTTCGTCGTCGTAAGCATGGACGGACAAAGCTCCGGTTTCCGCCTGGCGCTTCTGGCTGGCGGCCAGAGCTTCCGCGTAGTCGCGTCCGATTACGCAGACTTCAGCGCCGTATTGGCGCAAACGCTCCACCTTGTTGGGGGGAGAAATGGCGGGAACGAAAATCTCCGCGTGATGACCCAGCTTCTGCGAGGCAAAAGCCACCGCGGCGCCGTGGTTGCCTCCCGACGCGGCAATCACGCCTGCAGGGGGAACCTCCGAGCTCAAGATGCAATTGAAGGCGCCGCGCGGCTTGAACGATCCCGTGTGTTGCAGTGACTCCAATTTCAAGAAAATCTTGGCGTCCACATTCAACGCGTCCGATTCAAGCGCCATGACAGGAGTACGACGAACGTGCGTGCCGATGCGACGCCCAGCATCCTGGATTGCGGTGCGCGAGATCATGGCTTGGCTCGCGTTCCCCGGACAATAGTCGCCGCGATGGGCCGAGTTCCGATTAAGCCCAACAGCCCTGTCCTTAACCACGCCGGAAGCGATAACACCGCGCGCAACCGGGCAGCATTGCGGAAGGCCGGGGCGAATCGTGCGATGTAAGCAGCCTTGTATCGGCGATGCGACTCGGCGAGCGAAGACTTGTCCCGCAGGAAATCAGCCAGCGATTCCGCAGCCAGCGTTCCGGTGTGCAGAGCCAGCGAGATACCGTCACCGGCAAACGGGTCGATAAAACCGGCGGCGTCGCCAGCCAGCAGCATGCCGTTGTTTTCCGTCTCCGGCCGTCGGAAATACAACGGCGATGTCGTGATCGAAGGGAAGAGAGGCTCCCATGCGCGGCTGCGCCGCCAGAGGTCGGGGTGAGCCGCAAAGACTTCCTCCAGGGAGCGAGCAACGCCAGCCTGCACCATGGCCGCGGCATTGACCGCGTTTTTCGCTACCGCCTGCACGCCGCAATACCCGCCCGCGAAGAAATACAGGTCCACCGAATCAGGAGGGGCAGCTTCGCAAAAGTGGGCTTTCAGGCCGATCCATCGTGCCTGATCCCCGATTTCATATTGCGTCAATTGTGACCAGCGTCCAGTAGTGTTGACCACGGCCTTTGCCGTGAGCGTCTTTCCGGCCGCGTGGACTGTGAAGCGGCCATTCTGAGTCACTTCGCGCACAGTAGTTCCTTCCTCTGCGCAAACCCCGGCGTGGCGGGCGGCACGAAGCAAAGCTGCGTCCAGCTCAAACCGGGGGATACTGTACGCCGGAGGCGAAACCGGGAGCGATACAACCTTGCGGTCAAGAAAGACACGGGCACGCGTGATCCGGGGTTGCGCGGCAGGGAACTGGTCTTGAGCCAGAAGGGAACCCAGAAGGCGCAGCGACTCCGGAGAGACAAATTCACCACACACTTTGTGCCGCGGGAAGCGGTCCTTTTCCAAAAGTAGCACGCGGGCGCCGGCCCGAGCGGCAGTGATGGCGCAAGCCGAACCCGCCGGTCCTGCGCCTGCGACAATCAGGTCGTAGTCAGTCATGGCGCCGGCGTTTTCCAGGCGATCACTCCCATGCGATAGAGATAAAAGGTCTGGACAGAGACTTCAGCTGCGCCAGTGCCCTGAAGAATACCGCGAATCTCATCTACGGTGTAAGCGCGGCGCACGGAAGCCGGCGCGTCATGGCGGGTGATGCGGCTGCGGTAAATAGGACGTCCGGCAAGGGCCAGGGCGAGGTGCAGCGGATGACGAACCAGGTCATTGATGACGAATGCATGGCGAGCCGCACGCAGGGCCTCCACGGCAAAGCGGTGCAGTTCCTCCGGTTCCAGGTGATGCACGAAAAGGGAGCTGCCGACCACGTCAAAGCTTCCATCGCGGAAGGGCAGAGCCAGGGCATTGCCGCAGACGTTGCGGTTCCCGCCATTCATGTGCGTGGGCGCGCGGTCCATCACCACCGGATGCACCTTGACTCCGCTGCGAGCCAGCGATTCCGCGGTCAGAGTAGCGACGTCGCCGGCGCCGCCGGCCACGTCCAACCAGTCCATCTCTTTGAGCCCGCGCTGCGCCGCCACCTCGCGCAGCAATGAGGTCATGGCGCGTACGCCGCCAAAACGCCGATTGAACATGCGCAGATCGGCGAGCGAGTCTTCCACCTCGCGCAGAGTGCCGTTGTCGGTGTCCAGGAGTTCGGCCACCACCACGCGCTTCATGACTTAGACTTGCTCCAGTTCTTCTTCCAGGAGTTGCTTGTTGTAGAGGTCGGTGTAATAACCATCGCGGGCAATGAGTTCATCGTGCGTGCCCATTTCCACAATGCGGCCTGCGTGCAGTACGGCAATCCGATCGGCGTTGCGGACGGTGGAGACGCGGTGGGAGATGAAAATCGTCGTCCTTCCCCGCATTACTTCCCGCAAATGATTGAGGATTTTTTCTTCCGTGTACGTGTCCACGCTGGCCAGGGCATCGTCCAAGATGAGGATGCGCGGATCGCGCATGATGGCCCGGGCGATTGCGGTGCGCTGTTTTTGGCCGCCAGAAAGAGTAATACCGCGCTCGCCAACCACGGTCTCATACCGGTCAGGAAAGCCTTCGATGTCGGCGGCGATATTGGCGGCTTCGGCTGCGGAACGTATCTGCTCGAGGCTGGCGCCCTCCACGCCGAAGGCAATGTTCTCGCCTACCGTGGTGCTGAAGAGAAACGTTTCCTGGGGCACAAAGCCGATGTTACGCCGCAACGCGGCCAAAGGGTATTCACGCACGGGACGACCATCGAGCAGCAAAGCACTTGAGCGGGCTTTTTCAGAATGCTCATGTGTTACATCAAATATTCTGGGGATCAGGCTAACCAGCGTGGTTTTACCTGAACCTGTGGGACCCACGATAGCCAGGCTGGTACCGGCCGGAATCGCCAGGTTAATGTCTTTCAGCACCGGCACGCCATCGTAGCTGAAATTGAGATTCCGGAATTCCAAGTCGCCTCTGACGAACCCAGTGCTTGCGAGGTCGGCAGCCACGGCATCATCGGTAATCTCCGGCTTGGCCGCCAGTACTTCCTGAATCCGGCCCATCGAAGCCGTGCCGCGCTGAAATATGTTGATGACCCAGCCCAGGGCGATCACCGGCCAGGTGAGCATCATGAGGTACATCATGAAGGCCACAAAGTCGCCCGGAGTAATGCGGTGCAGCAGGGTTTCCCGGCCGCCCAGCCAGAGTACGATCACCATGGCAAACCCCAGCATCATCTCCAGTGCCGGCCACAGCATTCCCATCAGCCGCGCCAGGGGCAGGCTGCGGGAAACATATTCCTGGTTGGATTTTTCAAACAGTTCAATCTCGGCTTGTTCCTGGGCGTAGGCGCGAATGAGCCGGGCCCCGGAAAAATTCTCCTGGGCGCGCGCAGAAATATCAGAGAATTGCGCCTGTATCTTTTCGAAACGCTCGTGGATTCTTTTTCCGAAGTACTGGATGGTGATGCTGGCCAGCGGCAGCGGCGCGAAGGCGCAAAGCGTCAACTTGGGGCTGATGGCAATCATGAAAGCCAGCGCCGCGGCGGTGAACACCAGCGTGTTGGCTGTGTACATGATGGCCGGGCCCAGGAGCATGCGCACCGCGTTGAGGTCGTTGGTGGCCCGCGCCATGATGTCGCCGGTGCGCGTCTTCTGATAGTAGGAATAGGAGAGTGTTTCCAGGCGCGCGAACAGGTCATTGCGGAGGTCAAACTCGATCTCGCGCGAAACGCCGATCATCAGCCAGCGGGTCAAGAACTGAAAAATTCCCTTGGTCCCGGCCACCGCCAGCAGCAGCAGCGCATAGACCATGAACTTGTGGCGCGTGGCGCCGTGGTTCAAATCGTCAATGGTGCGGCGAATGACCTGGGGAAAGAGCACCCAGATTCCGTTGTTGAAGAATACGGTGAGGGCGCCCCAGAAGAGGGTCACCCGGTATTTCTTCAGATACGGAAAAAGTGGTCGCAGGTTCTTGAGCATGCCGTTTAATAGATGATTTTAACAGCGTTAGGTTTCAGGAGGGCCGGTCACGAAGGTGTTTTCAGGATCATGTAACCGCCCACCATGCCAAAGATCACGTCGGGCATCCATGCGGCGACCAGGGGCGGGAGTTGACTCACATTGCCCATAAACTCAAACACGACGGCCGTGACCTGATAACCACCAGCAATCAGCAAGGCCACGGCTACACCGCTCAGTGCCCCGCGTCTTCCGGCAGCGAGTGCGAAAGGCAGGGCAAGCACCGCCATGACCAGCGTGATAAGGGGGAAGGCGATCTTCTTGTACAACTGGACGCGCAATCGCACCACGTCAAATCCGCTTTGCTGCAGGTCACGGATGTAGTTGTGCAGCTCCTCGTAGTTCATCTCCGAATACTGGCGCACTTCTTTCTTGAAATAGCTGGGCGGCTCATTGATCTCGGGGAAAGTGCTGACATCAAACTGGCGGAAATCCGAGACCGTATCGCCGTCGAACGAGCGCTGCCATCCTTTTTCGAAGACCCACTTTTGCAGGTGGTCTTCCCATCGGGCGCGGCCGGCATAGACGCGTTTCCTAATCTCAAAGGAACGCGGATTCAGTTCAAACGAAGAAAACCCGCCAAACTCATTGCGCTCCGGCTCGTAAAACTCATAGAAGTAAATCCTGCGAGTTTCTTCGTGTCCTGCTTTCCCGCTGCTTTCCCCAAAAATCCACTTGCTGGGGCGGAGGTAGGTTTGCGCCGGTCTACCTTTGATAGCGTTGCGCAACGTTTCCACGCGTTTGTTGGCGTAAGGCAGGTACCATTGGTCGAGAAGGAAAAGGCCGCCGGCCAGGGCAGCGGAAATGGCCAGAATGGGGACCAACGTGCGGTAGATGCTGATGCCGGTGGCCTTCATCGCTGTGATCTCGTTGGTTTTCTGCATCAACCCGAACGCGACCAGCACCGCCAGCAGCACACTCAGCGGCGTGACTAGGTACAGCATGGAAGGAATCGAGTTCGCCAGATAGGCTCCCACGGTCATCGGTGGGATCTTGTTCCTGACAATATCGCTCAGCAGCTCAAAGAACGTAAACACCAGGGTGAGAACAAGGAAACTGGCCAAGATCAACAGCAGCAGGCCGGCAAATCTTTTCAAGACATAGTTGTCCAGGATCAGGATAAAGCGTTGGGCAAAGAGGACGGTTACGCCCAGGACAAACAGAAACAGCATCGGATAGAAGTATTCTCCACCCCACACCGCCGAGGGAACCCTGCCCATCCAGCGCGAAAACGTTCCAAAGAAGGCCAGAATCAGAATGGCAAGCCCAAGAGGAACCACCAAAATCCATCCCAGGCTGGTGCGGGAAAAACGCTGCTTGCCGTTGACCGGTTGTTCGCGGCCTTTTAGCCAGGACTGCGACCGCGCCTTGAACTGCACGAGCAAGGCTTGGCTGAGCCCAATCTCAATCGGAGTCTTGTCCGTGCGCCAAAGAAGGAACAGCCCGACCACAGCGAAGATGATGTTGGCCATCCAGACGCCCAAAACCAGAGGAACTCGGCCGCTTGTGGCCAGCACGACGCCAATATTCGAAATGAAGTAGTAGATGAAGACCAGGACGATGGTCAGCACAAACCCCGCGCCTCTGCCGCCCTTTCTCGCAGAAAGCCCAAACGGGATGCCGATCAACACCAGGACCAGGCATGCAGTTGGCAAAGCAAGGCGGCGGTGAAACTCAATTCGCGATTTGCGAGACCGTTCCGTGTCGGCGCTGCCGGCCTGCCTTAGAAGGTTTGCCGTGCTGGTCTGCTTCAAAGGGAGTTCTTCGTGTACGGCCGCCGTTGCCGTGGGAAGGCTGATCGTCATGTCCGTCTCTTTGAAGGTGGAGATGCTGTATTGAGAAGGGGCCTGGGCGTTGCTTTCATGATTCTCGCCGTCGATCAGATGCAAGCGGATGCTGGCGCCTTCTTGGCTGGTGGGCAGGGCCTCCTTGGCAAGGATGATTTTGGGAGCGCCGGGTGTACTGATGTCGGCCAGAAAGACATTTTTCCACTGGACGGTTCCGGAAGAGGTAGTCACATCTTCTACGTACAGGACGTAGTTTTTGAAATTGTCGTAGAAAACGCGAGGCTGGACCTCAAATATAAGCTGAGAAGGGGCCACGCTCTTCTCCAGATTGGCCAGAGCAGCCTCTGATTTCGGCGCCACGATCAACATGTTGGCCAGCGCCAGCAGCCACGCCCCCAGGCCGAAAATAGAAATGGTCCTTAAGAACGTGCGCACACTCACACCGCAGGCGCGCATGGCGGTGACTTCGCTGTCGGCCGCCATCCGGCTGAGTCCGATGAGGATCCCAACCAGCACCCCCATGGGCACAGTCACCGTGAAGGCCCGAGGTAAAGTCAGAGAGAAAAGCTCTATGATGCTGGTCACGGGAGCGCTGATGCGGCTCACGAGGACAATGAAGATGACGAACGTAAACACTGAGGCCCCGATGAGCCCGTGCGAGAGGACTTCTTTCAAGATGTACCGGGTGAAGATGCGCACGCGTGTTCTGCTTAAGAGTCTAGCAGATGCCCGGCTGTGATATTAATGGATGCTTGAGATATGCCGGCCATTCGCCTCCTTTTTCTCTGGCACATGCACCAGCCGTATTACAAGGACCTGGTGACGGGAGAATACCGTCTGCCCTGGGTTCGGCTGCATGCCCTGAAGGACTATTACGGCATGGTCAAACTTCTGGACGAATTTCCGGGCATTCATCAGACCTTCAACCTGGTGCCATCGCTGATCGCGCAGATTCAAGACTATGTTTCCGGCGCGGCCCGCGATCCCTTTCTCGATCTGGCGGCCAAGCCCGCTTCTGAACTGTCTCGCGCTGAAAAAGAGCTTGCCATTCGCTACCTGTTCCAGGCCCACCCCGAGCAAATGATCGGCCGCTATCCCCGTTACCGCGAGTTATGGCAGGAATTCGGGTCGCGCCCCGAAGAAGCGTTTCGCCTTGTGCCCCGTATGACCGATCGCGACTTAACCGATCTCCAGGTGCTCTCTCAGATTGCGTGGATGGACGAATTTTTCCTCGAGCGGCCTGACATCCGCGAACTGGTCCGCAAGGAGCGCGACTTTTCGCTCCAGGACCAGAAAGTGGTCATACAGAAGCAAAGGGAATTGGTGGGTACGGTCCTACCTGCTTACAACTCAGCGGCCAGACAGGGCGGAATCGAGATTTCAACGTCCCCTTACTACCACCCCATTCTGCCGCTGATCTGCGACACCAACATGGGTGCTGTAGCGCACGCCGGCCTGCCTCTTCCCGAGAAACGTTTTCAGCATCCGGAAGACGCTCGCGAACAAATCGTCCGGGGCATGGCGATGCAGGAAGAGGTTTTCGGTTCTTCACCGCAGGGCATGTGGCCATCTGAGGGAAGCGTTTCCGACGAGACGCTGGCCATCGCCCACAGCGCGGGCCTCAACTGGATAGCCAGTGACGAAGGCGTCCTGGGCCGCTCCCTGGGCACGTCCTTCTTCCGCGACGGCACAGGATGCCTGGAGGCCGCCAGCGCGGAAAAGCTCTACCGGATATTCCGGTGGGAGCGCGAAGACGCCTTGATCCATGTGCTCTTTCGCGATCACTCTCTTTCCGATCTCATTGGTTTCGTCTATTCCGGAGTTCCGGCCCAGGCAGCGGCTGATGACTTCATCCGGCGCGTCAAGCAGTCCGCAGAGCCGGTGCTGAAGAGCGGGCGTGACGCGGTGGTCCCTGTCATCCTGGATGGCGAGAATGCTTGGGAGTCCTATCCGCAATCGGGACGCGAATTTCTGCGCCGGCTCTATGACGGTATCCAGAAGGACCAATCGTTTGAGGTGCTTACGGTTTCTGAAGCTATTT
>CAZFRV010000303.1:0-6746 GCA_964521445.1 uncultured Acidobacteriaceae bacterium
CAGTCAGCGGTCTTGATCACGTCAAGGTTATGCTCGATCACCAGCACGGAGCCGCCGGCATCGATCAGCTTGCGGAACGCGGCCAGCAGCTTGCTCACGTCATCAAAGTGCAGGCCGGTGGTGGGTTCATCAAAGATGTAGAGGGTGCCCTTGCCGGCGCGCGCCTTCTTGCGTTCTTCTTTTTCTTCATGGCTCTCTCCGGCCACGCCGTGCGGACGGCCTGCCGGAACCAGGTGCGCGGCCAGCTTCATGCGCTGGGCCTCGCCGCCGCTGAGCGTGGTAGCTGATTGGCCCAAGCGCAGGTAGCCAAGGCCCACTTCCTCCAGCACGCGCAGCTTGTCAGTGATCTTGGACTGGCTGGCAAAGAACTGCAGACCCTCGCGGACAGTCAGGTTCAACACCTCCTGAATGTTCCTTCCCTTGTAGCGTACTTCCAAAACGCCGGGCTTATAGCGCGCGCCTTTGCACTCTTCGCAGATCAACTCCACGTCGGCCAGAAACTGCATCTCGACGGTGACTGTGCCGTCGCCCTGGCAGGTTTCGCAACGGCCTCCGGGAATGTTGAAGGAAAAGTGTCCGGCTGTGTAGCCACGCTTCTGCGCTTCCGGGACCGAGGCAAAGACCTCGCGGATCGCATCGAACGCCTTGATGTACGTGACCGGATTCGATCGCGGCGTGCGTCCGATGGGCGACTGGTCGACCAGCACTACGTCGGCGACGTATTGTCCGCCGGTAATTCTCTTGAACCCGTCCGCCGCAGGACCGGGCCCAGCCGTGATCCCTTTTTCCGCCGCCAGTGCCTCGTAGAGAACGTTGTGCACCAGCGTGGACTTGCCCGATCCCGATACGCCGGTGACAGCCACCAGCATACCCAGCGGGATTTCCACGTTGATGTTCTTGAGATTGTGGGCGCGAGCACCCTCCACGCGGATGATGGTGGTGCCCGGTTTGCGCCGGCTCTGCGGAACCTGGATGCGCAGCTCGTTGCCCAGGTAACGTCCGGTGAGGGACGCGCTCATCTTCTTGAGTTCGGCGTAGGTAGCGGAGGCAATCAAACGTCCGCCATTTTCGCCCGCGCCCGGACCCAGATCCAGGATTCGGTCAGAGGCTCGCATGACATCAATGTCGTGCTCCACCACCAGGATGGTGTTGCCGAGATCGCGCAGTTCGTGAAGGATCCCCACCAGCCGGGCCGTATCGCGGCTGTGCAGCCCGATGGATGGTTCATCGAGCACGTAGAGCGCGCCCACCAGCCGCGAGCCCAGTGACGTGGCCAGTTGAATACGCTGCGCCTCGCCGCCGGAGAGAGTCGAGGCCAGGCGGTTGAGCGTGAGGTATTCGAGTCCAACGTCGTTCAGGAACTTCAGGCGTTCCTGAATCTGCTCCAAAATCTGGCCGGCGATCTCCGCCTGTTCAGGGCGGAGCGTCAGGGTACTGAAGAATTGCGCCGCCTGCTCCACGGTCATGGCCGTAACTTCGCGGACATTCTTACCTTCAAGTTTTACTTGAAGGGCGTCTCCGCGCAGCCGTCCGCCGCCGCACTCCGGACACTGCGCGTAGCCGCGATATCTGCTCAGAAATACGCGTACGTGCAGCTTGTATTTTTTCCGCTCCAGCCAGTTGAAGAACCCCTGAACGCCGTCGAACTTGTCGCCACCCTCGATCACCATCTGCTGCTGCTCAGGTTCCAGTTCACGCCAGGGGACGTCCAGAGGAATGCCTTGCTGCCGCGCAAACTTGCGCAATTCAGTTTGCAGGCCGCGGTACTTGGGCTTGGACCAGGGCTCGATTGCGCCTTCAGACAGAGTTTTGGACGAGTCAGGGATTACCAGGCTCATGTCGAAGTCAATGGTGTTGCCGAATCCCTGGCATCGCGGGCAGGCTCCGAACGGGTTGTTGAATGAAAACAGCCGCGGTTCCGGCTCCTGGTACGCGATCTGACAATGCTTGCACTCGAATCGGTTGGCGAAGCGAAACTCGCGCGGCTTCTCGTTATCGCGCGGGGCGGTCTGGAAGACGACTTCACCGCTTTCACGGTAGGCCTGCTCGACGGCGTCCACCAGGCGCGAGCGCTGGTCAGCCGCGATGGCGATGCGGTCCACCAGAACGTGGAGTGGCTGGCTGAAATCAATGTCCAGCAGCGACTCCGGCGTGGAGAACTCGAACACCTGTTCGTTCTGAAACAGCCGGTTGAAGCCCTTCTTGCGCAGATCGAAAAGGCGTTCTTTGAGCGCGACGGTCGCAGATTCGGAGTCGGCGGCGGAGTTCTTTTTCCGGCGCGCCTTCCTGTTATCCCCCTGAGGCGCGCCTTGCACGACAGGGAAGAGAGCGTTGAGACGCGTTCCCTCGTCCAGAGCCAGGATTTTCTGGGCGATCTCGTCGACAGTGTCCTTCTTCACCTCCTGGCCGCACTTGCGGCAGAAGGTGCGGCCCACGCGAGCGTAGAGAAGGCGCAGGTAGTCGTAGATTTCGGTGGCCGTGGCGACGGTAGAGCGCGGGTTGCGCGTGGAGTTCTTCTGCCGGATGGCGATGGCCGGGGCAATGCCGTCGATCAGGTCCACGTCCGGCTTCTCGATGCGCTCCAGAAACTGCCGGGCGTAGGCGGAGAGCGACTCCACATAACGCCGCTGGCCTTCGGCGTAAATGGTGTCAAAGGCAAGCGACGACTTACCCGACCCGGACACGCCCGTGACCACGGTCATGGCGTTGTGCGGGACCTCAAAATCGATGTTCTTCAGGTTGTGGACGCGGGCCCCGCGTACCACAATGTTCTCGTTGGCCGATTGCGACATGGGTTGGTGACTGGCAGCCGCCTTCGCAAGCCGGCTGCAAGGAACCTGAGCGTGCGCCCAGTTGCGCACGCCGGGGCAGAGACAGCGGGGCCCAGGAAGAAGGCTGAAACTTCTTATTATAAACGGGGCCGACCCATGTCAGTCTTCGGCCCCCGGCGACGGCTCAACGTTCTTCGGCTGGTTCATACTGAACCAGTTTCCGAAGGGATCTTTGAAGACCGCCTCGATGCCATAGAACTGGTCCTTAGGCGGGGAGAGGAATTCCACGCCTTTGGCCTTCAGCTCTTCGTAAGTCTTGCGGCAATCAGCAGTTTGAAAAACGCCGGCGCCGAAAGCGCCCTTCTTCATCAGTTCGCCGATAGCGGCAACGTCTTTTTCCTCCAACTTTGGCCCGGGCGCCACCTTCATCAGAATGATCTGAAAGTCCGACTGACCCTTGGGACTTACCGTGAGCCACCGAAACCCGTTCGGCAGGCTGTCATCCATCTTTAATTCAAATCCCAGGGTGTTGACATAGAAGTCTTTGGCTCGATCCTGGTCGAGCACAAGAATGCTGGCGTAAGCCATGCGCTGAATCATTGTTCCTCCTAAGTGTCTTGCTCAGACACAGCATAGGAAAAGTGGCCTGCCGATGCTTCTTGTTTCTTGCGGTTCTTATTCCACTGCCGCGTAATTTCCGAAATAACACGCAGGGAGAAAAACGATGTGCCAGGGAGTCCGGTAACCGAACACCCTTCGCACTTCCCGCTGGTATTCGCTCGGCGACCGGCCGGCCAGCGTGTGGAACTTTTGGCTGAAAGAGCCCAGGCTGGAGTAGCCGACCTCGAAACACACTTCCGTGACCGACATTTCTCCCACCGCCAGCAAGCGTTTAGCCAGAGCGAGACGGCGCTGAGTCAAGAATTCATGCGGCGTCTCGCCAAAAGCCGAGGTGAAGAGACGATGGAAATGGAACGGTGACAAGCAAGCTTCTCGCGCTGCCTGCTCCAGCGACAGCTTGTCCTGGTATTGCGCCGCAAGAAGATCGCGCGCCCGGCACAACCGGCGAAAGGTTTCATCGTGGAGCAAGCCAGCGGACAGGACAGCGGGGTCCATGGCGCCATTGTAAATTATGCCGCCGCGCCCGGCTTCTTGCGGCTGGGTGCGATGTTCTGGTTGACGCGGAACAGATTTCCCGGATCGTACTTGGTTTTGATCGCGGCCAGCCGATCATAGTGGCCGCGATACGTGGCCTGCACCCGCTCATCGCCCTCTTCCATCATGAAGTTCACATAGGCGCCGCCGGCGGAGTAGGGATGCAACGCCTGCCAGTAATTCTTCGCCCAGGAAGTAATGGCGGTTTTCTTTGACGGGTCGGGATCCACGCCGACCATGACCATGGCCCAAGTGGCGTCACGGTAGCTCCAGGCGGTCGAGTCCTTGTCCACGCGGCCGGCGGCGCCGTTCACCGGATACATGTGCATGGTGGAAATGGCGGTAGGAAGTTCGGCGCCGAATTTCGCGTGTAGTTTTACGGCGTCATCGTTCAACCTATTGACGAAATCGGCCTTCCAGTACCACTGCAGACCGGGAGGATAGATCGGGTCAAACATGCTCTGCAGAGCCGGATGCGGAATGGGTCCAACCAGATCAAGCGCCGGCGGAAGAAAGCTGCGAATGGGTTTGAATTTCTTCTCTGCCTGATCCATCGGCCCGTTGTAACACCAGACGATGCCGCACATCTTCTTGTTGTGGAGATGCTCCGGGAACGGCGGTCCGGGCGGCACCACCAGAAAGGCAAAAAACCCGGTGAGGTCTTCCGGAGCCTTGGCGATAAACTCGCGATACCAAGCCATCACCTCCGGGGCCTGGTCAAGTTCCCAGAGCATGGGGCCGGCGTAGTCGGTATGAGCGGGCCGGCCCTGGAACTCAAACGAAGTAACAATTCCAAAATTGCCGCCGCCTCCGCGGATAGCCCAGAACAGGTCAGGATTCTGTCGCTCGCCGACGGTAACGGAAGTCCCATCGGCCAGCACCATGTCGGCTGCCAGCAGGTTGTCGATGGTGAGGCCGTATTGCCTTGTGAGGTGTCCAATTCCTCCGCCGAGAGTCAGTCCGCCGACGCCCGTGGTGGAAATGATCCCCGAGGGCACCGCCAGGCGAAAAGCATGGGTCGCGTGGTCCACGTCTCCCCAGGTAGTGCCTCCTCCCACGCGCACGGTGCCGGTTGCCGGATCAACGTGGGTGTAACGAATGGGCGAGAGATCAATCACCAGCCCGTCGTCGCACACCCCGCTTCCGGCGGCATTGTGGCCCCCGCTGCGCACAGCGATCAGCAGCCCATTGTCACGGCCGAAGTTCACGGCAGCGGTGACGTCGGCGCTGTCTGTGCAACGCGCAATCAGCCGGGGACGGCGGTCAATCATCGCGTTGTAGACGGCGCGGGCAGAGTCGTATTTCGCGTTGCCTGGTTCGATCAACTCTCCGCGAAAATTTGCTTTGAAATTGTTCAGAGCTGTCTGGTTCAGCATGGTTCCCCCTCATCGGAAATGGGGCCTGGTTTCACCTTGAGTCCGGCTGCCCTGGACTTTGCGCGCGCGAACCAGCGGAAGCAGTAACCCCATCCCTGGTGGTTGGAAGTTGGGGCGAGGGTTGAGGTTGCAACCCCAAAGAAACTGGGCCATCAACGCGATTGGCGCCGATGCCGGTGAGACTTTTTTCAGTGCTGCAGCCCTATCCCGGCTGTTTTCGTTTACTATTTTTGCGTGTCTCTCCGCGAAATTCATGTTTCCGGCTACCGGTCTGTCCGCGAGTTAAAACTCAAACTGCGACAGATCAACGTTCTCACCGGCCCCAACGCTTCCGGCAAGAGCAACTTGTATAACTCAGTTTTTCTATTGGCCAAGGCGGCCGTGGGCGGCTTTGCCCAGGTGATCGCGGAAGAGGGCGGGATGCCGTCGGTACTGTGGGCGGGTTCGCGCAAAGCCCGGTCGCTGAGTTCCTCGCGGCTGGAACCGGTGCGAATGAGTCTGGGCATCAGAACCGATACCTTCAATTATGAGCTAGTCTGCGGGCTTCCCAAGCTGCAAGGGCCTATCCCTCCCGGACAATTCCGTTCTGCTTTTGCCATGGACCCGGAAGTAAAAGAAGAGCACGTGTGGATGGACACACCCGGCGGCCTGAAAGTGACCTTCTTCAAGCGTGGTCCCAAGGGAGCCTGGATCCTCGACAGCGATGAGCGTCTCACCGACTACTCCGGCGAATTGCAGCCCACAGAATCGGTGCTTTCGCAGTTGCGCGAACCCCATCTCTATCCCGAACTCTCCGCGTTGCGCACGGAGATGAGCCGCTGGCGGTTCTATCATCACTTCCGCACCGACGCCGATTCGCCCTTACGTCGCCCGCAGGTGGGTGTGCGTACGCCGGTCCTGAGCCACGATGGGCGCGACCTGGCTGCGGCGCTGCAGACCATCAACGAGATTGGTATGTCCGAAGACCTCCACGAGGCCATCCGGCAGGCCTTTCCCGGAGCCTCGCTGGAGATTGAACACGATGAAGATAGTGGAATGTTCGCAGTCTTGATGCGAATGCCCGGCCTGAAGCGTCCGCTTCGGGCCAGCGAACTCTCGGACGGCACGCTGCGCTATCTCTGTCTCCTGGCCGCGCTGCTCAGCCCGCGCCCGCCGGCGTTGCTGGCGCTGAACGAGCCCGAAACCAGCCTGCATCCAGACTTGCTGGAGCCACTGGCGAAACAGATGGCCATTGCTGCCCGCAACGCACAGCTTTGGGTGGTCACGCATTCATTGAAGTTGGCCGAACTGGTGGAACGACAGTCAGGAGAATCGCCCATCCGCGTGCAACTGGAGAGCGGCGAGACGCGGGTGGCCGGCCAGGATTTGGCAGATGTAAACGAAGAAGCGGGATAGTTAAAGTCTTACTTCAGGTACTGCAACATCTCTTTGAACGCCGGCGAAC
>CAZFRV010000304.1:0-27245 GCA_964521445.1 uncultured Acidobacteriaceae bacterium
AAGAAAGTATTGTTAAGTTATGATATGGATTCGTAACAGATTACTTTCTATAGCCAAGGATTGGTACTAACCTGGCTTCATTGAATTTCACCGGGTGATGGCCGGTTAGACTTCCCAGTCCACATGTCGACTATGGTTCTGGTTGTGTTTTCGCCGCGCGAAGCTCGTTACGCTCCCGTGGCTGACTGCAAACCCTGGCCCCTCGCCGTAAGCTTCTTGTGCTCGCGCATTTGGACTCACCGAGGCACAAGCCTGCCATGGCGGCCAAACCTTGGGCGCCTTTGCCTGGTCAACACTAGCTATCTTGAATCGTGAGTGAAGGAGCCGGCGCGCAAAACCGCTCTAGCGCAGCGTCTTCGGTGCAACGTGGCAGGTGCCTGAATCACAGGATCGGCCAAAGAGGCTTCCTAGCCGCACCCGGTGGCGCGCGAAAACTCGATACAACGCGTCAAAAATCGGCCGCAGCACCGGCCAGCGGGTGGGCGCTAGAAGCCATCCTAAGCCGACCAAGCTGTAGGCCTCTCGAAATGCCTCGACCGCGCGGACCATGCGTCCATCGGGAAATACGCCGTGCATCGCCTGCATAAGTTCTTCACGAGTGGTGGCATAGCGCACCGGATCGAAGCCGGCGGCGGAGAAGTCCTCGAAAGCCAAATGACCGCAACGGTTCCAGCGCTGCAGCCACTTCACCTCGCGCACGCACAGCGGACACTCACCGTCATACAGCAATTTGAAACACCATTCGCTCATAAGGCCATCCGGCTTGCCCGAGCCCGGGCCATATACGAATGTTACCATTTGTGATGAACGTGTTCAAATTTGGCCTCAAAACAATGATCCCACTTCCCCCTCTACGAACCCATTCCGAGCACGAGCCGGGAACTCAGCGCATGAAAGCTCGCATGTTTCCGGGGCGAAGGCGAGGAAACTGCTCCGCCGAGACGTCCTCGATCGAGACAGGTTCTTCGGCTCGCGCGTAACAGCAGCGGAGCCGGTCCCTCCGCCCACTCCCTTCGCCAGCTCAGGTCGCGGGCGTTCGGGATGGGGTGTAGTGGTGGATGGATCTTACAGATTTCATTCCGGCACGCGGGTGAGTGCTCAAGGTGGCAATCTCCATCGATGAAATCCAAAACGACCCCCACTGCCGAACGCGCGCTCGGCTCTTGCTGAGACCTCCCGACCGGGATAATCTTGGTGCGAATCCTCCTGGGACTTATGAAGCGCCACGTGCTGATCTATGGGTTAATCGGTGGAATCCTGATTGCCGTGCTCAAGTTGACTGAGTATCGGTTCCTCGTTATCGAACATTCGATCGAAATCTACGGCGGACTGATTGCGGCGACATTTGCCGGTCTCGGTATCTGGCTGGGCCTTAGGCTGACCGGCAGGCAGCAGAGGATCGTGGTAAGGGAAGTCCCGGTCCCGGCCGGGGCGCCGTTCATTCCCGACGAGAGAAAACGAGAGGACCTGGGCATCACGCGCCGCGAGTTGGAGATTTTGGAACTGATCGCCCAAGGCCTGAGCAACCGCGAGATCGCCGGGAAGCTTTTTGTGAGCGAGAACACGGTCAAGACCCATTCCAGCCGTGTTTTCGACAAATTAGGAGCCAGGCGGCGAACCCAGGCGGTGCAACTCGGCAAGGAGTTCGGCTTGCTCCCTTGATGACTCGCCCCCTTGAACTAGTCGCTAAGCGAGCGACTCACTCAAACGAATGATTTTTATTGCCGCAGCCAAAATCACCCGAAAGGATGATGACAGAGACCCTGTCTGACGCGGTATGGTGGGTCCGCATTCACGTTTACCCGCACAGGAGACACATATGAAAAAGACGATACTGATCTTCGGCCTGATTTCCGGCGCGATTCTCTCGCTGATGATGGTGGCCACTGTACCGTTCGCCGACAGGATAGGTTTTGACAAGGGCGAGGTCATCGGTTACACGACCATGGTGCTCTCGTTCTTGCTGGTATTCTTCGGCATCCGCTCTTACCGCGACAACGCCGGCAACGGCCAGATCACGTTCATGAGAGGTTTTGCCGTCGGGATCTCGATTACTCTGATTGCGTGCATCTGCTATGTGGTGACCTGGGAAATCCTCTATTACAACTTCCTTCCCGGGTTCCTGGACAAATATGGCGCACATATGGTCGAGAAGCTCAAGACCTCGGGCGCAAGCGATGCCGCCGTCCAGGCGCAGGTTCAGCAACTGAACAGATACAAGGAGCTGTACGCCAACCCGCTGATCAATGCAGCCATGACGTTCATCGAGCCCTTCCCGGTCGGGCTCGTCATGACGCTGGTTTCCGCGGCGATCGTGCGAAGAAAGCCGCAATCGCTCAAGGCGCAATCGGCGTCGCCGGCATCTTCTTGATGCTGTGCGCTTCCTCCAGGCCCGCTGCCACTATCTCAGCGAAACGCAGTCGAGGTCATTAGCAAACGCCACAGGGCCTGGGTATGCCTTCCTGATCTCGGATTGAGTCTGATCTTCCTTGCCCAGAGTTCGCAGCATGCGATGCGACAAAACCAGTCGCTTGACATGGCCGGCCTCGGCGATTTGTCCGATCACCGACGGAGGCATGTGCAGGCGTCTCTCGATTCCGACGGCTCCTTCCGGGACAGCGTTATGGGCAATGAACAAATCAGCATTCATGGCCAGGCGGACGAGGCCTTCACCCTCGCCGTTGGTATCTCCGCTAAGCACGATGACTTTGCCGCCGATTTCTACGCGCCACGCCAATGCCGGCACTGCTCCATGAATAACGCGCACCGCCGAGACGGCAAGATCGCCGCTGCGAAATACGGGCACAGGCGTTGAGCCGGCAACCACGTTGTGGGGTTGCATCTTGTAGCTGCCTTCTTCTCCAGGGACCAACAGCTCGCTGAGATAACGATAAGCACCGTGCTTGTCTCCGAAGAGATCAGACACAAACTCAGTAGTTGAAGGCATGAACTCATTTCCTGGCGGGCCATAGATCGGCAGCGGACGTTTGCGATCTTCAAACCAAGATGACTTGATCAGCGCCGCAAAGTCCCCGCTGTGATCGACATGGAAGTGGCTGAACAAAAGCAGGTCCAATTGGGACATCTGGGCCCCGCTCTCTCCAAATCGGAGAGCACTTCCTCCGCCGGCGTCAATCAGGGCCCGCGCCCGCCCGTTTTCCCACACAAGATAGCTGCTCGACGCGCGCTTGTCCTGCAGTTCCGGACCTCCGGAGCCGAGCACTTGGACCGCAACACCCTGCGAACCACAAGATTGAGCGTCAGCCGACGGTAAGAACGTGCAACTGAATAAGAAGCTCACGAGGAGAAGGAAACACATAGAACTTGACAACGTTCCATAGGTTCGATGCAGGCTCATTTCATATTTCTCCCAGCGGGATGCAACCCCACTCGGAACCAACTCCAGACAGCACAGACAGGGCTGCTCAGGCCAGCACGACAGTGATGAGTCCGGTGCCGACCAAACTCGCCGCCCAGAGCAGATCGAGGTTGAACCAGGTCTTGCGCAGCATGCCCACGCCAAGCTTTTCGAACACCAGGAAAGCCACGGCAGCGGTCACCAGCAGGTAGCCGGCGGCGTGCAACCCGGTCGCCAGCAACGCGCTCGCCGGGGTCGCGGCGGCCATCTGCATTGCATGATGATGGCCTTGGCCGGCATCCGCGGCCGTCATGGCCAAAAACACCGGCACCACCATGAGACCGGCGCCGTGAGCTGAAGCCATAAGGAAAGACCACAGGGTAAGCGCGCCGGCGCCCACCCGCATGCTGGCCCAGCGCGGATGGCGATGGCGGAAAAGCCGCGCCACGCCGAGAGTTACGAGGGTCCCGGCCACCAGCCAGCGCAGCCAATGCACCGGGAGCACTACTCCCGCCACCAGCGCCACCACGATGGCAGCGGCCACCGCCAGCGCATGTCCCACGCCCAGCGGCAATAGGGCGGCGAGAACGGCTCTGCGGCGGCGCTCCTGCATTCCCAGCGCCACCGCGAACAGCCATCCCATGCCAGGGTTGATTCCGTGGAAAGCCCCCAGCCCGAAGAGAACCCACCACGACGTTGTCATCGTCATGTCGCCCATCACCATCTCCGCTCAGGAAAAGCAATACGAGTCGGACGATGCATCTCCGCCCTGCAGGTGGACCTGGTGGGGACGGAAGTTCTCCGTCTCCAGAAAGAACCCGGGGTCGAGCTTCATACCGCCGCCGGGATTCGCGTTGATCACCGTCATCCAGCCGCGAATTCCGTCGGGATAGAACTGCTCATCCCAGGATCGATAGAGCGAGTTGGTCAGGTACACGCGCTTTCCGTCGCGGCTCAGCTCCACCATCTGCGGGCCGCCGTTCAGCGCGCGCCCCGGATTTTTAGGATGCGGTTGGCGCCGCACGATGCCGCCGAGCTGCACCGTTCCCGTCAACACAGGATTGAAGGGATCGGAAACGTCATACTGCCGCAGTTCGCCCGTGCCCCAGCACGAGGCGTAGAGGAAGCGGTCGTCGAGCGAGAGGTTGATGTCCGTCAGCAGCGGTGGAACCGCCTTGAAACCTTTCAAGAGCGGCGGCAGTTTCTCAGGATCGGCAGGTTCCGCGGGAATGTCGATCACTTTCCGCAGTTTCCAGGATCCGTTGCCGTTGGAGCCCTCGTGATGCCACAACCAGATCGAGGACGAGAGGTCCTTGAGCGAAACTACGACGCCGACGAACCCGTAAGTTTCCGCAGGATCGTGCGACGGCCGCAACTCGAGCGGCATTTGATACTCCGCTCCCAGGTCCAGCACCTCGCGATGGCGCCGTTTGTCGAGGTCCCAAATATGGAGCGCATGCCCATACTTGCCGCCCAGCAGCAGCTCCGGGTTCACACCGTTCTCCACCATGTCCGGCGTTCCCCACTCGCTGGTGATCAAAGTGTCATGTCCCAGGTGCCACCAGAAGTCGTAGGCCAGGTATTGCGGACCGCGGTCCGCTTCCCACGGTCCCTTGATCTCAAGGGTTTCAGGATCGAGCACAAAGATTCCGCCCGGTCCCTTGCCCTCCGCGGAACCGATGGCATTCATGTACACGCCGTCTGGCCCGCAGTGCGTGGTATGAGGGCGGCTGTAGCCGGACTTTTTCTTCACTTCGTCCGGCTCGATCACCTTGATCAGCCGCGGTTTGCGGGGATCGGGTTTGGTGTCAAGGATGTGAATGCGGGAAGAGCGCAGTCCGGGAACCACCAGGTAACGCCGTTCCATATGTGGATGCGGCGAGTGTGGACACAGACAGGAACTGCAGGCATTCCAGCCGAAGTGGTGCAACTCGTCGCCCGCGTTGGGCATGTCAATCCGGTTGATGATGGTGCCGTACGTCCTGGACGCTGGATCAATATCCACCACCGCCATGGCGTCAGGGGAGCTGGCCTTTTCGTTCAGCATGGCCACGTAGGCCAGCTTCTCTGGGGCCGCCTCCATCGCCATCTTGGCGGATGGATAAAAACTCTTGTCGGGAAGTAACTGAGGCATTGTCGTATCTCCTGCTTGATATTGATTGATGCCACTGATCGGCCCTAGGACTTGATTTATCCGCCAACTCGCAGCATGTACGGATTAGAAGCCCACGCGTACCTGGAAGTCCTTCCGGCGAGGTCGCTTTTTTGTTACTTTTTCATGATATGCCGCGGACCGCGGTTCTGTATCAGTTCGGACCATTCCAGCTCGATCCTCGAGAGCACCGGCTGCTGCGCGAGGGCGTTGAGGTCAGTCTGCAGTTGAAGGCGTTCGAGATCCTGTGTTTGCTGGTGGAGAATGCGGGACGGCTGATGAAGAAAGAAGATCTGCTGGAGCGAGTCTGGCCGGATGCCGTGGTAGAGGAAAACAACCTTAACAAGAACGTTTCACTCTTGCGCAAGGCACTGGGCGAGAGGGCCACCGGACAAACCTACATCGAAACCGTGCCGCGCGTCGGGTATCGCTTCGTCGCGGCAGTCTCAGAGACCGGCTCGCCGCCGGCCGCGTCCACGGAGGTGAGCGGCTCCCCTGCGTCGACGCCACGGCAGAAGATCCAATTCTGTACTACCGCTGACGGCGTCCGGCTGGCCTACTCCAGCGCCGGCTCCGGATATCCTCTGGTCAAGTCCGCCAACTGGCTCAATCACCTCGACTACGAATGGGACAGCCCGCTCTGGAAGCACTGGCTCGCAGCGCTGACACAACATAACCGGCTGATCCGCTACGACGAACGTGGCAATGGCCTCTCGCAATGGGACGTGAAGGAGATGTCGTTTGACCTCTGGGTCCAGGACCTGGAGAAGGTGGTTGACGCGGCAGGCGTTGAGCGATTTGCTCTACTGGGGATGTCCCAGGGCGGAGCGGTAGCCATTGCCTATGCCATACGACATCCCGAGCGCGTGAGTCACCTGGTGCTGATTGGTGCGTTCTCGCGCGGCTTGACCGTGCGCGGCACAGAAAAGCAGATCGCAGGGCGGCGCGCATTGCAGACCCTGGTCCGGCTGGATTGGGGCAAGAACAATCCGGATTTCAAGTCGATGTTCACGAAGTTTTATATTCCCCAAAACTCCACACCCGAGCAACAGCAATGGTTCAACGATCTGCAGCGGATATCAGCGAGTCCGGAGAATGCCGCCCGCATCATGACGCTGATCGACGAGATCAGCGTCCGGCCTCTCTTGCCCCGGGTCTCCGCGCCCACCATCGTCTTTCACGGCGACCACGATCGAGTAATCCCGGCGGAAGAAGGGAGGATTCTGGCCGCCGAAATCCCAGGCGCACGATTTGTTCCGCTCACCACCGGTAACCATATTCTTCTCGCGGAAGAACCGGCCTGGCAGGTGTTCCTGGAGGAACTTGGAGCGTTCTTAGGGTGGCAAAACAACTAAGGTCTCTACGTCTCGCGCCGGCAGCTCGCAGCTGAGCAATGACCAAACGCATCAATTTCGGAATTGTTGGCGGCTACGGTGCAACCGGAAGCGCCGTCGTGTCCGAGCTTTTGAAGTCCTGCGGTGGTGAGATCCTCATCGGTGGACGCGATCTGACCAAAGGGACGGCTTTAGCGGCGAAGCTCGGTAGAAGAGTATCGGCGGCGCAGCTTGATGTTCTCGATGCCCGTTCGTTAGACGATTTCTGCGGCCAGTGTTCGATTATTGTCAATTGTTCTGGACCAGCCATGGTATTGCAGGACCGGGTTGCCCAAGCGGCTTTTCGCAAGCGGTGTCACTACATCGACGTTGCCGGTTTGACGTTTGTGAAGGAAGGCATGCTTCCCCACAGCGGAGAAATCGCCGAGCAGGGGTTGAGGTTCGTCGTCTCGGCGGGCTGGATGCCTGGCATCAGCGAAGTCGTGCCGGCCTACGCCAACGCACAGGCGAGGGCAAGAATGGATGCGATTGATTCCCTGACCGTGTATTTCGGCGATAGTGGCGAGTGGTCTGCCAATGCACTGCGCGACGGTGTCTGGTATCTCCGCCAGCTAGGGCTGCGCAGTCCCGGCTATTTTCACAAGGGCGAGTGGAGTCGCGCCAAAATGTCGGCAGCCTCTCGCAAAGTCGATCTGGGCAATCCTATCGGCATCGGGCATTTTGGTTTGTTTTCCTCTCCAGAGCTCAATGAGATAGGCCGCCAGCTCAAAGACTCTGATGTTTTCATTTATTCATATCTTTCCGGCCTTCGCACTGCCGTGGCTGCCACTCTGATTGCCGTTTTGCCATTGCCGGAAGGGCTAAGCGTTCGACTTCTCCGGAATATATTTCGGAGAAACCGTCTGCCCGTGGACGGCTTTGTCGTGGCGGAGGTCCTTGGGAGTTCGCAAGGACGCAGGTCCGCTTTGAACGCTCAGGTCGTATACAAAGAGCGCCGCGATTACTGGATCAATGGACTTGTGCCGGCGATTGTTGCCCGCATGATTGCGGAAGGCAAGTCGATCCGGCCGGGTGTCCACTTCCTGGCGGATGCCGTGGACCCAATGATCCTAATCGCGGAACTGAGAAAGGCTGGCATCGAGCAGACCGAAGAATTCAAGTCTTTTTGACTGCATCAGATACGAAAGAAGAACGGAGAGTGCGATTTCATGATTTCAGAACAGAATTCGCCGGCCACCGCCCCAACCACCCGCATGGTCATCGACCGCTTCAACGAGGCGTTCAACCGGCACGACGCCGACGCTCTTGCGTCCTGGCTCTCCGATGACACCGTCTTCGAAGACACTTCGCCCGCGCCCGACGGCCGGCGAATCGAAGGCAAGGCCACGGTCGTCGCCTACTGGCGGAGATGGTTCCTGCACAACGCCGACGCAGTGTTCGACACGGAAGACATGATCGTAAGCGGCGATCGGGCGGTCGTACGATGGGTGTACCGCAAGCAGCGCAACGGTCAGCCGTGGCGCTTGCGCGGAGTAGATGTCTTCACCGTTCGCGACGGCAAAGTGTCCGCAAAGCTTGCCTATGTGAAAGGGTGAAGCGCCACTGCAATCGAACCTGACGGCGACTCCAGACAAAAACGGCAGCCCCAGGTTCGGGCTGCCGTTTTCTGTCAACGAAGGAGCGCGCCCATCGAGGCGCTTTTGCGACAGACTTTTATTGCTTCAAGCGTTGCCAATTTTGCCGGTCGTAAGCTTTGATGCTCCCAGGAGCAGAATTGGCAGCCAGCTCCGCCGGTGTTTTAACATTGCAGACGAGTCTTCTATAATTCACGCTTCGATGAGTGAGACCGCCAACGCGAACCCCGCCCCGACGCCTGCCCCGGAAACCAACTCGGGAGCAATGAACATCCTTCAGATCCAGGCCATTCTGCCCCACCGCTATCCGTTTCTGCTGATTGACCGCGTGCTGGAGATCGAGCGCAAGAAGCGGATCGTGGCCCTCAAGAACGTCACGTTCAATGAGCCGTTCTTTGCCGGACACTTTCCCGGCAACCCCATCATGCCCGGCGTCCTGATCGTGGAAGCCATGGCCCAGGCCGGGGCCACACTTCTCCTGACGGAAATTCCCGAACGCGACAGCAAGCTGGTAGTTTTTACCGGCATCGAAAAAGCCCGCTTCCGCCGCCCGGTGGTTCCCGGCGACCAGCTGCGTATTGAGGTCGAAGTACTGGCCTGGCGAAGCATTGCCGGACGCATGGGAGGACAGGTCTTTGTGGAGGGCAAGCTGGTGGCCGAAGCCACCATCAGCTGCGCCGTGGTGAACCGTCCGCCGAAAGATGCAAACGCCACGAATCCAGCCGGCGGCGTTGCCCCAGGCAATGATGAAGGATGAATGATTCATCCCACCGCCAGCATTGATCCCGCGGCCAAAGTGCCGGCCTCGTGCACCGTGGGACCTTATTGCGTCATCGGCGCCGGAGTAGAGCTGGGCGAAGACTGCGAGCTGATCTCGCACGTGGTCATGCACGGGCCAACCAAGATCGGCTCCCACAACCGCATCTTCCCCTTCAGCGCTATTGGCGGCGAGCCTCAAGACGTGACTTACGCGGGCGAGCCCACCCGGCTGGAAGTGGGTGACCACAACGTCTTCCGCGAATACGTCACCCTCAACCGCGGGACCGTAAAGGGCGGCGGCGTGACCCGCGTGGGCAGCCATACCCTGATGCTGGCCGCCGGGCATGTGGGCCATGATTGCCAGGTCGGCGACCACGCAATGCTGATCAACGCCGCCACGCTGGCCGGCCACGTCACCGTGGAGGACTGGGCGGTGATCGGCGCCTACTCCGCCGTACACCAGTTCTGCCGCGTGGGAGCGCACGCTTATATCGGCGGCGGGACCATGGTCACCAAAGACGTGCTGCCCTTCGCCAAAGTCGTCTCGCCGCGCGAAGTGCGCACCTATGGCCTGAATGCCGTGGGACTGGAGCGGCGCGGCTTCAGCAAAGAACGCATCCAAAAAATCCATCATGCCTTCCGCGTGATCTTCAATTCCAAATTGAATACCACGCAGGCCCTCGAAAAGCTCAAATCGGAAAGCGGCCAGAGTGAGGACGTGGCTATGCTGATCCGCTTCATCGAAGCATCCGAGCGCGGCGTGGTCAAATGACGGCGTTTTGCGGGCGTGAGCGAGGCGTAGCCGAGCGGGAGTCCGCAGCCGTCATCCTGAGCGAGCCCGAGTTCCGCTTGCGGGACGGGGCGAGTCGAAGGATCTGCAGAACGGCACTTTGGGTGGAGCAAGCCTTCAGGCCAGGAGTGAGCCCAGCCAGAATTTTCCTGTTGCTGCTGGCGGCCGCCAGCACGATCCTCGCGCAAACGCCGCAAAAGCCCAAGCGGCCGGGTGTGAGGGCAGTTCAGGTACCGTTCGCTTCCGTGAGGCGCGCGGTCACGTTACATCTGGGCGGTCATCCCGATTGGATGGTCACCACCAAAGATTCAGTCTGGATTGCCAACGACCAGCTCAAGGCCGTGCAACGCGTTGACCTGGCGACGAACAAGCTGGTCGCGACTATCGCCCTTCCTTCGGAGCCGTGCTCCGGACTGGCCTTCGCCTTCGGCACGCTCTGGGTTCCACTATGCGGCGAGCCGCCGTCTCTGGTACGCATTGACCCAGCCACCAATCAGGTGAGCGCAACTCTGGCGGTAGGGCCGGCGGATTCCGAAGGCGGGATCGCGGCCAGCGATGACAGCGTCTGGCTGGTGACCGGAAAAGATGGCACGCTCGCGCGGATTGATCCGGTCACGAATACGCTTCGCGCAAAAGTCGCCCTCCCCGCAGGCTCTTTCAATCCGCTCTTCAGCAGCGGCGTCCTCTGGATCACCGGCAACGCCAGCAACGTTCTGACGGCCGTGGACCCTGCTTCCGGGGCAGTGGTCAGCTCCGTGCCGGTCCACCCTGGGCCGCGGTTCCTCGCGTCCGGCGCCGGCTCAATCTGGACTTTGAATCAAGGTGACGGAACGGTCAGCCGCATCAGCATCAAGAGCCGCAGGGTGATTGCAACCATCAAGGCCGGCGTTCCGGGACCGGGCGGCGAAATCTGCTTCGGTGGCGGCTCCCTCTGGCTCACGGTGTTCGACATTCCCTTAACGCGCATCGACCCACAAACCAACCGCGTGCAACGGCAATGGACCGGCCGCGGCGGAGACTCCGTGCGCTATGGCCGCGGTTCCCTCTGGCTCACCGACTACAAACGCGGGCTGCTGTGGCGAATTCCACTCCGTAATCTCTCTTCGCCGTAACCTTCGACCCTCGCGTCGGCGCCTGAGCCACCCGTTATAATCCTGTCAACGTGCCATCCGACAACAAACTGGGCTTGATCGCCGGCAACGGCAGCTTCCCTCTGCTGTTACTCGACGCCGCCCGGGCCCAGGGCGCGCAGGTGATCGTCGCCGCCATCAAAGAAGAAACCTCACCGCTGATTGAGCAGCGCGGTGCAGCCGCCGTCCACTGGATGTCGTTGGGCGAACTGAGCAAGCTGATTGATACGTTCAAACGCGAAGGCGTGCACACCGCGGTAATGGCCGGGCAGGTCAAGCACAAGCAGATTTTTTCCGGCATTCGTCCTGATTGGCGGCTGGCCAAGGTGCTGTTCTCGCTGGGCACGCGCAACACCGATTCGCTGATCGGCGCGGTGGCCAAGGTACTGGAAGACGAAGGCATCCACCTGATCAGCTCCACGTCATACCTGGAGCCGCTGCTGGCCAAGCCCGGCGTCCTCACCCGCCGCTCGCCGACCGAGGCCGAAGAGAGGAACGTTTCTTACGGCCGCCAGGTGGCCCGGCATCTCGCCCGATACGATATCGGACAGACCGTGGTGATCGCCGAATCCGCCTGTGTCGCAGTCGAAGCCATGGAAGGAACCGACGCGACCATCCTTCGCGCCGGAGAGATCATGAAAAGTTCGGGGCATGAATCCAGCCCCGCCACGACCGCAGGCAATCCGCTGCTGAGCCGCGCTCTCACCGTCGTCAAAGTGGCCAAGCCGAATCAGGACATGCGCTTTGATGTTCCGGTGATCGGGGTGAAGACCATCGAAGTCATGGCCCAGGCCGGCGCTACCTGCCTGGCCGTGGACGCCGGCAAATGCCTCTTCCTCGATGGCGACCGCGTGATCCAGGCCGCGGATGGGGCGGGGATCGCGCTTGTGGCGGTTGCGGAATGAATTCCATCCTCTAAGCTGGAATGCCCCAGATTGTAAGTACCTGGCCCTATTCATCCAGCTACTCTGCTCCCGCAATATAGCTCGCTCTTTGAACCTGAAGAATCTGACCCGCACATGAAAACCACTGTCGTCACTCTCTTCTTCCTCACGTTGTTTTCATGTTCGTACACTATTGCGCAAGCGCCGGGAACGCCCGCCGGCGGGAATGACGCCAGCGCCGCCCCTCCCGGTAATGCCGTCTTGCCGGCGGCAAAGCCTCCGGTAAAACTTCGCGCAGCGCTGCCGGCGCACAAATTCTTCGACGTCAAAAACTCTCTGGCCTTGACCACCGTGGCCGCGTCTCTGGCCGGCGACGGTTGGTCCACGCAGCGGGCGCTCGCCCTTCCGGGAGTCCATGAGGTTAACCCCTTGGCGCGACCGTTTGTAGGCAGCCGCGCCGGCGAGGCCGCTTATTCCTCGGCCGGCTTGGCCCTGGTCGCCGGCGCCATGTACCTGGCCCACAAGACCAACCATCACAAGTTGGAAAGAATTGGCCCCTTCGCCCTGGCCGGCTGGGAGGGTCTTCTTACCGGCTGGAACGTCAGCCAGATCGCGCGGGCGCGCGCCGGCCACTAGTCTTGCAAGATTCCCCGGCTGCCGGCGTTCCTAATCCATAAGCGAGGGGAACCACTCGCGGCGGAGTGGTGTCTCTTTGAGAGATGTGGTGGCCAATGAAGAGCCTATGGATTCTGGCAGGGCTGGTGTCCGGACTATCGCTCCCCATGCAAGGGCTGCAGGCAAAGACGCCTGAAGCAGCCCTCGAGGAGATCGCCAACGCCGACAAGCCTGAATTGATCGTGCGGCATTTGCCGGAGCCGGTCCAGAAGAGCATCAACGAGCTTCCTAGATTGCAGAAGCAGCAGGTATTGGACAAGCTGCTGTCCATGAAGAGCGAGCATCTCGGCGGCTGCACGGTCCGGCGCGCCGCTGACGCCGAGGGATGGGAGATCATCGACCAACACGGCGCAAGTACAGGCAAGGTCAACCTGGCGAATGTCTTCATATCAGGGCTGGACGCCCTGGTTTCCCTGCAGCTTCAGTCGGAAGATAACTCCCAGATGTTCATGGTCGCCATGCACCTGGAAGGCGACGATTGGCGCATCGACGATTTCGGCCCTTGGCAGAAGACGAACCTTCGCCTGCGGCAGCTTGTCCACCAGCCCTCGGATTTAGAGAAGAATGAAGCCGCGGCCCTGGAGACTCTTCGTCAGATGATCGCGGCGCTCTACAACTACGGGAGCCATTATCCGCGCATAGGCTTCCCATCCCGGCTCGATGTCCTTACCGGAAAGCCGGGTCAGGAACCCTCAGAAGAGCATTCGGGGGATCTGGACGAAACATTCGCGGCCGACCCCCTGATCATGAATGGCTTCCGGTTTCGCTATATGCTCACTCGGATAGGTGGGCCCATTAGGATTTCGCCGGATGAGCGAGTTTTCTCCTTCGCTGACCGGGGCACTTTCCAGATCATTGCCACACCGGTCGAGTTCGGCAAGAGCGGCGGAAAGAGTTACTTGGTCAATAGCGGCAGGATTACCTGGACCGCGGAGAACCGGGCTGCGACCGAAGATGACCCCATCCTCGGGAGCGAAGATGATGAGGATTAGAAGGGGCCCCGGCGCCTCCCCAAGAATGTGCCCGCGGGTATAGCTTACTGATTGCATCCAGCAGAGTAGAAACGGTAGACTCCGTTGTTATTGGAAGATGGATTCTTCCGGAGGTCTTGCCCATGGCTGCCATCACTCTCACCATTAACCGTGAAAAGCGCCAGGTGGACGCCGATCCGCAGACGCCGCTGTTGTGGGTCTTGCGCGACGAACTCAACCTGACTGGAACAAAATTCGGATGCGGGAAAGGCCTCTGCGGCGCGTGCACTGTCCATGTGGACGGCGCCGCCACTCGGTCCTGTTCCACGTTGCTGGCCGAGGTCGAGGGCAAGAGCGTCACCACCATCGAAGGCCTCTCGCTGCACAGCGATCATCCGCTGCAGCAGGCATGGATTGCCGAGCAAGTTCCCCAGTGCGGTTACTGCCAGTCGGGGATGATCATGACCGCGGCCGAACTGCTGCACACCAAGCCGCATCCCACCGACGCCGATATCGACGATGCCCTGGGCAGTCACATCTGCCGCTGCGGGACCTATCAGCGTATCCGCGCGGCCGTTCATCGCGCCGCCGCGCCGGCCGTTCATCATGCGCCAACTAAGGCGACGCCGGCGGAAGGGAGGAAGTCATGAGCACATCTTCAGTCACGAAAGTCACGAACGGAGTTACTCGCCGCGATTTCATCAAGACGGGCACGGCGCTGGTCATCGGCTTCTCGCTGCCGGAAAGCAGCATCTTGTTGGCGCAGAATCCCGAGCGTCCGCAGATCAATCCTCTGAACGCCTGGATTCGCATCGCCAAAGACAATTCGGTCACGCTGATTCTGGCTAAATCGGAAATGGGTCAGGGCGTGTGGACGTCGCTGCCCATGATTCTGGCCGAGGAGCTCGACGTGCCCTGGTCCAGCGTGAAGGTCGAGCAAGCGCCGACCAACCCGGCCGTGTATGACCACGGCACCGGCGGCAGCGGCAGTGTCACCCACTCCTATCTTCCACTGCGCCAGGCCGGCGCCGCGGCCCGCGAGATGCTGATCAGCGCCGCCGCCCAGACGTGGAACACGGCTCGGGAAGGCTGCCACGCCAAGCACGGCGTGGTGTACCACGGCAATCGCGTCCGCGAACTCACTTACGGCGAGCTGGTGGAGACGGCGGCCAAGATGCCGATCCCCAATCTGGAAACAGTCACGCTCAAGAATTCCAATACCTTTGACATCATCGGCAAACCTCTGCCGCGGCTGGATATTCCCGCCAAGGTCAACGGCTCGGCCGTCTTTGGCCTGGATGTCCGCGTGCCCGGCATGCTGCGCGCGGTGATCGCGCGCTGCCCGTACAACGGCGGCAAAGCCAAGAGTTTTGACGCCACCAAGGCCAAAGCCGTTCCCGGAGTAGTGGACGTAATAGAGATACCGGCGATCAAAGGCGCTCACAGCAAGGGCGGTGTTGCCGTGGTGGCGCAGAATACCTGGGCTGCGATTCAGGGCCGGAATGCTTTGCAGGTCGAGTGGGAAAGCGGCCCCGCTGACGACACCAGTGACGCGCTGCGCAAGCGTCTCTCCGCTGCCGACGAAAAGCCGGGCAAGCCTGTCCGCAACCAGGGTGACGTGGATGCCGCCTTCACCGCGGCAGCCAAAAAGCTCGACGCCGTCTACGAGCTTCCTTTTCTCGCTCACGCCACCATGGAACCCATGAACTGCACCGCCGACGTGCGTGCTGATCGCGCCGAGGTTTGGGCGCCCACGCAGGGGCCGCAGTGGATCATGGCTGCTGTCGCACAAGTCACGGGGCTGCCGGCCAAGTCAGTGACAGTGCACACCACGCTGATGGGCGGCGGTTTTGGCCGGCGCTTCCAGGCGGACTTCGGCGTGGAAGCCGCGCAGGTTTCGAAAGCCGCGGGCAAACCGGTACAGGTGGTGTGGACGCGCGAAGATGACATGGCTCATGACTTCTACCGTCCCGCCTCGTGCCATCATCTCAGCGCTGCGCTTGATTCCACAGGACAGCCGGCGGCGTGGCGTCATCACATCTGCTCCACCTCCATCGGCGCCTTCTGGGGCGGCAAGCCGGAAGGGCAGGAAGTTGCCGGCGCCGCCGAGGTCCCTTACTCAGTCCCAAATATTCGCGTGGAGTATGCGCCCGTGGACACCACCGTGCCGCGCGCGTGGTGGCGGTCGGTGGAAAATTCCTTCAACGGCTTCGCAGTGGAAAGCTTCATCGATGAAATCGCGGCCGAGATGAAGAAAGACCCGCTGCAACTGCGCCTGGAGATGCTCAGCGGCGATCGCAAGATTCCCAACAGCTCGGAGCCGAAAGCCGCGCCGCTGGAGACGGCTCGCCTGCGCGCCGTGCTGCAGGAAGCCGCCACCCGCTCGGGATGGGGCAAGCCGCTGCCCAAAGGACGCGCCCGCGGCGTCGCCTGCTTCCATTCGTTCGATACCTACGTCGCCGAGGTGGCCGAGATATCCATCGAGAACAAAGAGGTGCGCGTGCATCGCGTTACCTGCGCCGTGGATTGCGGGCGAGTCATCAATCCCGACGGCGTGAAGGCGCAGATCGAAAGCGCGGTGATTTACGGCCTCACGGCAGCCCTCTACGGCGAGATCACGGTAAAAGATGGCGCCGTGGAGCAGAGCAACTTCCACAACTATCCGATGGTGCGGATCAATGAGGCGCCGCACACCGAGGTGTACCTCATGCCCAGCACCGCTGCCCCGACCGGCGTGGGTGAACCGGGCGTGCCGCCGATTGCTCCGGCCGTCACCAATGCGGTGTTTGCTCTGACCGGAACGCGGGTCCGCCGTCTGCCGATCAAGCTGTGAAATAGAGGAATGGACCAACGAGCTATGAAACTGGCCGGCCGGCGGGATGTCGCGTGACTCAGGAGACTTCGACCCTACCCTGGGACTCGCCGGAGTTCTTTCCTCAGGCACATGCCCTCGCCGCCGAACGCCTGGAGTTCATTGAGCATGCCGGCAAGCGTGTCCTGACCATCAACTCGGTGGGGGCCGATTTCCAGTTGGTGCGGGCCATTGCCGCCGAGTGCTGGCATATCATTTCCACTCAGGAACCAAAATCCGTACGCACGCTGAACGATCTCGAAGGAGCGGAGTTCAGCAGTGAAAGCGTGAAGGTATTGTCAGAGTTAGCGGCCAAAAACCAGCCTTACGTGGTACGCGGCGCGGTGATCGGGATCAAGGGCATGCGTTTTTTTGCATTGCAAACCGTGATCAGCATGACCAAGCGTCCCTTCAAGCTTTTCGACAGCCGACGGCAGGCGCTCGACTGGCTCGTCCAAGACGATGGCCGGGAGTGAGTTCGCCGGCCGGCCGCAGAGCCTCAAACAGCAACGCGGAAGCTTTTGGCTTCCGCGCTTGCCGTTCATTACCACATTGAGCACGCGAGCGGCACGGGACGACCGCCGTCCAGGGCCAAGGTGAACTCGATCTACGCCGGCGGGCACCCGGGCTGCACGTGGCAATTATCTCCGTCCGCGTTGCAGGTGGTTCGGTTAATGGTGCAAACGTTGGTGAGGAAGCCTCCCGCCACGTGCTCACATTCCTGTTCGCTCAACTGGCGGGCGCCCCTACGGACCAAAACTCGGTTGGTTTCTTGTTGCGACATACACTTGCTCCTTTCATAATGCCTGAATGCGGTTGCAATCTTGGTTTCGTTCGCGGCTCATGCAAGCGCAGCCTTTCCTGCGGACACGGCCAACCAGGCCAGCGCCCGATTGCAGACCATCGCTTGTTCTCCGGCGTACGCAGACATAGACCGTACGGCCGCCACAGCTCCGCGATCAAAGATTGGATTTTGAGAAGCGAGGGTTTCAGGCCCCCGGCTAAGGGATGCAGCGGATGGGCGGTTCGCAATCGCCGTCCATAGCGCAGGTTTTTGGATTAAAGGTGCAAGGTGACGTGTGAATGCCTCCCGCCACTTGCTCGCATTCCTGTTCGCTCAGCAGACGGGCGCCCCAGCGGGCCAGCACTCGATTGGCGTTCTTGTGTTCGGACATACATTGCTTCCTTTCGTACAACCCAAATGCGTTCCCAGTTTACCAGCGAGCGTTTGCCGCTTCCCGATTCGCTTCACAAATACCGCTGGACATCGTTCCACTTTGGAACACTTCAATAGGAGCGAGAGCCTGTATGTCAGCAATGTCGGCGGCGTCAACGGCACGATCACCGTCTTTACGCCGCCGTTTTCCGCCAGCACCCGTGCCGCGATTTGCACCGGCAGGAGTCCGGTGCCACACGAGTTGGGTCATTTCCGTGTCAACCTGCGCCAGCAGGTGCGAGCTCGGAATGACACGTCGATCAAGCTGGCTTCGGCTCCGGGAACGGACTGGCCGGCCTCTGCGTAGGGGAACATGGAGCCACGGGCGAAGAAGCATCGAAGAGAGGGTGGAGAAAGACCCTAGAACGCTCCCTTTTGCATCAACTCAGATGGCGGAAATGCCGGACACAAGCGCCCTTCAGAGCTCCTGGGCAGCTTTCAAAAGTGTTCGAAAATGGGATAACCTCAGCTTACGTATCGCCGTTTATTACGTCCAAGTAATGCAAACAGAGAGGATTACGAGGGACGGATCAAATGCCGGCCGAAACAGGGGTTTTAACGGCAGCGGTTGGCGTAAGCGGTGGAAAACGGAGCTCTCTTTCATCGGGAGAGACAGTGAGTCAAGCCCTAAGCCGAGTTAATGACAGCGAGCTGATTCGCGCCGCTCAGCGAGGGGACCGCTCGGCGTTTGAGGTCCTGGTTCGTCAATATGACCAGGCGGTGTTGCGGCTGGCGCTGCACTTGACCGGGTCAGAGGCGGACGCACGCGATATCTACCAGGAAGCCTTCCTCAAGGCGTACCGGCACATTGCCAACTTCCGCTTTGAGTGCTCGTTCTACACCTGGATCTACCGCATCGTAACCAATCTTTGCCTGGACCATTTGCGCAAGCGGCAGACGCGCCGGGAAGATCCGCAGACCATTACAGATTCCACCGGCCGCGAGATGGACGTGCTGGACCGCGTCTCGGACGATCGCGCCGGGGCCAACCCGGAGCGAGACCTGATGCGGCGGGAGCTGGGAGCCAAGATCGCCCAGGCCCTGACCCGGCTGACGCCACGCGAGCGCATGGTCTTTGAGCTGAAGCATTACCAGGGGCTGCGCCTGCGAACCATCGGCGAGATGCTGAACACGACCGAAGAGACGGCCAAGAACACGTTGTTCCGGGCCACGCAGAAGCTGCGCAGCGCATTGGCGCCCATGAGATGAAGCAGTGATGGGCGGGAAGCAGGGGAATCTTTATGAATTGCGATTGGGCAAAAGAAAACATTGTTCTCTACATCTACGACGAGCTGGCCGACGACGCCCGCTTTGAGTTTGAGCGCCACGTGCAGCGCTGCGTCTTCTGCCATGCCGATCTGGAGTCGGCGCGGGAGTTCAAGCACAACCTGACTGAGCTGCCGGCGCCGGAAGTGTCCCCGAACTTTCTCGTCTCGAACCGCATGGAGTTGCAGGAAGCGCTGGAGCACACGCAGCAGGCGCACAGCGGCTGGGGCGCGTTCGTCTTCGACCTCGCCGGATGGATGCATCAGCTCAAGCTGGCCCCGGCCTTGACCGCGGCCCTGATGATCATCGGCTTTGCCGGAGGCACCATTACGACCTGGCGCATCATGGCCAACCCGTACACTCCGCCTCCGCCCCAGCAGCAAGCCAGCATCGCCGGCATCACATCCATCTCTCCGCAGGCCGATTCCAACAAAGTCATCATTAAATATGACACCGTGAATTCGCAGACCACCGAAGGTGACATCAACGATCCCCAGATTCAGAAATTGCTGCTGATGGCGTGCCGGAATACCCGCAATTCGGATGTGCGCCTGGGCTGCATTGACATTTTGAAGAGCCAGCCGGAAGATAACGCCGTTCGCGAAGCCCTGGTCTATGCCTTGCGCTACGACCAGAACCCGGGCGTACGGCTCAAGGCCCTGGACGGTTTGAAGAGTTATGTGAAAGACGACGTGCACGTGCGCGACGCGGTATTGGAAGCATTGATGCACGATTCCAACGCCGGCGTACGCTCGGAAGCTATCAGCCTGTTGGACCCGGTGAAAGCCGATTCCAGCGTGCGGGACACGCTGCGAGTTCTGTCCGAGCGCGATCCGAGCCAGTACATTCGCAATGAGTCCCGGCGCATCCTGGCCAGCATGCCGAACCTTGATTGAGAACCTGGATTAAGAAAGAAGTCGAAACAACCCATGATGAACAGACATTTCCAACTCGCGACACTTTTTTTAGCGGCCGGCATGGCTGCAGTGGCGCAAACTCCAGGCCCCCGTATTTCCCACTCCGGCAGTGAGTGGACCCAGGAAATCACGGGGACACTACCGGCCAGCAAACTGGTCCGGGTGAAGTCCACCGCCGGCGCCATCCGGGTGCAGGGAGCGCAGCAGAACAACGTGACCTATACCGTCCGCGAGCATGTGTATGCCGGCTCGGAGGAATCCGCGCGGCGTGAATTCAGCAAGCTCAAGTTCAGCACCTACACTTCTGGTGAAACCGTCCTGCGCGCGGAGTGCGAGGGCTCAAATCACGGGTACATTGATTTCGAGGTCCGGGTGCCGGCGCAGACCGCGTTGGTCAAGCTGGAGACGGAAGGCGGCGGAGTTACCGCCAAGAGCATCTCCGGCAAAGTGGATGTGAACACCGGCGGCGGGAACATCCAGCTCGACCAGGTGGGCGGCGTGATTTCCGCGGCCAGCGGCGGCGGCAATATCGAGATCGGCAAAGCGGGGAGCGACGTAACCGTAGACACCGGCGGCGGCCACATCCACATCGATTCGGCCGCGGGACGGATCATCGCCAAATCGGCCGGCGGCAATCTGAAGATCGGCACCGGCAAGACCATGAACCTTGAGACCGGGGGCGGTTGGATCCAGGTCGCCAAGTGCGACGGTCCCATCAAGGCGGGAACCGGCGGCGGCAACATCGAACTCCATGAAGTCTGGGGACGCGCACAACTGGAGAGTGGCGGCGGTGGAATCAAGGTGGGGCCGGTCAGCGGCGGTGTTCGCGCAGAAACCGGCAGCGGCCCGATTGTCGCCACCCTGTCCCGCAGCGGCGTACCCTTCACCGCTTCCCGTCTGGAGACTTCGGTTGGCGACATCATTGTGTACGTGCCGGAAGGGCTGGGCGTCACCGTTCGCGCCGATGTGGACGTCGTGCGCGGCGAAGGCATTCACAGCGACTTTCCCGAACTGAAGATCGTCAGCTCGAGCAGCATGGGACCACGCGAGGCTTATGCCGAAGGCAGCCTCTACGGCGGCGGACCGCTGCTGCACGTCCACACATCCACCGGTACCATTGTGTTCCGGCGTCAGGGAAAAGAATAAGATTGCAAGATTTGGAGGGATGCTTCCATGTTTCTCACACTGAAGCCTCGTCAACTGAAGACTAGCAACATGAAACCTGCGCTGTTGCTGGTTGGACTGGCAACTCTGGCGTGCGTCGCCGCAGCCGCGTCGCAACCGGAACAGCAACCCAGCGTCGCGCCCCGCGCCTATTCCTATTCCACCAGCGGCTCATCCTCCTATCTGGGTGTGGATATCCAGAACGTGACCACCGACCGCATGGCCGCACTGAAGCTCAAGGAAGAGCGCGGCGTGGAAGTCACCATGGTGGACCAGGACGCGCCCGCCGGCAAAGCCGGCTTGAAAGAGCATGACGTGATCCTGGATTTCAACGGCACGGCGGTGGAGAGCGAAGAGCAGTTGCGGCGACTGATCCGCGAGATTCCTCCCGGGCGCACCGTGAGCCTCGGCATCAGCCGCGACGGCAATCCTATGAAGATCAGCGTGCAGCTCGCCGACCGCGCGAAAATGGCCCCCGAGCACGCCCCTCAGGTGTTTGCATTCCCACGAATGCCCGACGTCAACAGGATTGACATTCCCGGCTACGCGTTTCAGATCAACACCTATTCCTCCGCCCTCGGCATCCAGACGGAAAACCTGAGCCGGCAGCTGGGAGAATACTTCGGAGTCAAAGATGGTGAAGGCGTCCTGGTGCGCTCCGTCGAGAAAGGAAGCGCCGGAGAAAAAGCCGGAATCAAGGCCGGCGATATTATTGTCCGCGCCGGCAATGAGAAGCTTTCAGACCGCGCCGATCTCGCCCACATTCTGCGCAGCCATCGCGAGGGCGGCAAACTCTCCCTCGGGATCGTGCGCGACAAGCGCGAGCAGACCATCGTGATCGATCTGCCCAAGCGAGGCTCTGACGATTCCTGGTTCGCCTGGCCCGATTCCGATGAGTTCAAAGGCAACTGGGAGGAACTGCAACAGGAGCTCCGGCAATTGATCAATGAGGCCAGGCCGGAAGTGCAGCGCGTCCGGGAAGTTGCTAAGGCGAACGCCCGCGAGGCGGTGGCAAGGATGCGTGAGGAAACCAGGGAGGTCAGGCCCACCGTCGACGAAGCCGTGCGCCAGGCGCGGTCGGAAGTGCGTCGGGCCCAAAGACTCCTGCAGGAACAACAGAGAGAACTACGGAGACAGCTCCACAACATGATCTAGTTCTGCTTGCATCGTTCTCGTCTTGGGCGTGGCCGCGGGTCACGCCCGATTTGTTTTGGACAAGTGCTCTTACGGCGATGGCGGATTGAGCGCAAGGAGAGTTTGCGGATCAAGGTACAAGCCTTGCCAGCGAACGGCAAAGTGCAGGTGCGGCCCGGTGACTCGACCGGTACCGCCGCTGGCACCCAGGACCTGACCACGGGCAACGTGGTCGCCTTCCTTGACCTTGATTTCCGAGAAATGCATGTAGAACGTGAGCAAACCGTTTCCATGATCGACGACCACACAATTGCCTTCAAAGTAGAGGCCCCGCGCCAGGATCACCGTACCCGCATTGGTGGCGCGCACCGTGGTGCCGATGGCGGCGTGATAATCAAGTCCTTGGTGCTGGCTCTTCTTCACTCCGTTGTAGGTCCGCGCCGCGCCGAAGCCGCCGGAGACGGCGGTTGCCACCGGAGCGGCGAATCGTCCCGCCCAGAACGTTTCCGGAGAAATCTGGGCGAACAAGCGCTTTTTCAGCGCTTCTTCTTGCTCGATGCGTGGACGCACCTCCTCCGGCGGCTGCACGAACGCCGGGGCCACGCTGAGCGCTGTCGTCGGGTACGCTTTCGCGCGCACCGGCACTTCGGATGTGTAAGCAACAGCGGCATTGTCCTTGCCGGTTCCTTCCAGGCGCAGAGGATACTTCCCGGCGCGGGCGTTGAGATCGATTCCGGCAATCGCGTACCAGCAATTGCAGACTTGGTCGAAGCGGAAGGAGAATGCCCGATCCGCCCAGTTCCCGCGCAACGCGGTAACGCCGGCGGGAACAGTCACGCGAAACAGGACCGGCGAGCCATTCACGAGTTGTTGCGGCTGCCAGGTAACACGCCAAGGTGCGACGGACGGAGTCGTGGCCGCAGCCTTCGCGGCGACCTGCGCCGACACGGGCGCGGCGGCGGGGATGAAGAGTGCGGCCATCGCCATTAGAAATCGGGGGAGCTTCATTGCAGAGTTTTTCATTACGACGGCCCGCGAATTGGCTTACTCCGTCCACCGCCGGAAGATCAACGATCCGTTGGTCCCGCCGAAGCCAAACGAATTGGAAAGCGCTATCTGGATGGGCGCTTTGCGCGCGGTGTTGGGGACGTAATCCAGATCGCACTCCGGATCAGGATTGTCCAGGTTGATGGTGGGCGGCAGTATCTGGTCCTTGAGGGCCAGGATGGTGATGCCGGCTTCCAACCCGCCGGCTCCGCCCAGCAAGTGTCCAGTCATGGACTTGGTGGAGCTTACGGGGACCTTGGTATCGGCGCCGAAGGTGCGCTTGATGGCCTTGGTCTCCAGCGCGTCGCCGATCGGCGTGGAAGTGCCGTGAGCGTTTACGTAGTCGATGTCGGCAGGAGTAAGCTTGGCGTCATGGATGGCGTTGCGCATCACGCGATCGCCGCCTTCGCCATCTTCCGCGGGCTGGGTGATGTGGTAGGCATCGGCGCTCATGCCGTAGCCGATGATCTCAGACAGGATGGGAGCGCCGCGGCGCTGGGCGTACTCCAGGTCTTCCAGGATCACGATGCCCGCGCCCTCGCCGATGACAAATCCATCGCGGCCGGCGTCCCAGGGCCGGCTGGCTTTTTCCGGCTCGTCGTTGCGGGTGGAAAGCGCGCGCATGGCGCCAAAGCCACCCACGCCCATGGGGGTGATGGCCGCCTCCGAACCGCCGGCAATCATCACGTCGGCATCGCAGCGCTGGATGATCCGGTAAGCATCGCCGATGGCATGCGAGCTGGTGGTGCAAGCCGTGCACGTGGCTTCATTCGGCCCTTTGGCCCCATAGCGGATGCTCACCTGTCCGGCAGCCAGGTTGACGATGGCCGCGGGAATAAAGAATGGCGAGATCTTGCGCGGGCCGCCGTTCAGCAGCGCCTGGTGCTCACGCTCGATCACGTCAAACCCGCCCACGCCGGACCCGATATGGACGCCCACCCGGGTGGCATTCTCCGGCGTAATCTGCAGGCCGCACATCTTCATGGCTTCGTCCGTGGCCGCGATGGCCAGGTGAATGAAGCGCGCCATTTTCTTGATTTCTTTTTTCTCGATGAAGTTCAGAGGATCGAAATTCTTGACTTCCGCGGCAATCTGGCAGGCGAAATTGCCGGTATCAAAGGACGCGATGCGGGCCACGCCGCTCTTTCCGGCAACAATATTTTTCCAGACCTCGGCGCTGGTATTGCCAACACCGCAGATCAGGCCCAAACCCGTGACAACAACCCGCCTGGCCAACTACTTGCCGCCTTTCGCGTGCTTGTCAATGTAATCGATGGCGTCTTTGACGGTGCGGATCTTCTCCGCGTCCTCGTCCGGGATCTCGATGTCAAAGGCTTCCTCGAACGCCATGACCAGCTCGACCGTGTCCAGGGAGTCTGCGCCGAGATCGTCCACGAAGGAGGCGTTGGGAGTGACTTCGCCTTCATCCACTCCGAGCTGCTCCACGATAATCTGTTTGACCTTCTCTTCCACTGCTGTTGGCATACGGTTGTCGTCTCCTTCTGTTTCTGCCGGACTTCTGCCGGCCAGGCTTACTGCTTCACCGATTGGCAATTCTTCTCGGTCGGGGCCGCGTTTCCTTAAACCCCGGCACGGAATCTTCCTATTACGGTAAACTGCCTAGTCTAATTGCTGGAAAAATGTTGTGTAAAGGGCTGCGCTCCCGCCTTTCATGGTTTGCGCGCCAGCACCAGCGATTGCGGCATTCCTTCCAGCGCCACCAGCCTGGCGTCGGCAAATCCCGCTTGTGAGCACATCTTTTCGATCTCCTTGAATGTGTAGGCGTCGCCGCTGGGCGTATTGCTCAGCATAGTCACGCTGAACATCGCCGGCACAGCGGGCGAAACCCGGTCGTCATTGGGTACAAACTCAAGGATGACCAGATGGGCTCCCGGATTCATTGCTTTCCAAAGTTTCTTGAGCAGCCGCTCCCCGGTCGCTGCGTCAAAATGATGCAGAAAGTTGGTCAGCAGGACCGCGTCATAACCGGAGCCGTATTCCACGTCGAAGGCGCTCCCGGGAATCAGGTGATGGCGCGCGCCCACGCCGCGCGCCTGCGCGTTCTCCCGCGCCACTTCGAGGACGTTCGCCCAATCCACCGCGTAAATCTCCGCGGTGGGGACCTGGTGGGCCACGGTGATGCCAAACGTGCCGTGGCCGGCCGCGATGTCCAGGACCTTGGGCGCCGCCTTGCCCTTCAGCAACGGCTGCAAGGTACCGGCGATGGCCTGCGCCGCGGGAAACATCATCGGCGCCATGCCCCGGGCAAAGTCCACCCAGATCGGATCGTCTGGCCGCAAGCCATCGTGGCCCCCTCCGCCTTCTCCCTTGCGTACGGCTTCAGCCAGGCGCTCGATGTTCTTCATCTGCATGGGATGCATGATGAACTTGAAAGCCTTGCCCAGGTAGGCCGGCGACCGGCTATCGAGAAAAGTCGCGCTGTCCGGCGTCAGGGAATAAGCGTTCCCGGTCTTGACCAGAAAGCCCTTGACGGTCAGGGCATCGCAAAGAATGCGCACCCCACGCGGAGACGCGCCGGCAGTCTTCGCGATCTCCGCTGCCGTATGGCTGCCCTGGGCAATCACCGTAAATATGTCCAGCTCCACCGCGGCTTTCAGGACGTGCGCATCCTGATACCCGCGCACCGCCTCGAAGAGTGCTGCCGGATTGGGCGGCGGACCGGGTTTCCCTTGTGCTCCCACTTCGTCACACCTCATTGGTCATTCTACCTGTCCGCCATGCCGCTTGTCCGGTAGGGGAATGAGCCGCGATTCAGTTTCATTACTTGATGGACCGCAGCCGTCGGGGTCCAGAAGTCAACCCGATTGCCCACAATCGCCGCAGCCCTCCCGCGCGCGAAACTGCGCCTCTCCCGTCCGCGTCGCTTACAATGGCAACTTGCCTGCCAAGAACAAGCTCCTGTTGAAACTCGCCGCCTGGATCGCCTTCCTCAAGACCTTGGGCGCATGGGGCGTTCTCATTCTGGCGGTGATCGATAGCGCCTCCATTCCCATGCCGTTGGACGCGCTGGTGGCCAGTTACGTTTTCTCGAACCCCGGCCGCGCCTGGCTCTATGCGATTGCCGCATCGGTGGGTTCCGCCCTGGGCTGCCTGCTTCCTTATTATCTGGGCCGCGCCGGCGGCGAACTCTTCCTGCTCAAGCGCATCGACGAAGCCAAGCTCCAGCGCATCCGCGACCGCTTCGAGCGCCAGGAGTTTATGGCGCTGGCCCTGCCCGCGACCCTGCCTCCGCCTACACCCTTTAAGCTCTTCGTCTTCTCCGCGGGCGTCTTCGAGATGAAGATACCGTTGTTTCTGTCCGCGATCGTCAGCGGACGCCTGGTGCGCTTCGGCGTCCTGGCCGCGCTCACCGTGATCTTCGGTCCCCAGATCGTCACCCGGGTCAAAAACCTGTTCCACAACCATCCTTCGCTTGCCGTTCTGCTTGGGATCGGCGTGCTGGCGTTGGGCTACCTGTTGTTCCGACTGCTGCGGGCACCTGCGCGTGAGATGGCGAAAGAGTTGAAGCATAAGGGCGAATAGCGTTTTTAACGACTGAGACCTGAACGGCAGCCGTGATGCCAGCGCGTGGGGGCTGGAATCCACAGAACAGAGCTTTTACGAAAGCTGACTATGGCCGTACATTCGAACGCCCACACAAAACCTCACCTGCGATGTTGCCCGCGCCGTTGCCACGTTGGACAAAGTTTAGGGGAGTCGACGCCCAGTCCCGGCATCGCCGGGACGACTGAAAATAGCCCGGCACGGTCCCCGAGGCGCGCAACGTGCGCTGAGGGGCAAGTGCCGGGTAAGCACAAAGGAAGATTCCTACCTCTCTGCCGAAGGCCCGCGCGCTGCGGAGCGAAGCGCCATTAGAAGACCCTGTGTCGCCCCTCCGGGGCTCATCGCGTTTTCTCATACCTACCCAGGGCTCACGCCCTGGGCTACCTGCGCGACGCGCCT
>CAZFRV010000305.1:0-7978 GCA_964521445.1 uncultured Acidobacteriaceae bacterium
GCACTGTCACGAAGTCGATGCCGTGTTTACGCAGGAAGGCGTGGTACTCGTCATCCTCGGTATCTACGGCCACGCCCACCACGGCAATTTTGTTGCCCATGCGCTTTTGCAATTGCATCAGTGAAGGCATTTCCGCGATACAAGGCGGGCAGTGCGCCGACCAGAAATTCAACACCACAATTTTGCCGCGGTAGTCATGAAGCGAGACCGAGTGGTCGGAATCGGTCACCGTGAAGTCCGGGGCCGCCGAGCCTATCATGCGCGGATTCGGACCCCGCTCACACCCGGCAAGCGCCAGGGCCAACAGTACTGCCGACAGGAAACGCCATAAGGTCACAACCGTATAATAAACCGATCAGATGCCGGACGCCCAGACAGCAGCTACGGTGCAAGTTGTGGTGCCTGCGCGCAATGAGCAGGATTCCATCGGATGCTGTCTGGAGTCCCTGGTCGCCCAGCAGGGCATTGCCTTCCAGATCACTGTGGTGGACGATGGGTCCTCCGATCGCACCCGCGCCATTGCCGAGGCTTTCCTTGGAGTGCGCGTGATCCGGGCTTCCGAACCGGCTCCGGGCGTCAGCGGAAAATGCAACGCATTAATCCAGGGGGCCGAGGGCGCAACCGCCAAGTGGCTTCTCTTCACGGACGCGGATACCTATCACTATCCTGGGTCATTGGCTGCGTCGGTGCGCGAAGCGGAAGAGCGCGGCGTTGACCTGCTCTCTTATTCGCCGGAGCAAGAAACCGTTTCCTGGGGCGAGCGCGCACTCATGCCCGTGGTCTTCGCCGAATTGGCGCGTGCGTACCCGACAGATCGAGTCAATGATCCCGCAGATCCCGCGGTGGCCGCCAACGGACAGTACATCTTGCTTCGGCGTGACATTTACCAGGGGCTCGGCGGTCACAAAGCGGTGGCCACTAAGATATTGGAAGACGTAGAGTTAGCGCGATTATTTAAAGTATCAGAACATAAAATATGGTTTCGCCGCGGGGTCGGACTGGTCCGCGCCCGCATGTACCGCGACTTTCCCTCCATGGTCGAAGGCTGGACCAAGAATCTGGCGCTGTTGTTCCGCCGCCCGCTGGGGCTGGCTGCTCTGCGCGCGGTCGAGTTTTCATCTATTCTCGGCCTTTTAGTCGCAGCCGTGGTTCTATTGTTCATGAAAAACTATCCGAGCGGGATCGGCATCACGGTCGCCGGCACATTGATCTACGGACCACTGGTGTGGCGAATCCGGCGAGCCCATTTTCCCGTTACGGCCAACTTAGTGTCTTTCTTTGGGTTACCTTTGTTTTCCTGGCTCTTGGTGCGCTCCTGGCGGCGTTCGCAAGCGGGCGGCGCGGTAACATGGAAGGGAAGAACTTACGCATATTCCGTAACCGAACGAGTGTCAAACTCATCAATTCATCAGGGTTCCAAGGTCGAGAGCTGATCGATGGTCTATCTGACAAGAAAAGCGGAGTTTTCCGCATCGCATTACTATCACAACCCGGAGTTCAGCGCGGAGGAGAACAAGCGGATCTTCGGCAAGTGCAACAATCCGCACGGGCACGGCCACAATTACACGCTGGAAGTCACGGTCAAAGGCCATGTGGACCAGCGTTCCGGGTTTGTCGTGGATCTTAAGCAGCTTAAGGAGATCATGAACAGGGAAGTGATTGACATCCTGGACCATCGTTTTCTTAACCAGGAGGTTGCTGAGTTTCGAGATTCGATTCCGACCACGGAGAACCTGGCCATCAACATCTGGAACCGGCTCCAGCCCAAGCTGAACGTGGCCAGCCTGCACCGTATCCGGCTTTATGAGACCCAGGACCTGTTTGTGGACTACTACGGAGAAGCATGAGGGCCTACTTGACCAGGCGTTACTGGTTTTCGGCGTCGCACCGGCTGCACTGCCAAGCCATGTCCGCGGCCGAGAACCAGGCGGCCTACGGCAAGTGCAATAACCCCCACGGGCACGGCCACAATTATGCTTTGGAAGTCACCGTAGCCGGTCCTGTCGATCAGCACACGGGAATGGTATGCAATCTCGCCGACCTGGATGCGTTTGTGGAGAAAAACATTCTGGAACGTTTCGGCCATGAGCACCTGAATACGCTGCCGGAATTTCAAGAAGTCGTACCGACCACGGAGAACCTTTGCCGCGAGCTCTACGAGATCCTTGAAAAGGGTTTTTCTCCGGCGAGGATCGAGAAAGTACGCATGGAAGAGACCATGCTCAATTCGTTCGAATACGCCGGAGGCAGGGAAATCCGAACCTAGAGCGTGGTCGTAAATGATAGTGGGAGTTCAGGTCGCGCCACGGGGAGATTCTGGTGAAAACGGAAGCTGCTGTGAAGAAACTGTATGAACAATCCGAACTGGCATCAACCAGCACAGAAGAACTGCTGCGCGAGCTCCTGGTGCGTCTTGGAGAAGATCCAGACCGCCAAGGACTGCTGCGGACGCCGGAGCGGATGCGAAAGTCGCTGGAGCATCTGACCAAGGGTTACAAAGAAGATCCTGACAAAACCCTCCAGGCAGCGATGTTTGATGTGACCTACGACGAGATGGTCATCGTCAAGGACATTGAGATGTTCAGCCTGTGCGAGCACCACTTGCTGCCGTTCTTCGGCAAGGTGCATGTGGCTTACATTCCTGCCGGGAAAGTTGTTGGCCTGAGCAAGATTCCCCGACTGGTTGACATTTTCGCGCGACGGCTGCAGGTGCAGGAACGGCTGACGGTGCAGATTGCGGAAACCATTCAAAACGCCATTCAGCCTCTGGGCGTGGGCGTAGTAGTCGAGGCCCGCCATCTGTGCGTTATGATGCGCGGCGTGGAGAAGCAGCATTCCTCGGCCGTGACTTCACACATGCTGGGGAGCTTCCGCAGTTCCGATAAGACGAGGGAAGAGTTTCTTTCGCTGATCCGCAACGGCAAGAATGGAAGCTCGTTTTGAGCTGCTATTCTTCGAATGCGTAGTAGGCCTTCCGCGTGGGGACGGCCTTGACCAGCAGCAACCCGGTAATGAACCCACCGACGTGAGCCCAAACAGCAACCGGATCAGCGCGGGAATTGGAGATGGTGTCGGCCGCACCGGTCAGAAATTGAAGGACAAACCAATACCCCAGGACCAGCCAGGCCGGCAGCCAGAGGACAAAGAATCCAAACCAGGTAAGCACACGCGCGGAAGGGAACAGCAGGAAGTATGCTCCCAGCACGCCGGCAATGGCTCCGCTGGCGCCCACGGTGGGAACCCGCGAATGCAGATTAAATAGCAGATGAGTCAAAGACGCCCCAAGTCCGCACAGCAGGTAGGTGATCAGGTATCGGAAATGCCCCAGGCGGTCTTCCACGTTGTCGCCAAAGATGTATAAGAAAAGCATGTTTCCAATCAGGTGCATCCAGCCTGCATGCAGAAACATGGACGTGAAGACCGGCAGGATGGCGTAGCCCGCTGGCGCAGCGCCTTTCAACCAAAGATCCACGTGGCTTGGTATGAAAGCAAATTGGGTTTCAAAGCGCGTCGTGGCGCGGGGTCCCAAGGTAAGTTCAAACAGAAATACCAGAACATTCAAGGTGATGAGAAAGTAATTGACAAAGGGCGTGGTGGAGCGGGGAGCGTCATCGCGGAGGGGGATCATCTGATTTTGATGCTCATGATTATCATGCTTGATATCGCGGAGATGCTCAAGTGGACGGAGTCCTGATTCTCGATAAACCCGCCGGCCTTACCTCCCACGATGTAGTGGCGCGGGTGCGCCGCATCACCGGCGAGAAGTCCGTCGGACACCTGGGGACCCTCGACCCCATGGCTACCGGAGTGTTGCCGCTGGTGCTCGGCCGCTTTACACGCCTGGCGCAGTTCTACAACGACGCCGACAAGCGGTACCAAGGTGCGATCCGCTTCGGCTTGGCCACTGACACGTATGACGCCGAAGGCGATCCGCTGGGCCCGGAACAACCAGTGGATCTCACCTTGGAGCAGATCCGCACGGCGGCCCTGAAGTTTACCGGCAAGCTAGAGCAGTTGCCGCCGCCCTTTTCCGCCAAAAAGATCTCCGGTGTCCCGGCCTACAAACTGGCACGCAAGGGCAAGGAGGTGAACCTGCCCCCCAAGCACATTGAGGTGAAGGAGCTGACGATCACCGAATGGGACGGCTCCGCCAAGACCGCGCACTTTACCGCCTGGGTGAGTTCCGGGACATACGTGCGCGCCCTGGCGCACGATTTGGGCCGGACTTTGGGTCCCGGGGCGCATTTGGCTGAGCTACAGCGGACCGCAGTACGTGAGTTTAAGGTTGAGGACGCGCATAGCCTGGAAGACCTGGAAAAGGCGACGGGCGGCGGCGGGCTGGAAGACATGTTCCTGCATCCGCGGCTGGTTCTGCCCGAGTTTCCAGCGGTCACCGCCCCGGTGGAGAGCGTTACCCGGATCAAACACGGCGGCGCCGTGAACCTGCCGGAGTTCAGCAAAGCCGGGACGGTCCGCGTCTTCGCCGGGCAAAGGGAACTGCTGGCCATCGCCAAACGTGTGGCAGGCACACTGTTTCAGCCGAAGATCGTCCTGCAGGGAAGTTGAGTTTCGCTGGGAGCTACTTCGGGGGCGGATTGCCGCCCGCGCTGCTGCCGGAGCCCTTTTTGCCCTTCTTACCTCCCTTGTGGGCTTTCTGGGCCTCGCGGACCTTTTGTACGTTGCCGCCCTTGGGGGTCTTTTTGGCATCAGCGGTAGCCCGGGCCTTATCGTTGGCGCTCATGGGGCTGAGGCCGGCGGACGCCCCCGCCAACGCCAAGCCGCCTGCCAACAACACTATGAACACAACTGTCAGAAGCTTCTTCATCGCTCTCTCCTCTGAAAGAAATCCGGACGTCAGGCAAAGCCGATCCCTCCGTACTCTTTATAGCGAGAAAAAGCATCAAAAAGCGCTAAGCCTGGCAGGGAAGTTGAGCTGCGACGAACTCTGCGCCCCGTGTAAGGGAAAGAGGACGCGGCGATGGCCGAGAATCGCAAGACCGACCAAGCCCAGACTGGCCGGGGTATCAACGTCCGATAACAGATATTATGTCAAGTTACGTTTTACGCAAGCCAGGAGGAGGCGCTTTCTCCCGTCCCATGAGAAAACTGGCCAGTTCGTCCACTTCTTCCCGACTGAAACCACTTGTTGTAAGGGCCAAGGCCAGCCTGTCCTTGATTACAGACATAAGCTGAGCAATCGTTAGCAGCTTTCCATTGACGACCAACGCCAGGGTCCCCTGATCACCCCTAACCGCATGTTCGCTCATGATGCGCTGGGTAATTTTTCGCATAGCTCGGGCGCCTTCATCAGTAAGCTCTAGCTCCAACTCAGGCCGACCGAGGGCATCACTCTCACTCTTAGCGGCCTTCAGATGGGTCTGATCTACGATGGGCTTGGCCGCTAGGCAATACTCTTCTTCATGCTCGCCTCGCTTCAGTTTCATCGGTTTCGCCCCGGTCTTCGGACAGTCGATGACCTCAAAGATGCCAAAGGCGCCACGCTTGCTCGCCGCTTCGGACCGAATGGACGCGACATGAAAAAGAGCGACCAGTGACATGCAGGCAACCAGCCGACAGAAGTGGAGTTGGGCGGGCATGTCGGGAATTCTAGCTGAAGCGACCTCAAGCAGCGTGAGCTTTTTCTTTCGCGCCTGGCATGATCTAGAGTGCATCCGCGTTCTGCAAAAGCCGCTTTAAGTCGGATCTGAAACGCTCCAGGATGGCGATTCGCTCCGGAGTGGCCTCCAGGGTCTCTTCCTTGTGAACGAACACCTTCTTTCCACCACGCTCAACTAGAGGCCCCAAACTCTCGCCCATGCGCCAGCCCACGTTGCCCAGGATCTGGAGTCCGTCTGGCCCGGGAACGAGGAAGGCCAGGCAGTTGTCGCGCATAACCCCGATGGCCTTGGGAAACCGGTCGAAGGTCTGGAGTTCAAAGCCAGCGACGTAGAGCTTCTGCAATTGTTCTGCGGGATCGGGCATGGAGAGCACTCAGCATTCGGCAATCAGCCTTCTCCGCAGTCCCGAGCGTTAGCGAGGGATCCCTATAGCTAGAAGAACCGTTTGGGGCGGCTCGTCGCAAAGGTTGTGATGCGGCCACCCGCCGCGTATATCCCTCAATTGCGTTTAAGCCGAAAGGGATCCCTCACTTCTTTCTGGACTTCGGAAAGAAGCTCACATCTTGTATTTGCCCAGGTCCTCATCGTTCAGACCTTCGAGCCACTTGCGCAGGTCTTCCGAGGAGACGCGGTCGGCCGTGGCGCTGGCTTTCTTGGAGTTCTTGAGCACCTCTTCGTCCACGTAGATCGGGCAGTCCACCCGAAGAGCGACAGCCAGCGCGTCTGACGGACGGGAATCAATGCTGATGACCTTCCCTTCGCGCTCCATCCAGATGACGGCGAAGAAGGTGTCATCCCGCAACTCGTTCACCACGATCTTATGGACGCGCGTATCTAAGCCTGTAAGCAGGTTCTTGATCAGGTCGTGGGTCATGGGCCGCGGCGTGGCGACTTTCTCGATCTCCATTGCGATGGCGTTGGCCTCATAGACTCCGACCCAAATCGGCAGGACGCTATCGCTGGCCACGTCTTTGAGCACCACGATGGGCATGTTGGTCATGGGATCCATCATCAGTCCGCGAATTCTCATCTCGACTTCCATCATGCCCTCCTTAGACCACCATTTCTCCCACCAAACTGTTGGGAAAGCTCTTGGTCACCAGCACATTAACATAACTACCGGCAGCCGGGACCGGACTGGCGGCGGTAAAGTTCAGAGTGATGTTCTGCGATGTACGCCCCACCACCTGGTTGCGCGCTTCGTTCTTCCCTTCAACCATCACTTCAATCATTCGCCCGATCTTGCGCTCGTAATTGGCACGCTGAATCTCGCGCTGCCGCTCCTGGAGAATTGTCAAACGATGCGATTTCTCGGCCTCGGGAATGACGTCTGCCATGGCAATCGCCGGAGTATTGGGACGCGGTGAATACTTAAATCCGAAGACACCGTCAAATTGGCATTCATGGAGCAGGGTGATGGTTTCTTCGAACTCGGCCGACGTTTCTCCCGGAAACCCCACGATGACGTCGGTGGTCAGAGCAATTTCGCGGCGGGCGGCGCGGATCCAGGAGATTTTCTCCAGGTACATCTCCCGCGTGTATTCGCGGTTCATGATTTCCAGCACGCGCGAGGAGCCGCTCTGCACCGGCAGATGGACGTGGTCGCAAACCGCGGGCACAGTATCAATCACGTCTACGATGTCCTTGCTGAAGTGGCGGGGATGCGAGGTGGTGAAGCGCACGCGTCGTATCCCGGGGACCTGCCCGACGGCGGCCAGCAACTCTGCAAAGCTCTTCTTGTGCAACGGGTCCGCGTAGGCGTTTACGTTTTGGCCGAGCAACTGAATGTCGGTATAGCCGAGGTCGGCCATCTGCCGCGCTTCCGCCAGCACGGACTCCGATGTCCGGCTGCGTTCCTTGCCCCGGGTATACGGCACCACGCAGTAAGCGCAAAACTTGTCGCAGCCTTCGATGATGGTGATGTAACCGCGGTGAGGATTCGTGCGCGCCGTGAATTCCGTTTCAAAAGTCTGGTCGGTCTGGCGATCGTCCAAGCCGGTGACGCGAGTCGCGCCCGCCTCAATTTGCACCAGCATCTGCGCCAGGTTACGGTACGATGCTGACCCTGCTACCAGCGACACATGCGGTGCCTTCTCGAAGATCTTCTCGCCTTCCTGCTGGGCCACGCAGCCCAGCACGGCAAACTTCTTGCCCTTCGCTTGCAGCTTTTTGTAGTCCTGCAGACGGTGAAAGACCTTCTGTTCCGCCTTGTCGCGGATGGAGCAGGTGTTATAAAAAACCAGGTCGGCTGCTTCCACGGTCTCTACCTGCGTGTATCCCTGCCGCAGAAGCGTGCCAATGACCTTCTCGGAATCGTGCACGTTCATCTGGCAGCCGAAGGTTTCAAGATAGAACGTTTT
>CAZFRV010000306.1:0-4118 GCA_964521445.1 uncultured Acidobacteriaceae bacterium
CTGGCGCGTTCGTATTCGCGGAATTCCGGCAGGATGACATGGGAGACCGAAAGCGGGAGGCCGAGACGGCGCAGCTCTTCGGCCACCGCCTGCTCGTTGGCCGGATTGGCAAACGAAAAGAGCAGCGAGATGGCAATCGCCCGCGGTTTGCCGGCAGCCACCCGCGCTGCCAGTTCCTGGAGAGCCGCTTTTTCCGGCGATCGCAAGACTTCGCCTTCGGCCGAGGTCCGCTCATCGACGCCGAAGCGCAACTCCGAGGCGGCGAGCGGCGGATCCTTCTCGAAGAAGAAATCGTAGAGCTTGGGGCGGTTTTGCCGGCCGATCTCGATGGAATCCTCAAAGCCGGCGGTGGTCACAAACGCTACTCGTGCGCCTTTGCGCTGCAACAGCGTGTTGGTGCCGACCGTGGTCCCGTGCAGGACGATCAGTTGTCCGCTGCCGCGAGCGATCCGGCCCACGGCTTCCGCGATTGCCTGTGACGGATCCGCCGGCGTGGAGAACACTTTCAGGACGCGGAGCGTGTGATCTTCAAGCCATACGCAGTCCGTGAAGGTCCCGCCGCTGTCAACGGCAATGCGGACTGGGGCGCGCCCATGCGCACGCTGGTTATTCTCTGTCTTTGGAATAGCCACCTGGTACCCTGTCATTCTGAGCGAGCTCGAGTTCCGCCCTCGCGGGATGAGAGCGAGTCGAAGAACCCCAAAGGCGCCAGACCCTCACATGGAGCCCCAAGGCGTTCTCTCGACGATTTCAAACCAGCGATTCTATAAGAGAACTCGCCAGTGCTGCATCGTGACACTAACCATTCTTGGTTTCCCGCGACTTCGCGCCAGTCGTCCCCTCTAAGATTGGCATTTCGCTGCGCTCCGCTCGGCATGACGGATTCGTTCAGTCTCGCCGCGGACCAACCTCGTCCCGGGAGAATGGGTCACAGCATCTTCCCCATCATGAGGCCGTCAATCGAATCCAGGTAATAGCGCGGCAGGACCTTCAACACCGAGTAGCCGTGCTTCTTGTAGAAGCTCAGAGCCGGCCCGTTGTCCACAGCGACTTCGAGCGTCACGGAATCGCAACCCGCTTGCCGCAGCTCGTCTTCGACAGCCGTCAACAAGATCGTCCCGGTCCCCGCGTGCTGGACCTCGGGAACCACGTCGATAGTAATGATGCGCCCCATGGCTCGCGCGCTGCGGCGTTGCCGGAAGCGGTCAGCGATCACGAAGCCTTGGATTTTTTCGCCGTCAGCGGCTACCAGCGTGGTGGAAGACGGCATTCTCAAGAAGTACCGCAGCTCCTGCTCGCTATAAGCAATGCCTTCGACGAAACAGGACTGGTCGATCTCCAGGAGGCGCTGGAAGTCTTGCGGTTGATACCTGCGCAGCTCGAGCACACCAGCATTCTACGGGAGCGCGACCGGCGTCCGTCTTCCTGCGCCGGTAGAACGGTGGATCAGACTTTTCGGAGCGCCGGCTTCTTGCGGCAGTCTTCGCAGACGCCGTAGATCTGGAAGTTGTGGCGCGTGGCGTCAAAGTGATACTTGCGGCCGATCTCTTCTTCCAGCTTGCCGACTTCGGGAGAGAAAAATTCAACCGAGGCTCCGCACTCCGTGCAGACCATGTGGTGGTGGCTGCGGCGGTTGAACTGGTGCTCGTAGCGGGACATGCCGTCAGGAAACGGCACGGTGCTGGCCAGCCCGCACTCGGCCAGCAACTTGAGCGTGCGATACACGGTGGTGAAGCCGATCTTCGCGTCTTTTTTCCGCGCCAGGCGAAACAATTCGTCGGTGGAGAGGTGGTCGCGGGTCTCAAGAAACGTGCGCAGGATGGTGTCGCGCTGCTCGGTGTGCTTCAGGCCCACGCGCTTCAAGTGCTTGAAGAAGATTTCCTGGGCCTCACGCATGGCTTCATGCGTGGGCGGTGCGTGATCGTCAATCCGTCGCTGCAGCATGTCACAAGTCAATCCGGCGGGGCCGGACAAATGAAAATGAAATTCATTTTCAATTATACGCGGCCCGTTTGCAATTCTGTTCCCAGCTTGGCGTGGCCGAAGATCAGTGTCATGATTGGGCGAGGAGCCAGATGAGCACTCTACGTTGGGGCAAAGCTGTGATTTGGGCTGTTGTCGCTTTTCCCGTCAGCTTCATTGTTTTCAATGTTCTCTACGTCAAATGGGCGGAGTGGGCGTACCCGCACACCAACTCGATGGCGGGCTTTGCGGCGTTCATATATGGCTTCCCGGTCGGCCTGGGCGCCAGCATTGCGACGTTCTTGATCGTTCTGGGTATGACAAACCGGCGCCCCCAGGCGCGGTAAGTAAGCATTCCCGCCCATTGTTCATTAGCCCGGCTTCCCTTTACAATCCCAACCCATGGCTACCACCGTCGCGACCCCGGCGGCCCGCCGCAGCGCAGGCCGTATCATTCTCAGGATTGCAAGCGGGCTCATCCTTCTCGCCGTAATCGGGTTGGTTGTAGCTCTGGTGTGGTTTTACCGGGCGACGCACGCCTCCCTGGCGCAGCTTGACGGTGTAACCACTACGCTCGGACTGCAGGCACCGGTTTCCGTGGTGCGCGACACCCACGGCGTGCCCCATATCACCGCCGGCGGCCTGGAGGATCTCTTTTTTGCCCAGGGCTACGTCACCGCCCAGGACCGCCTGTGGCAGATGGATATGACGCGTCGCGCGGCGGCCGGTGAAATGGCGGAGATTCTTCCCGCCTCCAGCGCGCCGGCGCCGCCGGTTTCGCGTTCGACGTCGGTGGTGCGCCGCGCACCCAGTTGGGTGCAATACGATAAGCAGCAACGCATTCTTCGCCTGCGCGCGGTAGCCGAACGCGTAGCCGCACAACTGCCGGAGCGCGATCGCGCTTTCTTTGCCGCTTACGTTCTGGGCGTCAACACTTACATCAGCGAACATCGCGACCATCTGCCTATCGAGTTCCGCCTTCTCCGCTATTCTCCGCGGACTTGGACTGTTGCCGACTCGGTGCTGGTGGGCATCGCCATGAGCCAGCTCCTCAACCCGCAATACGAGACCGAATACTGGCGCGAAAAACTGGCCGAGCATCTTCCCGCGGAGCTGATGGCCGATCTCTACCCGGCCAGCTCCTGGCGCGACCATCCTCCGGCCAGCGGCGTCAACGCCGGCGCCGGTTCCCCGGGCGCGCCGGCGCCCTCAAGGCGAGAGCCGTCCAAGAGTGGCGCAAGCAAGGTAAGCGCCGGACCATTATTTGATGATTGCAATCCTTGCACGGCCGGCTCCAACAACTGGGTGGTCTCCGGGGCCCACACCATCACCGGGAAGCCCATGCTCTCCAACGATATGCACCTGCCTCACCGCATGCCCGGCGTATGGTACGAAGTACATCTTCATTCCGGTGACTTCAACGTGGAGGGCTTTTCGCTGCCGGGGATTCCCATGGTCACTGTGGGACACAACCAACGCATCGCCTGGGGCTTTACCAACCTGAATCCCGACGTCCAGGACCTGTTCGTGGAGACATTCAACGAGGCGGGCGAGTACCAAACACCCAACGGCTGGCAGAAGCCGGAAATCTTTCACGAGATCATCCACGTCAAGGGCGCTCCGGACACCTCCATCGACGTTGTCGTCACCCGCCACGGACCGATCGTCTCCGATCTGTTTCCCGGAGAGCCGCGCAAGATCGCGCTCCAGTGGCTGATCTACGATACGCGCAGCATCAGCATTCCGCTCTTTGATCTGGACTCTGCCCAGAACTGGCAGCAGTTCCGCAAGGCTCTCTCGACTTTCGCCACGCCCTCGCAGAACGTGGTGTACGGCGACGTGGACGGCAACATCGGCTACCAAGCCATGGGCTTTGTCCCCGTGCGTGTCTCCGGCGACGGCACCACGCCGGTCGCGGGCGCCGATGGCAGGCATGATTGGAACGGCTACCTGCCGTTCGACAAGATGCCCAGTCTCTACAATCCTCCCTCGGGCATTATCGCCACCGCCAACTCGAAGATTACTCCCGAAGGTTATCCCTACGAGCTGGCCACGCAGTGGTACCCGCCGTATCGCACCGAGCGCATTTATCACGTGCTGGAGTCGGGTGACCGGCTGGGTCCGGCGGACATGCTCGCCCTGCAGACCGACATCAC
>CAZFRV010000307.1:0-8454 GCA_964521445.1 uncultured Acidobacteriaceae bacterium
GAATCGAGCAGGTGTAGTGGTCGGGATGGCGTCCTTGCCAATAAGGAAGAATCACCACGCGAGGCCGTACTTCACGCAGGACGCGGGCGATCTTCAGCCGGTTTTCCCATGTGTTTTCCACGCGGCCGTCGGGGATATCCAGGGCGCGCCGGAAACTGACTTGCAAGATGCGGGCAGCGTCTTCGGCCTCACGGGCGCGGTCGTCGGCGGTGCCGCGGGTGCCCATCTCGCCCTGGGTAAGATCGAGAATGCCGGTGCGCTGGTCGTGTTGGGCCATTTTGAGAAGCGTTCCACCGCAGGTCTGCTCTACGTCATCGCGATGGGCCGCAATTGCCAGGACATCCAGGCCAGGAGCGCTCACTCGTCGGCCTCATTGGTCACCGAAGGTTGAACGGCTTTGCGGGGCGCAGTCATCGGCCTCTGAGTGGCTCCTTCATTGCGAGATTCTACACGTTCGCCATGAGCGTTCAAATTCTGCGAGCGATCTGAGGTAAGCGCCTGAAAGATTGCACCAACGTTGGTGCAGGGTGAAAAGCTTGCCAAGGGCAATTCCAGTCATTTAGTCTTTGTCCTGCTGTTGTGCCCTCCCCCATGAGTCTGCTGGAAAAGCGAATCAACCACCTCCTGGAAGGCCTCTCGTCGGCAACCTCGCGGCTTGCGGATGAAGTTTCGCCCAAATCCGTGCACCGTTTGCGGACGACGATCCGCCGAATCGAGAGCCTGGTTGGCTTCGCTGGTCCCAATCTCGGCCGAAAACAGCAAAGAGCACTGGAGCAGCTGGCGGATCTGCGCAAGCGCGCCGGCAAGGTTCGGGATCTTGACGTGCAGATGGGCCTGCTGGGGGCCATCGCCAACGGCTCGACCGCAAGCGACCGGCGAGTGCTGGCGGATGGACTCAAACGAAAAAGGTCGCGGCAAGTGGAGCGCCTGCGTTCGGCGATTCACAAGCTCCAAGACTCGAAGTTCTTCGCGCACCTGGAGCGAATCGGCGAGAAGATCTCCGCCAGCGTCACGGAGGCGACGGGCCTTCCCCTGGATCAGGCCCGGCAGCAACTATCTACTCTGGCCGCCGAGTTTACTTCCAAGCAGCCAATCAAGCCTCGCTTTCTGCATGAAGTTCGCATCAGAATGAAGATGATCCGTTATCTGGCTGAGTCCGGCGATGAATCTGCGGACCAGCAGCGCTTCCTTGATGCGATTGAATCCGCGCAAGACGCCCTGGGCGCCTGGCATGATTGGGAGGCGCTGGCTAAGACCGCCGAGAAGCAGTTTGGCGGCCGCCTGAATTGTCCTTTGCTGGTGGAAATTCGTGCGTTGTTGGCGACGAGGTATTCGGCTGCGACCGCCGCTGTCGTCCAGTTGTTTTCGCTCGATTCCGCCACGCCGGCGCGGAAGCGGCCCAGTCCAGCAGAGACGCCGGCAGCTCTGGCCCGGCCCGCCTGATAGCCCATGCCCGTTCTTGCCGCCGTCGACATCGGTTCTAACTCCGTTCGCCTCAGTATTGCCGAGTTGAGGCGCGGCCGGCTCGTTCCCCTGCACGAGGACCGCGAAGTCACTCGCCTGGGAGAGGGCGTCTTCAAAGACGGCAACCTCGATCCCCAGGCCATGGCGCGCAGCTTGAAGGTTCTGCGCCGTTTCCACCGGGCGGTCCAGAGCCATGCCGTGGAGCGTACCCGCGTAGTGGCCACCAGCGCTCTGCGTGACAGCAACAACACCCGCGTCTTCGCCGAGTGGGTGAAATCCGCCACAGGATGGAACGTGGAGATCATCTCCGGATTCGAAGAAGGCCGGCTGATCCATCTGGGTCTGCTCGCGCAGCTGCGCACGCGTCCGGCCAGGCTGTTGTTGATCGACCTGGGCGGCGGCAGTTGCGAACTGACCTTTTCCGCGCGAGGACATATCAAGGAGATCGTCACCCTGCCGCTGGGCGCGGTGCGCCTGACGCAGGAGTTCATTCGTCGCGACCCGCCCGCCAAGGTGGAGTTGACACGGCTGCGCGAGTTTATCGCCGAAGAGACTGCGCGCATCCCCAGGCAGCTTATACGGTCAAATGTGCGCGTGGCTATTGCGACCTCCGGAACAGCGGCGGCCCTGGCGGGCGCTGCGCAGTCGCTGAAGTTCGGTCGCACACAGGTGACGCAGCAGGCCATGGCCAAGCTGGCCAAGCGGCTGGCCAAGATGACGCAGCGCCAGCGCGCGGCTATCCGCGGCATCAACTCCAAGCGCGCGGAGATCGTGATCGCCGGCGCGGCAGTTTACGCGCACCTGATGGACGTCTGCGGGCTGCGCGCCTTCCGTTATTCTCCGTTGGGACTGCGCGACGGCATTCTGGCCCAGATGGCCGCGGAGTACGACCAGGGCACACGCTCCCATCGCCAATTGGAGTCCGACCGGCAGGACATTCTGCTGAATATCAGCAAGCGCTATGGCGCCGATATGGCTCACGCTGAGCATGTACGCGAACTGGCCTGGGCATTCTTTGACCAAACCCGGTCCATGCATTCGCTGCAGCGGGACTTCCGCGAATGGATTGGCGCGGCGGCCATGCTCTTCGAGGTTGGCACGTATATCAATCCTGTCGGACGGCACCGGCACGCGTACTACGTCGTCTCGCATTCTGAGCTCTTTGGGTTTACACCCTTGCAACGGAAGATCATCGCCACCATCGCCCGCTTTCAAGGCAACTCCAAGCCGCAGTTGCGTGACCGGCTGATTAAACTACTGCCCACTCCCGTCCGCTCCGATGTCATCAAAGCGACGGCTATCCTTCGCTTGGGCCGTGCTCTAAACCAGGGCCGGCGGCAGGCTGTCCAATCGATTCGAGCTGCGGCCAGGGAAGGGCGGATCATCGTCAGCGTCAGGGCCCGCCCGCGCGCCGGAGTGGATCTGGAACTGTGGGCGGGCGAAAAAGAAGCGCCTTACTTCCGCGAAGTTTTTGGTCGCGAGCTGGTCTTGCGGCCGGCCTGAACGGTACGCGCGATCTTGGGAGTGACCAGCCAGTCAAGCGTTCCTTTGCGCCCTGCGATCTCGACTTTGGCCACCGAGCCTTTCTTGAAATCAATTTTGGCGACCCCAGCGCCGGCCGAGATCGTCCGGCTGAGGAACTCGCTTAGGCTGGGATTGTGGCCAACCATCATGACCGATTCAAATTTACGCAGCCTCATCAGCATGGATTGAAACTGCGCCAGTTGCGCCTGTGGGCGGAGCGCGTCGTCGACCTGTACCGGGCTTTCAAACGCCAGCTCATTGGCCACGATGGCGGCCGTCTGCCGGGCGCGTTTGAGCGGGCTGCTGATGATCTGCTCAACCTGCACATCCAGGTTGGCCAGCATCCCGCCGATGTATCGTGCTTGAAGGATTCCATCTTCGTCCAGAGGCCGTCGCTCGTCTTTATTCGAATCGAGCAGGCTCTTACCGGCGGAAGCATGGCGAAGAAAGTAGATGACCATAGGTTTTTATCGGCGAACCAACTGGCGGGCAGGGCTCCGGGGTGCACTCTTGACCGGAGGCATGACCGGTTCAGGAATACTGGCGGCAGTCGCGGTTCCTTCCGCTACCGCGATCAGAAATTCCTGAGCCGCGAACCGTTCATCGCCGCGGCGCCGTGGCGCCCGGAAATAACGGCCATTGCGGTCGAGGAAACGCGCTTTCGTATTGTCGGCAAGATAGGCGGCCAGGATCTCGTCTTTGACCCGCTGCTTCAGCCCCGGATCCAACAGAGGACACATCACCTCGACTCTTTCATATAGATTGCGTGGCATCCAATCCGCGCTGGAGATGTAGATTTCCTCGCTGCCCCCGTTTTCGAAATAAAAAATGCGGCTATGCTCCAGGAACCGGGAGACAATGCTGCGCACCACGATGTTTTCGCTGATCCCGGTAACGCCCGGCCGCAGCGAACACATCCCGCGGACGTTGAGATCGATCTTGACTCCCTCTTGCGACGCCCGGTACAGCGCCTGGATGACGTTCTTGTCCAAGAGCGCATTCATCTTGGCCAAGATGCGCGCTGGGCGGCCGGCGCGGGCATGATCGGTCTCGCGCTGGATGAGCGCCAGCGCCGTAGTTGCCAGATTGATCGGCGAAATGGACAGCGGAGCGTAGTCGGGCGCCTCGGAATAGGCAGTCAGGTAGTGGAACAGGGAATGCACCGCCGAGGTAATCAGCGGCGACGCTGTGAGCAGACTCACGTCGGTATAGAAGCGCGCGGTAATGGGGTTGTAGTTTCCCGTCCCGATGTGGGCATAGCGGCGGGTCACGCCGTCAGCGTCATGGCGAATCAGAAGGCAGAGCTTGCAATGTGTCTTAAGCCCCACGAGTCCGTGATAGACCTGAACACCCTCGTCCTCCAGCGTGCGCGCCCACTCGATGTTGGAAGCCTCGTCGAAACGTGCCTTCAGCTCCAGCACCGCGATGACTTCTTTCTCCGCGGCCGCAGCCGCAATCAGGGCGCCCACAATCGGCGAATGCTCGCTGGTGCGATAGATGGTCTGTTTCAGCGAGATTACTTCGGGATCGCGGGCCGCGCTCTCAATGAAGTCCACCACCGATTCGAAGGAATCAAACGGGTGGTGAAGAAGGATGTCACGCTTGCGCAGCTCGGCAAAGATGTTGCTGCTGGCAGCAGGTAAGCGCAGCTCGCGGGCCACGAAGCTTTTGAATTTCAAGTCCGGACGCTCGGCCAGCTCGTAGAAATTGAACAGCCGGGACAGATTGACCGGGCCGTTGGTGTAGAAGATTTGCCAGTCTTCGAGTTCGAAGGTCTGCTGCAAGCGGCGCGCGATCTCGGTGTGGACGCCGGCATCGATCTCCAGGCGCACGGCATCGCCCTTGCGGCGCTTGTGAAGTTCCGTGCGCACCGACTCCAGCAGATTGCGCGCCTCCTCTTCCTCCAGGTACAGGTTGCTGTTGCGGGTGACGCGGAAGGAAGCGGCGGAAAGAATCTCGTAGCCGCGATACATGCTGGCCGCGTGATACTGCAGGAGGTCGGCCAGGAAGACGTAGCTGATGCCCGTCTTGGAGGGCAGCCGCACCAGGCGGGGCAGCACGCGCGGCACCGTAATGACTCCCATGTAAGTGCCGCTGGCGCGCCGCTTGCGCCGCAATAGCAGCGCGATGCACAGCGCCTTGTTCAAGACCCGGGGAAAAGGGTGGGCGGGATCGACCGTGACCGGCGTGAGAATCGGGTCCACTTGCTTTTCGCAATAGGCGTCGATAAACGCTTCTTGCTCCGCGTCCAATTCTTTCAGGTCAAGGACACGAATGTTCTCTTTGGCCAGTGCCGGCAGCAGCTTCCGGTTCCAGCAATCGTACTGCTGCTCCACGAACTCGTGAGTTTCGCGGGAGATCAGGTCGCGTTCCTGCTGGGCCGTCAACGCGTCCGGGCCGGAGTCCACGAAGCCTTCTTCAATTCGTTGCAGCAAACCGGCTACGCGCACTTCGAAGAACTCGTCCAGGTTGCTGGCGGAAATCGCCAGAAACTTGACCCGCTCGAGAAGGGGATTGTGGTCGTCGTCAGCCTCTTCCAGCACACGCCGGTTGAAGGCCAGCCATGAGGCTTCGCGATTAATGTAGAGCGAAGGATCGTCGACAGGGCGGTTCATATTCTTTCGGCGGTAACCTGCGGATGCTAACAAGCGAATGTGAAAGCGGGGTTAAAACCTGTACTTTGGCGACAAAGAACAGGTCCTCTGCTTTTGGTTCAGTCTAGGCCCAAACAGTATTGTATCTGCTTTTCCGACTGCTTGGCCCACTCATGGGCTGGGCGCGGAGAGCCAACAATGCCGTCCACAAGGATGACCATATTCTTCTAAACTATTGAAATTAAATGTCTTCTAGCCAGACCTTTAACTCCATGCGCGTATCTTTGGTATTGGCTGCGAAGGTACGCTGCTTCCCGCTGGTGGGCCGTCGAAACCGATGACATTCGGCACTGGGCCATGCGCAGAACCGAGTACAGCAACAAATAAGGTCGCAGACGTTTCTCGGCAGCATCCCCGCTTCGCCGGCGATACTCTTGCAGAAAAAACGTCGTCGCGGCGGGAGAGAGCTCCCACTCCACGATCGTTCCCGCCAGATCCCAGGCAATGTCCGCCGGCCCGGGGAGTTGGTGACCTTCGGCGTGGCCCACGGCGTCAGTCTTCAGCGCTCGGCCAGCCCCCGTGATGAGCCATTCATACGGCAGCATGCGGCAGTCAGGATAGACCGGCCGCTCCAAGGGGATGTCCAGCGAGAAGCCCCTGGCCCGCGCTCCGAATTCGACCTCAAGGTTATTGCGGGCCATGGCCGCGAGCATCTTGAGGTCTGAGGTTTCAGCGGGGAAGTTCGCGACGCGAAACGCGCAGTACTCAGCCATGCGGGAAAGCAACGCTTCGCTCAAGTCGCTCCAGGCCAGCGGCTGTCCGCCCACAAACTCATAGCACCCGTAGCCTTGTTCAAAACCCAACCAGCGAGGAGAGAGTTCGGCTTGCGATAGCTGCCAAGCCTGTTCTCGCGCCAATTCGCCAAAACGCCCAAAGCCTTCAAACTTGAAAAGCGTTTTGCCGTCAACCGAGAGGTGCTTGATGCGCTCTTGTTCCATCCAGCAGGCAGGCCAGCGCGACCGGCTGTGGTAGAGGACCTCGCGCCACGCGCCATCGCCCAGGCTGCGTCCGGCCCCGGCGGGTGTGTGCGACGCATAGTCGATGATGCACGACTGGAACCGGTTCCACTCCTTGGCTCGTCCGGCGCCGGCTGAATGGGTTGGAAAGGGCCGGCTGCCCATCAAGACGACCCTGGAACAAGGCACGCCGCATTCAACCAGGGCATGGGCCACGGAAAGGAAGGTCGATCCACTGAACCCCGGGCCTTCATCCACCACCACAAACTCGGACTGTTCCTCGATCTTTGCCTCAACCCAAGCCTTTTGCTGTCCGGGGAAGGTGGTCTTGCGGTTATAGGGTTCGCCCTCCGGACGCACCGTGGTTCGTTCAGCGGAGGTCCCCAGAGCGCGAAGGGCAGCTGCGACGACCGCCCCCAGAGTCGAACCTACCGAGCGTATTCCGATCACGGCAACCCTGGGGCCGAGCTTCGCTTGCATGCTTCGGGCAAGATCGGCAAAGTCCAGGGGATTCAGGCCGTAGTAGGAAAAGCCCTCGGGATGGGCGCAACGAATGAACGGGGGGGGAGCATGGAGATGGTCCAGGGACTGGACGATGGAGAGGTCCAAAGCCGCCTCGCCGCACACGGCCGATGCAAGCTGGTCCACCACACCGGCAAGGTGAACGGTCTCCGGCGACCCGGCATCGGCCAACCCGGTCTCGATCTCGCCGGCGCGCACCAGCGTATCCATCACCGAACCGGCGCCGGCGGACAGCAAGCGCAGTTCAGCCCGGAGTTCGTCGAGCAACAGCTGGGTGGAAAGCCATTCACGGCTCTTGCGGAAGACAAACATCTTCCACGCGTCTTGGTCTGGGACGGAGGTTAGGACGTCGAGATGGGCGCTCATAGCAGAGGATCGAAGATTCGTGTTGTCGCGAGCGTGCCTTTCCTGCTGCGTACTGTGATGCAGACGGGTCGGCTCTGTTTGGTTGGACGTCAAGAAAAACCTTGCCGCTGATTGGCACTGATCTGAGTGATTCTCACCGATCGATTTTAGGTAGATACTATTGAGCGTATGAGGAGACTCGTTAATTTGGTTTGGCTGGTGGTTGGATTGGGCACTTTGTGTGCCGCGCAAACAAGCTGCGTGTGGAACGCAAACGGATCGTTTTCCGGGAAGACGTACGCCAATTCCAAGCTCGGGCTCTCCTACACCTATCCTGATACCTTTCGCCCGCAGGAATCAAGCCTTTTGCCTAGGGATCCAAAGGCCAAAGGTTCGATCCTGTTTGCTCTTTAGGAAGACGCCGCGCGACATCGAGGTTACCGAGCGCCGTCTTGTTCGTGGACGACCCCACGCAATATCCCGACCCATCGGTGACTGCGTATTTTCGCAGGATTGCGAACACCGCAACAGGGGCTGGCGGCAAAATCCTTGGCAGCCGGCCATTTGATCTCGCGGGGTTGAAATTCTACCGGATCGACATTCAGTACCCAGGTCAGGACCCGCCCTACAGCACATCGATCACGGGACAGATTGTGAATTGCGAAGTATCGTTTCAGCTCCGGGCCCGAACTCAGGACGAAATCGAAAAGCTGGTGCAATCCGTGAAAGCGGCCAAGCCGGTGAAGCAGCGGCCGTAAGCGGGGACTAGGCTTAGTGTTTGCCGACGATCACAATATCGGTGGGCGCGTTGTTGCCTTCCGCAAACGGTGAACCGGCCAGAGGTGTGACCATGCCCGTGGAGGTGTTCACGGAAAAGCCCGAGATGGAGTTATCGACTTTGTTGACCACGTACAAGAGCGTGCCACTGGGGTCGAGGGCCAAACCAAAAGGATGCTGGCCGGTGGACACCTCGGAGATCGCCATCAGGT
>CAZFRV010000308.1:0-7424 GCA_964521445.1 uncultured Acidobacteriaceae bacterium
CCTATCTGACCAAGGAGCACGTGACCCAGTCCACATGTAATCTGGAGTTCGTATCGCTCGCAGAATGCTCGGCGGAAGAGGACCAGTATTTGCGCCGCGTCTTGATTCAACATTGCCTGATGACGGGCAGTCCACACGCGGCGACGTTGTTGAGAGCAACCGGCCCTCTACCCCTGGTACGTGTTCAGCCCAAGCAACTGCCCTGCTCACTGGAGCAGACCTGGGCGCCAATCTTGCATCGGCTCGGCGCGCCGTCAGCCGAGAGCAGCCGTGTCCGCCCGGCCCTGGCGGAGATGCCGGTGCTAGCGCCGCCACTGCTTGAGACTCACGAACGAACTACCATCGCTATCGATATACTACGAGCTCGCGAAACTACCAAGAGGATGGGCAGAATACATTAGCGGCGGCCCATGTTCTATACTGCCCTACCGTGCAAAATGAAAATATCCTCAGCAGCAAGCCTCCTGAAGCCGACTTGCGTCTGTCCTATGGCCCAGACCCGAACCAGTTCATTGACGTTCGCATTCCCTCAGGCAAACCGCCGCATCCGGTTGTCTTCTTCATTCACGGAGGCTATTGGCGCGCCCAATACAATCTGACCTATGCCGGACATTTGTGCCACGCGCTCAAGAAGGCCGGCATTGCTACGTGGAACGTTGAATATCGCCGCGTGGGCAATCCTGGAGGCGGATGGCCCGGCACATTTGAGGACGTGCGCAGCGCGTTCGCGACGCTTCGAGCGACCCGAGGGAAAGCCAAGGGCGCAGCACCGCAGCTCGACGTGAACAACGTCTGCGTTGCCGGACACTCCGCCGGCGGCCAGCTCGCGCTCTGCCTGGCGGCTCATGAGAAATCGGTCACGCGCGTGGTTTCCCTTGCCGGCATGCTCGACCTTCGCCGGGGATGGGAGCTGCACTTGAGCAATGGCGCCGTGGCGGCATTCCTCGGCGGCTCGCCCAGTGAGGTTCCCGACCACTACCGTGAGGCTTCTCCTGCGGAGCAACCCCTTCCTCACGCAACTCAAAAGGTGGTTCACGGCACCGCCGACGACTCAGTTCCCTACGAAATCAGCAGGAGCTATGCCGAACGCAAAAAGAAATCCGGCGAACCGGTGGAACTAATCACCCTGCCTGACACCGGCCACTTTGAGATCGTAGACCCTGGGTCGGCCGTATGGCCCAAGATCCAGGATATGGTCCTCTCCCTGCTTCGTTCTTGAGCGCTCTTCATCCAGCCATGATGACGAGCCGCCGCGGCCGAGATATTTAGCTGCAAAAGTTGCTGAGTAACGCGTTCTCCAGACTTGGAGGGCGCCATGATTGGTTTGGGCTGCGCAAAAGAAACAACCCTGCTGCTCCTCACGGTTCTTCTCGCTTGCACTTGCGGATGTTTGGGCCTGGGCAAAGACGCCCGACGTTCCAAGGAAGCCATGCTGAAGGAGGATCTGTACCTGATGCGCAACAGCATCGACCAGTACACGCAGGAAAAGAATGCAGCCCCGCAGGACCTGCAAGCTTTGGTTCATACCGGCTATATGCGTGCCATCCCCAAAGATCCCATTACCAACTCCTCAGGAACTTGGCAACTCGTCAGGGAAGACATCACGATGGCGGTCGACCACACGCGGCCGGGCATCACTGACGTTCACAGCGGCTCCGACCAAATCAGCAGCGAAGGAACCAGGTACAGTACTTGGTGACGCTCGCGTCACTTCAGACCGTACGTTCGCTGCTGGGCTGCGATTCCTTCTTCCTCCCAAGCAGCAACGCCACCAAGGCCAGTAAAGTGAGCAGCGAGATCGTTGATAGCGATATCACGCAGTAGATACACCAAATCTGCAGAATGGTGGCCTCGATGTGAGTCAGATACAGGGAGAATACGAGTCCAGCCAGGGCCGTCGGGAACAGGAGCTTCCAGGCTTTCTTCCAGGCCAGGCCGCCCAGCAACGTATATCCGCAGATCCCGATCAGAGCCACAGGGACGCCGCCGAAGATCGCATACGGACTGTGATTGACGATGCCGCAGTCCCACTTGTCATTGATACTGCAGGGCGACACACCTGTGTTGTAGTGCTCATGCAGCGCCAACGAAGCCGCTGTCACACCGATCAACGCCACGATCACAATCAACCAACGCATCATTCCTCACCGCCGTTCCAAAGGATCTGCCGATTCATTTGCTCACTCCCAGGGCCTTGGCCTGAAACTCCAGCGACTCAAGCAAATGGTTCGCCACAAACTGCCAGTCGTGCTGGCCGGGATAAATATGGACCACGTGGGGCACGTGACGCTCCGTCAGCAGCTTGTCCAGCGCGCGCGCGCCTGTATCAAAACCGTAACCGTCTTGATCGCCGCAGTCCACGTAAATCTTCAGGCCGGCCAGGTTTGAGGTCCGGGCGAAAACAAAAGGCGTGTTGGCCTTCCAGAAGGCCTCATCGAGCGGCGAGCCGAAAGCCGTCCCGAAGAACGCAGTGAAGCCGGCGTTCTGCGAACCGTGCGGCAGTTGTTCCAACAGCGCCGGCATGTGTGCCGCCGTCGAGGCGAACATCTGCGGGTATTTGAAGGCGAAGCGAAGCGCGCCGTAGCCGCCCATGGAGAGCCCGCCGATGGCCCGCCCGGAACGCGTACCGGAAAGGCGAAACTTCTTCTCCATCTGAGGAATGAATTCGCGGAGGAAGAAGTCCTCATACCTGGTCTTTCCGTTTTTGGAATTGATATAGAACGTGTTGTCCGCCTGGGGCGTGATAATCACAAACTCGCCGAAGCGCTTTTGCTCCCAGGCGTCTTCAATCAATCCCCAGCCGCCGCTGGAGACCAGAAACGTCTGGTCGCCGCCCAGACCGTGAAGGAAATAGAGCACGGGAAACTTCTTCGCCGGCTGCGCGTCATAGCTGGGAGGAAGCAGTGCGCAGTAGCCGACCGGATGCGGCAGGATCGCGCTGTTCAACGACCCGCATTGCACGCGCTCTGTTGCGAAGCCTGTCCCGCTACACAACAAGAATAAAAATGAGATAAATAATTTCGACATCAGTGTTTGAGGAATAGCACTCGGGTATTCAGCGCGACAACACTGGAAGGTCGGTGGGCCCTGGCAGTTCAGATCACCCGATCTCCCGATCAACCGATCACCCGATTTTTCCTAATCATGCCGCAGCGCCTCAACCGGATCGAGCTTGGCGGCGCGCGACGCCGGGTACAATCCGGCAAACAGGCTTACCAGCACGGAGAAGCCCACCGCCGCCAGAACCAGCCACAAGGGCACATACCAAAAATTCTGCGGCTTAGCCTCGAGTCGGCTCCGCAGATAATAATTGGTGCCGAAGTTGATGACGCGGCCGATGATCCATCCCAGGCCCACGCCCAGCGCTCCGCCCAGGGCGCCCATGGAGCCGGCTTCGACAAAGAAGATTTTCTTCACATCGCCGTCACTGGCGCCCACGGACTTCATGATGCCGATCTCGCGCCGGCGCTCCAGGATCGCCATCACCAGCGTGTTCACGATCCCCAGCGACGCCACCGCCAGCGCCAAGCTCCCGAAGATGCCAAGGAAAGCGTCCAGGAAGGTAAAGGCAATGGTCAAGTTGCGCGAGGCATCAACGATGGAAAACGCATTGAAGCCCAGCTTCTTAATCTGGTCTTCCACATTGGCCACGTTCCTGCTCTTGGCTACGCGCACCACCAGCGAGTTGTAGCGTTTGCCCTGGGTCGGGCTGATCAGGCTGCGCACGTCGCCCGGCTGGATCATGTTCAACGACTCCGCGAAAGCCACGGGCAGCAAGACTGACGTCCGGCCTTGGCGCATGCCCCGATAGGGCTCGCTGTTCACCACGCCCACGATCTTCAAACTCTGTTCCTTGCGCACCACGTTGAAGGCGGACATGTCCGGGGCCGCAGAATTGCCCTGCTCGGGATTGTTCTTGCCTTCATTGCTCGATCCGGCGTTGCCCGGCGGCGCTGACGACGGGGCGTCCACGGAGCGCTCAGCGTAACGGAAGATCAGATTCTTGCCCACGAGTTCCTGCGCCTGTGCCTGAGTCAGCATCTGGTCGGAATTTTGCGGGACTTGAGGAAGCCCCAGCAGTGATCGTCCGAAGTCGGCGAGGATGATCACCTCCGGCGCTTTGTCACTGGAGAAGAACTGTCCTTGAAAATCGTCGAAGGCCTCGCTCCCGCGAGCGGAAGGAGGCAGGCCGCCTACTACGCTGAAGTGGGTATCCTCCGGCTTGCTGCCCTCCAGTCGGAACTCGCCCACGGCGCTGAAGTTGGCGTACACCTCCACCACGCCGGCCAGCTTCTCCATGGCTAGGCGGGCGACATCGTCCAGCGGCTTGGGCGGAGTCAGGTCGGCGGGCTGAGCGCGAGGACCGCGGATTTCCTGGCGCTGTGCCACAAAGATGGAATCGAACAAGCCCGAACGTCCCAGCGCCTGGTTAAACAGCCTCTGCAGCCCGATGCCCAATGACAGCATGGCTACCAGCGAGGCCACGCCCACACTGATGCCTACGGTGGTCAGCGAGTTACGCAGGCCGGCTTCGCGCAGGTTGCGTCCGGCGAGCTCCACCATGTCGTAAAGTTTCACCGCGCCGCCCCCATTGTGTTTTCGGTTTCGCTGAGCAGCTTGCCGTCACCGAGGAAGATCAGCCGATTGGCGTAGCGCTCAGCCAACGGACGCTCATGCGTCACCATGACCACGGTCATCTGCAGAGTGCGGTTCAACTCCCGGATCAGGTCCATAATCTCCGTGCCGGTCTTCGAATCCAGGTTGCCGGTGGGCTCGTCTGCCAGCAGGAGCTTGGGCTGGTTGACCAGCGCACGCGCCAGCGCCGCCCGCTGCTGCTCGCCGCCGGACATCTCACTGGGCCGATGCTCGATGCGACCTTTGAGGCCTACTCGCTCCAGCGCCTGATAGGCCCGCGCTGTTCGCTCTCTGCGAGGCGTCTCGGCAAAACGCATGGGCAGCTCCACGTTCTCATAGAGCGTCATGGTGGGGACCAAATTGAACGACTGGAAGACCATGCCCACGGTATGCCGGCGATATTGGGCGAGTCCCTGCGAATCGAGCGTAGCCAAATCCTGGCCCTCGACCAATATCTGCCCTGAACTGGGACGGTCCAGTCCGGCAATCAGATTGAGCAACGTGGACTTCCCTGACCCGGACGCCCCCAGCAAAGCGATAAACTCGCCCCGCTTGGCCGACAGGCTCACGCCGTCGACGGCGGGAATGATCGAGCCGCCCAGCTTGTAATGCCGGACCAGGGAAACAGTTTTGACCGCCTCCGTACCGTTAGGATCCAAGGTTCTTTGAGCTCTCCCGGGTGCTGCTTCGATGTTACTACGGCGGGGCGGTCTGAAAGTAGACCCCCCTGGGGCAAGAAACTCGGAGTTATGGCCATTTGGCCATTTGTACGCTCGTCCTATTTGCTCACGCGAGAGTCCTGCCATGCGCGGCCATCCTTGCTAGCGCTTTGGCTCCTCTTCCACTGGCTTTCCTCTTAAAGAAGTAATAAAAACTCTTGCGACCCTAAGAGATAAATAGGGTAGAATGCCGAAACTATTTCAGAAATGGACCCTAGCAAGCTGCAAGCGCAAGAACTACTTCGACTCTGCCTCCAGTCGGAAGACCAAGTTGTGTGGCTGGAGTTTGTGCGCCGGTTCCAGCCCCTCATCGCGCGGGTCGTAGTGAAGAGTATCCGTCGTTGGACCAATCCTGCTCCCAGCCTGGTGGACGACCTGGTCCAGGATACCTACCTGAAGCTCTGCGCTAATAACTTTCGAGCGTTGCGCGATTTTGACTGCGAGCACGAAACCGCTCTGTTCGGTTTCCTGAAAGTGGTGGCCTCCAACGTGGTGCAGGACCACTTCCGCAGCTCCTACAGCCAGAAGCGTGGCAGCGGCCGCGAGGAGGAAGAGTTGGATCTGGTAATCACGGCAACTGCTTCCAGCAGCAGCTTTTGTGAGAGCGCAGAACGTAATATTCTTATCGGGGAGATTCGGCTGTGTCTGGAAAGCCTGTCTTCCGAGCCGAATTTCGCGCGCGACCGCATGATCTTCTGGCTGTATTACCAGCAGGGCCTTACGGCCAAAGCTATCTCTGAACTCCCGGACATTCGACTGACAGTCAAAGGTGTAGAAAGCACGCTTTTGCGCTTGACGCGCGTGGTGCGTCAGAAGATGAGCACCAGCTCCAGTGCATCCGAGACTTCTGGCCAATCCGGAGCTTCTGGGCGCGCCGCGGCCTCCGGCGGGTAATCCGCTCCCGGTGCCAGCCGCGAAAGAAAGGTAAGAAACCGTTCGCTCACAGCGAATGGCGCGGTAGCAAGCCAAAGCGATAAGTAAGCCGGAAATCCGGGAGGGCAGTCTCTGACAAAAGGATTGCTTCCACGGCTTACGTTTATACATAAGGAGAAGTGGGCGAGGTGGACCAGCAGTCAGAGCATTTGAGCAACGCTGAAATCGAGCAGTACGGCGACACAGTTTCTTCTCCGGAACCGGGCGCTGAGGTTCGCCGCGACCGGATTGAGGCGCACCTTGCTGACTGTCCTGCGTGCCGCGGACGTGTGCTCTCGTCCCAACGCGCCCGCCTGGCTCTTTTGGCGGCTTCCCCTGTGACCACTGCGCCAAATGCGGATCGTCCTGGCCCCGGTCGTTCTGGACCTGGCGGGGCCGACCGCAGCCGAACCGGATCAGACTATCGCCGTCCCGATTGCCCCGATGAAGACGATCTTCGCCACCTCGCCGCCGGCCTCTACCCGCCCAACCAGGCTACCCGACTCACCCAGCACGCCGCCCAGTGCGATCACTGCGGACCTCTCCTGCGGATGCTTACCGAGGATTTCTCCGACGAACTGAGCAGAGACGATGCCGCCTTGTTGGGGAAGCTGAAGAGTTCGTCCGCGGGGTGGCATACGAAGCAAGCGCAGGAGATGTTGGAGCAGTCAGGCGCCTCTCACGAGTCATCCGACTCCGCCGCCCGCTTCGGGAAAGTCGCCCCGCGCAAGCCCTTCCCCTGGCGATGGGTGCTGGCCCCAACCGCCCTGGCCGCCTGCGCCGCAATCGCCTTCTTCGTCTGGTATCAGCAAAGGGAAACACCGGAGAAGGTTGAGAAGCTGCTGGCCCAGGCGTATACGGAGAATCGCCAACTGGAGATGCGGATCCCGTACGCTACCCACTCGGACTTCAAGCAAACGCGCTCAGGCGAAACGGAATCCCGGCTGAATGCCCCAGAAGCTCTTCGCAAGGCGACAGACGTGATTGCCTTGCAGTTGAAGAAGCACCCCAACGATCCAACGTGGTTGCTCCTCAGTGCGCGCCTCGATTTGCTTGATTCTCACTACAAACCGGCGCTCTCCACGCTGGACAGAATCGACGATCAAAGGTTTCTTGATTCCCAGGAAATGCTCATAACTCGAGCATTGGCCCTCTATG
>CAZFRV010000309.1:0-9595 GCA_964521445.1 uncultured Acidobacteriaceae bacterium
CGTCGCGCCGTTTGACCATGTGGGTTACGCTCCCGTACTCTAAAAAGTTTGGTTATGTCTCATCTGCGCATCGCGGACAACATTACGGAACTGGTGGGCGAGACCCCCATGCTGCGTCTGCGGCGCATGATGCCTGCGGGCGCGGCCGACGTATTTGTCAAACTCGAGAATCTGAACCCTGGCGGCAGCGTGAAGGACCGCGCAGCCATCGGCATGATCCAGCGGGCGGAAGCCGAAGGACGGCTCCGGCCCGGGTCCACAATCGTAGAGGCCACGGCGGGCAACACCGGCATCGGTCTGGCGCTGATCGGGATCAACAAAGGCTATCGCGTGGTTCTCTGTGTGCCGGAGAAGTTCGCTGAAGAGAAAGTCAAGATCATGCGGGCCCTGGGCGCTGAAGTGTACCGCACGCCGGATGCCGACGGCATACGGGGCGCCATCATAAAAGCTAAAGAGCTGGCCGCTGCCATCCCCGGCTCGTTCACCGCGTTGCAATTTGAAAATCCCGCCAACCCCGATTACCACCACGACACCACGGCTGTGGAGATCTTCCAGCAGATGCAAGGCCATCTGGACGCCGTGGTGGTGGGAGTTGGCACCGGCGGTACGTTCACCGGCATCGCCCGCTTCATGAAGGAGAAACTGCCGAAAGTCTATTGCGTGGCGGTTGAAACCCAGGGCTCGGTTCTGGGCGGGGGACCACCGGGCCCGCACAAGGTGGAAGGCATCGGGAGCAGCTTTGTTCCCAAGACCTTCGACCCCAAGGTATGCGACGAGATCATCATGGTGAGCGATCAAGACGCCTTTGATGCGGTGGCGCAAATGGCGAGGCTCGAAGGCATCCTGGGCGGCTCCAGCGCCGGCGCCAACGTTTTTGCCGCCATCCAGGTGGCCAAGAAGCTGGGGCCGGGCAAGCGGGTAGTGACCCTCATTCCCGATTCGGCAGAGCGATACTTGTCAAAGAACATTTTTGAAGGCGGGGCCTAAATGATGTCGCTTCGCTCCGCCCTGCTCCCCATCCTTATCACCCCCGCGAGCGATCCTTCCATTGGAATACACATATGACAAAGAAAAAAGATCCTGGATTTGCTACCAAGGCCATTCACGTTGGCCAGGAGCCCGATCCCTCAACCGGGGCCGTGGCCGTTCCTATTTTTGCTACTTCGACGTACGCGCAAGAAGAGTTGGGAAAGCACAAGGGATACGAGTACGCTCGCGTCTCGAACCCTACGCGCACGCGTCTGGAGACAAACCTTGCGGCGCTGGAAGGCGGGGCGTCGGCGCACGTGTTTGCGAGCGGCATGGCTGCCACCACCGCGGTGACCCAGTGCTTCCTCAAGCAGGGCGACCACGTGATCTGCGGACACAACGTGTACGGCGGCGTCCCCCGGCTGTTCAACCAGGTGCTGGCCAACTATGGCGTTGAAATCAGCTACGTGGATACCTCCGACCTGGCCGCTGTCAAGAAAGGCATGCGCTGGAACACCCGCATTCTGTGGATTGAGACTCCCACCAACCCGCTGATGGTGCTCACCGACATCAGGGAAGTCGCCAAGATTGCGCACTCGCGCGGCGCCGAACTGGTAGTGGACAACACCTTCATGTCTCCCTACTTTCAGCGGCCGCTCGCGTGGGACGCGGACATGGTGTTGCACTCCACCACCAAGTTCCTCAACGGCCACAGCGACGGACTGGGCGGAGTGATCGTCACCAACAAGCCCCATCACGCGGAAAAACTGGCTTTCATGCAGAAGACCGCCGGGGCTATCCTGTCGCCCTTCGAGTGCTGGCTGGTGCTGCGCGGCGTGAAGTCGCTGGCGGTGCGGATGGTGAAGCATGATGAGAATGGGCGCCTGGTCGCGGACTTCCTGCGCCAGCACAAGAAAGTGAAAAAGGTCCTGTATCCGGGCTTTACCGACCACCCCCAACATGAGCTGGCCAAGCGGCAGATGAGCGGCTTTGGATCGATGATTACCATTGAAACCGGATCGCTCAACAATGCCAAGAGGATGCTGCGCAAAGTGCGCGTCTGCACGCTGGGCGAATCATTGGGTGGGGTGGAAACGCTCATCACCCATCCCGCTACCATGACCCACGCTGCTCTGGGCGAGAAAGGCCGCAAGGAGATCGGTCTGACCGACGGCATGGTGCGCCTCTCCGTGGGCATTGAGGACGCGGAAGACATCATCGCCGACCTGGACCAGGCGCTGGCGGCGATTTGACCCCAGGCGGGGGACGGCTGGATGCAAAAAGAAGTTATTCGATGTTGGCAGCGATCCAGTCCAAATACTCCTGGTCGCCGTCGCTGACCTCGAGCATGATGCACTCGGGGATCTCGTACGAATGCAGGGCTTCGACGGTGGCGCGCACACCCGCAAAGGCCTCTGCTCCGGTTTTGATCACCAGCAACCATTCTGAAGCAGTTTCGATCTTGCCCTGCCAGCGATACACGGACTCGATTTGCGGAACAATGTTCACGCAGGCCGCCAGCCGGCGTTCCACCATCGCCCGGGCGATCTTGCGTGCCTCATCGGCGGATCCGGCTGTGGTGAGCACAATGCAGGCGTTGGTCATAGAGAGCTCCCTGCTGAAGTGTACCAACTTACGTTCGCCGGAGTATCCTGAAAGCGAGTCTGAAAGCTGCGTGGATGAAATCCGAAATTCTCTGTTCCTTTTGCCGGAAGCCGGCGTCTCAAGTCGCCAAGATGGTCGGCGATCCCAAGGCGAAGGTTTTCATTTGTGATGAATGCATCAAGGTTTGCTACACAGTCGTGAGCGAAGACGACGACCGCGCGAAATAACGTCCGGAACCGAATCGGCGGCCGCGTTTGTTTGCAAACCCGGACCGAGGGATCGGCAACTAAAAGAGTTCAGATATGGCTGCTCAAATCAAGTTCGGCACCTCAGGCTGGCGCGCGATCATCGCCGAAGAGTTTACGGTGGCCAACGTGCGCCGCGCGGTGAGCGGAATCGCGATTTACGTCGCTGCACGAAGGCCGTCCGGTGCCCGCGTGATCGTGGCGCGCGATCCCCGATTCATGGGTGAACGCTTCGTGGAGATCGCGGCCGAGATACTGTCGGCCCATGGCATACAACCGCTGGTGATCGCGGAACCGGCGCCCACGCCTGCCATCGCTTATGAGATCATTCGTGGCAAGACCGATGGCGCCATCAACTTTACTGCCTCGCACAATCCGCCCGAATACAGCGGCCTGAAGCTTTCGACCTACGACGGCGGCCCCGCGCTGCCTGAGGCTACGGCAGCCATCGAGAAGCTGATTCCCGAAGAAGCGCCGCCATCTCAAAGTGCTACCGCTCGAGCGGTCCAGTTCATCGATCCCAAACCTGCTTATCTGGCGCGTCTGAAGGAAATCGTCGATCTGGGAGCAATCCGAAAGTCGGGGTTGCGGGTGGCGTTCGATCCCCTTTGGGGCGCCGGGCGGCATTATTCCGATGACTTGTTGCAAGACGCGGGAATTCCCGTAGCAACGGTTCACGATACTCGCGACGTTCTCTTCGGCGGCCACGCTCCTGAACCGGATGGCGAGGTGTTGAACGACCTGCGCGAGAAGATGAAGGCCACGGGAGCGCGTATGGGCATCGCAACCGACGGTGATGCCGACCGTTTCGGCGTTGTCGATGAAGACGGCACCTTCATCCAGCCCAACTACATCCTGGCGTTGCTCTTCGATTACCTGGTGGAGACGCGCGGGTGGAAGAACGGCGTCGCCAAATCAGTGACGACCACCAACATGGTGAACGCCCTGGCCCGCCATCACGGAGTCGAGCTGTACGAAACTCCGGTGGGATTCAAGTTTATCGGAGACCTGATCAAGCATGACAAGGTGGCGATCGGCGGGGAAGAGAGCGCCGGACTTTCCATCCGCCATCACGTTCCCGAAAAAGATGGCATCCTGGCCGGCTTACTGTGCTGCGAGTGCGTGGCTCGTCGTGGCACGCCGCTGCGGCAGCAGATTCAAGACTTATTTGGCAAAGTTGGTTCCTTTTATCAGAAAAGAGATAGCTTCCGCTTGACGCCGGAGGTGAAAGGGAAGTTCACTAATAAGTTGAAGAATGATCCGGCGGAGTTTTCCGGGAGCAGGGTGATGCAGGTGGTCCGCACCGACGGCATGAAGCTGGTGCTGGCCGATGGTTCCTGGGTCTGTTATCGCATCTCGGGCACAGAGCCGGTCGTTCGAGCTTATACGGAAGCAAAGTCCGCGGACGATTTGCAGAAGCTGGCTACCGAAGCAAAGAAATGGATTTTTGAATGAATTACCTGAACCGTCTGGCACAAAACGGTACACAGTGGCTGCAGCGTTCGCGCCGCAAGTTGGCTACAGCGTCCATCGGCGCTCTGCTCTGCTTGATCGGCTATCACGCCGTGTTTGGCGCCAATGGCTTTTTGGTCTTCCAGCAGAAACGAGTTGAGTCCAAGAAACTCGAGCGGGAGATACAGACCTTGCAGCAAGACAACGCCCGCAGCCAGCGCGAGATTCAAGCGCTAAAGTCCGATCCTCAAGCCATCGAAAAGGAAGCGCGGGAGCGTCTGCACTACGCTCGCGAAGGGGAAAAGATCTACAAGCTCCCCTCGACCGCGCCGGCGCCTTCGCCAGCGAAATAAGCCCTGCCTGGAATACCTTTCAGCGAACCACACCTTGCAGCGGCGAACTGGCGGTCGCGTAGAGCTTTCTTGGCATCCTGCCAGCCAGAAACGCGGCGCGACCCGCGATCACCGCGTGCTTCATGGCTTCCGCCATCAGGATTGGGTCTTCCGCATGAGCGATTCCCGAATTCATCAGCACGGCATCGGCGCCAAGTTCCATGGCGATGGCCGCGTCTGAGGCCGTGCCCACGCCGGCATCCACGATCAGCGGAACCTCGGTGATCATCTCGCGCAGAATTTGAATGTTGGCCGCGTTCTGGATGCCCATGCCGCTGCCAATTGGCGCACCCAGGGGCATGATGGCGCTGGCGCCGGCATCAAGCAATCGTTTGGCAACCACAATGTCATCAGAGGTATACGGAAGAACTGTAAAGCCTTCCTTGACCAGCGTTCGGGTGGCCTCAATGGTCGCTTGGACGTCGGGATAGAGCGTTTTCTGGTCGCCGATAACTTCCACTTTGACCCAGTCCGACAGGCCAACTTCACGTCCCAGGCGCGCCGCGCGAACAGCCTCGTCAGCGGTATAGCATCCGGCGGTGTTGGGCAGCAGAAAATATTTCTGCGGATCGATGAAGTCCAGCAACGATTCTTTGGAGCGGTCAAGATTCACGCGGCGCACGGCCACGGTGACCATCTCCGCGCCGCTGGCTTCAATGGCGCGCGCTGTTTCCTGACCCGACTTGTATTTGCCCGTGCCAACAATCAAGCGGGAACGAAACTGCCGTTCGGCAATGATGAGGGTATCCATAGAGTATTCCTGACTCAATTGTAATCAACCGGGCCTCAGGATTGATCGCAACCCAGCGAGAAGCGTAACGCGGCGCAGATTTCGCCCATCCGTAAAGAATTCAGCTGAGCCACTCGCTTCCCCAATCGGTGCTGGGAGATGGTAACCGCGTTGTGCAGGTTCACTGCGCAAGGCGTTTTCATGCCGTCCTTTTCAGTCAAGACTACCTCGGATGGAACTCCGCGAATCGTGGAAGCGATCGGCGCAACGGTGACAGTCGACAGATAAGAAACGGAGCTATCACGAGTGAGCACGAGCACCGGCCTCTTCTTGTCCGGTGGAGCAAATTGGTAAAAACGGACATCGCCTCGGGCTATTCTGCTGGCCACGCCGCCTCCGCCTCCGCCTCCCAAACCCGGGAATCGCGGGCTTGCGGTTGCCGGGAATATCCTTCACGGTCGCGCTCTTCCATGGCTCGGACCTCTAAACTGCGAAGGTGCTCGCGCAGAGCGTCGCGCACCAACGCGGAACGATTCCGCTTCGTCCGGCGGGCTGCCTGATCCGTAGCCTGCAAGAGCTTCTTGTCGAGAACAATCTGCACCGTTTCCATATGTCGAGTCTACTCCACAGCGCACAGACCGGTTGGAATTCCCCGCTTCGCTCGGAATGCCAAACCCTACACCGGCGCGGTTTCCACCGGGTGCGGCTGCTGGTAGAGTTCGTTGATCTGATCTTTGTATTTGGTTTCGATGACGCGGCGCTTCAGCTTGAGGGTGGGCGTGATCTCACCGCTGGCGACGGTGAACTCATCCGGGACGAGCAGGATCTTCTTGATGGTTTCGAACTGTGCCAGCTTCTTGTTCACGTCCTCGACGATGCCAAGATAAAGTTCGCGCACCTTAGGGGCATTGACCAGCCCCTGATGCGAACTGAAATTCACGCCGTTGGCCCGCGCCCAGTCTTCGAGCAAAGGGAAGTGCGGAGAAATAATGACCGATGCATACTTGCGCCTGTCACCGATGACTGCCGCCTGGGCGATCAGCACGTTGGCCTTCAGGGCGTTCTCAATCGGCTGCGGCGCAATGAATTTCCCGCCCGAAGTCTTGATCAGATCTTTCTTGCGGTCGGTAATGCTGAGGAAGCCTTCGTTATCAACGTGGCCAATGTCGCCGGTCTTGAACCAGCCGTCCGCGAAAGCGGCGCGAGTTTCCTCAGGCATGTTCCAGTAGCCCTTGAAGACGGTTGGCCCCTTTACCAGGATTTCCCCATCGTCGGCGATCCTGACCTGCAAATCGTCATTGATCTTGCCTACGCTGCCGATCTTGAACGCACCCAGCCGGTTGACGGCAATGGTCGGGGAGGTCTCAGTCAGGCCATACCCTTCGAAGATGGGGATGCCCACGTGGCAGAACCATTCCGCGACGTCCTGGCCCAGAGGCGCGCCCCCGGAGAAATAGGCGCGGCTGCGGCCCCCGAAGCCCTGGCGGATTTTGGAATAGACCAGCCTGTCCGCCAGCTTCCAGTCCAGGCTCTTGGGGTCTTCACCGCGCGCGACCTCCTGTTCGTGTCGCTTGCCCACGCCCAGCGCCCATTGCAGGATCTTGTGCTTGATCCCGAAAGCGGCCCGATGCTCAACTTCCTGGCGGACTTTTTCGTAAACCCGCGGGACGCCCACGATGATGGTCGGTTTAGCTTCGTGCAGCATGCGGGGAAGTTCGTCAAACACGGCACAATAGGCGATGGTCACGCCATCGAGGTAGCAGACGTAGTCCACGTGCCGCGCGGTCACATGGGACAGTGGCAGGAAGGATAAATAGACATCTCCCGGCTCCCATTCCGCCTGTTTGCTGGCCATCACGGCGCAGGCAGTCAGGTTGCCGTGCGAGAGCATCACGCCCTTGGATGTCCCGGTAGTGCCGGAGGTGTAGATGAGCGTGGCCAAATCATCGGGCTGAGTGGTGCGTGCCTTCGCGTCAAACTCGGGATCGTGATCGAGCGAGGCTCCTTCCAGGAGCGACCACATGGGAATCGCGTTGATTTCCGCAAGATCGTCCATCACCACGATCTTCTCCACGCGAGTTTGTGCCCTGATGGATTGGACCTTCCTCAGTTGCTCCAAGGTGGAGACGCAGGCCACTCGCACGCCGGAATTCTTGAGGACGTAGAGGGTCTGCTCGGCGGTGAGGGTGGCGTAGATGGGAACGTCCACAAGGCCGCTGGTGGCGCAGGCAAAGTCCACGATCATCCACTCGGGGCGGTTCTCGCTCAGGATGGCTACGCGGTCGCCTGGGCCGAGACCCCACTGCTTGAACATCCGGGCCATCATGACGACATAGCCGTAAAACTGGCGCGAGGAGATTACCTGCCACTGGCTCCCGCGCTTGAACAGGAGATGCCGGTCTAAGTCATGGGCAACGGAAGCGAAGAAGATGTCAGCCAGGGTCCTGGGGTCCATGTTAAGGGCCTGTCTCCACGCCTTTCAGGATGATCGAAACCACGGAATCCGTAAGCGTAGAAAGATGATAATCGCGGTCCCGATCGTGATCCGAAAGGATCCACGTAGTAACGATCTCGTCGAGAGAGCCGAAAAAGCAATGCGCCGCCATGGTCAAAGAGATATCGGTTCGGAAGACACCGGCCTCTTGGCCTTCTCGCACCACGCTCTTGATGAGATCAAAATACTCCACCATCAGGTTGTGAGAAAACTGGCCCAGAAATTTAAGGCTGTGCCGCAACTCGGTCTGGAAGACGATCGCCAGGCTACGATCAGAACCCAAGCCTTCCAGGTGCAGAAAGGCCATACGGCGGAGTTTCTCGCGCGGTTCGGGAATCTGCGCCAGGGCGCTTCGGGCCCGCTGGATGAAGCGATGAAAGGCGGAATCGATCGCCGCCATCAAGAGCTCGTCTTTGTTCTTGAAATAAAGATAGATCGTGCCGTCGGCCACGCCGGCGCGGTTGGCAATCTCCGAGACGCGAGAGTGAAAGAAGCCGTGCTCGGCAATGACCTCGATGGCGGCATCGAGGATTCGCTGGTACTTGTCGGAAGTTCCGTTGCCAACCTTGGCCGCGGTTTCTGGTGGTCGTTTCACGTGGAAGTATCTGAATTTACTTGGATTTGGAGACGAATACAACCCCGATTTTCAAGCTCGCTCGCGGTACCAGTCCAGGAACTTCCGGAAGGCCTGCCCGCGGTGGCTGTATTTGGCCTTCTCGTCTGCGGAGATCTCAGCGAAGGTCTTGCCCAAGTCGGGAAAATAAAACAACGGATCGTAGCCGAAGCCATGGCCCCCGCGAGGAACCGTAAGCAACTGGCCGCCGACTTGGCCATGAAAAGCCCGGAGTACGGCGCCATCCCTGGCTGCGGCCAGCACACATACAAACTTTCCGGTCCTCTGGTCTGGAGGCAGCCCTGCGAGCTGGGAGATCAAGAGCCGGTTGTTGTCCTCGTCGGCGGAATTTCCGGTCGCGGAGTGGGAGCCGGTGACGACGGCCGCGTAACGCGCTGAATGCACCCCGGGCGCTCCGTGCAAGGCGTCAACCGCCAGGCCGGAATCATCGGCCAGAACCAGCTCCCCGGGGGCATACCGGCTGTAGTGCTCGGCTTTGATCCGGGCATTGTCCTCGAACGTAGCCCCATCCTCCACCGCCTGGGAAACGCCGTCGAAGCCGGGTAGCGTGGCCACGGTAATACCCAGGTTACGGGCAGCACCTTCAAAATCGCGAATCTTTCCTGGGTTAGAAGTGGCTACGTAGATTCGGGATAGTGCCGGCTTGCATTTATCATGCATAGACCAGGATCATAGTCGATCTAATGGATGAGGAGGGCTATGCGCCAGCGATTGAATGCGGCTTTCTTTGTTTTCTTATTGCTGTCCCTCTCGGCCTGCGTGATCTCTCCGCGGAGGGGCATTACTACTGGCCCGGGCACGGGAACTGGACAGCTTTATGTCGCCAACCAATCCGCTAACAATATTCTTCGCTTCGCCGGAGCGACTGCGGTGAGCGGCAATGTTGCTCCCACCGCCACCATATCCTCGCCCCAGCTAACTTCACCCAAGTACATCCTTCTCGATAGCGTGAATAACCGGCTCTACGTGGCCAACGCCGGCGCCAGCAACATTCTGGTCTTTGACAACGCGAGCACTTTGAATGGAAGTTTTGCGCCCACTCGTGTCATAACCTCCGCCAATCTGGGCACGCCA
>CAZFRV010000310.1:0-26811 GCA_964521445.1 uncultured Acidobacteriaceae bacterium
GCCGTTATTGATGTTGAAGGCCGAGAGTGTTCCCGCCTGCACGTTCGTCCAATAGATGAATTTGTCCATGGGATCCACAGCAAGGCGCAACGGGTTGTGGTGGCAGGAAACACTGCAGCTCGCTGCTGGCGCGGGCAAAGCCGATTGCGCAGCCAGTGCGCCGCTGGCTCCATTGATGCTGAAGGGCACGACAGACTCGGCCATGTGGTTTGCTACGAAGAGGAACTTTCCGTCCGTGACAATTCCAATGGGCGCAGTAATGCCGGCAGGGCTGGAGGTGGCCAGCGAAGGATCAGCCGAGGTCAGAGCGCCGGTAGCCGAGTTGATGGAAAATGTCGAGACGGTGTTGCCCGTGCCGGCGTTGCCATTAAAGTTGCTCACGAACAGAAACGCGCCCGAAGGGTCCACGGCCACACCGAAGGGGCTGGTGACGCCGGTGAAGGGCGATCCCGGTACCGGCGTAAGGCCGCCGTTCGAGCCATTGATGCTGAACACGGAAACGCTGTTGCCATTCTGGTCAGCTACAAAAACGAACTTGCCCATGGAGTCCACCGCCACCCCCAGAGGCGCAGCTCCGGTTGCGAAAGGAGAACCCGCAATGGGCGAAAGCACGCCGGTGGCGGTGTTAACGGAAAACGCGGACAGGTTATTTGCCGTCTGATTGGCGACGAACAGGAAGTTGTGGACTTTGTCGAGCGCCATGAACTCCGCGCCCGCGCCTGCCACAAAAGGCGAGCCGGAGACAGCGGAAAGCGCCCCTGACGAGCTCACTGCGAAAGCCGACACTGTGCCCGAGTCCGAGTTGCTGACGAAGGCGAAACTTGCGGTCGGCCCCGGCATTGCAGTCATAATCATGTCGTGGCCCATTCCGCATCCCTGAAGAACGAGCAAGATGATTGCGAAAGATAAAAGGATAAAAGCTGGAACCCACTGGCGGGCTCGAACCAGAATTGCTGATCTCGGCTGCTGATCGAATGTCACATGACCCTCCGTGCTGGTCTCTTGGGACTGAAACTCCAAAACTCCTAAAGACATAAACCGCGCTGTGCGGAGATTATTCCCAGACCTAAGACTAAAAATGGAATTCTGCCGGTTGCGTTGTTCTGGTTTTGATGCCAGGAATTCTGCTTGCGCTGTCAGGATCGATGCGAGAATCCGCCTGTGAGGAAACGTAGATTGGTCTGAAAAATCATATGGAAAATACCAGAGACGAGAACGCGGAACTGTCTTTCCTGGACGCAGATTTCTATTGCTGCAACAATGCGACCAATGCGAGCGTTTGCTTTATCTGCGTGAATCTGCGGCAAGGTTTTTGTCCCTAAGCTCGCAGGCGCCGGCTATCCCTGGGCGTGATGTCTCACGTCCGCTCCGCGGACCCAGAAGATCACGTCTTCGGCGATGTTGGTGGCATGGTCGGCTACGCGCTCCAGGTTGCGGGCGATGATCATGGTGTCCAGGGCATCGCGATGGGTCTCCACGCCGTGGGTCATGGCAAAGTCGGCGGCCTCGAAGATCTCGCGGTTCATGTCGTCCACCAGGTCGTCGCGCTCGAGAACGGTGTGGGCCAGGTCGGCGTCGGCGGTGAGGAACGCGTTCAGGGCGTCGCGCACCATGTTGATGGCCAGGGAAGCCATGCGCGGGACATCCACGTTCAATCCTGACTTCGGATAGGTCACCATGTCCATGACCCGTTCGGCGATGTTGACGGCCTGGTCGCCCACGCGCTCCAGGTCGGCATTGATCTTGATGCAGGCGATGATGAAGCGCAGGTCCACGGCCATGGGCTGCTGCATGGCCAGCAGGTCCACCGAGAGTTCGTCGACTTCGCGTTCGGCGGCGTTGATTTTCGGCTCGTCGCGCAACACCAACTGGCACATCTCGACGTCGCGCGCCTGAAACGCGCGGACGGCGCGCTCCACCGAGTGCTCCGCCATGCCGCCCATGGTCAGCAGCTTCTGTTTCAGTTCATCAAGGCCCTGGTGGAACCGCGTGCGTGTCATCCGAACCTCCCCGTAATGTAATCTTCGGTGCGTTTGTCGGAAGGCTTGGTAAACATGGTTTCAGTCTTATCGAACTCCACCAGGTTGCCCATCAGGAAAAACGCGGTCGAGTCGGCCACGCGGGCCGCTTGTTGCATATTGTGCGTCACTATGACTACGGTGTACTGCTTTTTGAGGTCGAAAATCAAGTCTTCAATCTTGGAGGTGGAGATGGGGTCGAGGGCCGAGGCCGGCTCGTCCATCAGCAGGACCTCGGGTTCCACGGCCAGGGCGCGAGCGATGCACAACCGCTGCTGCTGTCCGCCGGAAAGGCTGGCGCCGGATTTCTTTTTCAGATCGTCTTTCACTTCGTCCCAAAGAGCGGAATGGCGCAAGGACCGCTCGACCACCTGGTCCAGTTCACGGCGGTTGCGGAAGCCGTTGAGCTTGAGCCCGGCGGACACGTTGTCATAGATGGACATGGTGGGGAACGGGTTCGGCTTCTGAAACACCATGCCGATGCGGCGGCGGATGGAGACCGGGGAGATGCCTTTGCCGTAAACGTCCATGTCGCCGACGGCGACCTTGCCTTGCACGCGGGTGTCGGGCAAGGTCTCATGCATCCGATTCAGGCAGCGGACGAAAGTCGATTTCCCGCAGCCGGACGGGCCGATGATGGCGGTGGTCTGCTTGTCCGGCACCTCGAGATTGATATCGAATAGCGCCTGCTTGCTGCCGAACCAGGCGTTCAGGTTGCGGACGTGAATGGATGCGTCCATCAGCTGGCCCCCTTGATTGCGCCGCGGCTCGCTATCCAGCGGAAAAGAATTACCGTCACCATAATAAAGCTGATCAGCACCAGGGCGCCGGTCCAAGCCTGCTGGTGGGCTTGTTCGTAGGGCTGGTTGGCGTATCTGAAAATCCGCAAAGGCAGCGCATCCGTTTCGTGGTCGAGTGAGAAGCTCCAGAACTCGTTGCCTAAGACGGTGAACATCAAGGGCGCAGTTTCGCCGGCGATGCGGGCAAAAGCCAGCATGATACTGGTGAGAATGCCGGACTTGGCCGTGGGCACCACCACGGAAAGCGTGGTGCGCCAGTGGGGTATGCCCAGCCCCCAGGCGGCCTCGCGGATGGGTTGCGGCACCAGCAGCAGGACTTCTTCCGTGGTGCGGCTGATAATCGGGATCATCATGATGCCCAGGGCCACGCTTCCTGCCATCAGAGAGAAATGCCCTTGCGTGACCACCACCAGGGCCCACGCGGTCATGCCCATCACGATCGAAGGCACGCCGTTGAGCACGTCGGCGGTGAAGCGGACCATGTTGCCCCACTTGTTGCGCCCGTACTCGGCCAGGTAGATTCCGCAGCCGATGCCCAGAGGAACTCCAATCACGCTGGCCAAGGCCAGGATCTCCAGGGAACCGACAATGGCGTTGGCGACCCCACCCCCGGTTTCGCCCACCGGCTTGGGGAGCTGCGTGAGGAAAGCCCAGTTCAACCCCGGCAACCCGCGGTACACCACCGTCCCCAGGATGAGGAACAAGGGTGCGGTCACAATCAGCGCGCCCGCGGTAATCAGTCCCAGGGCCAATCCGTTGCTCAGGCGGCGCCTCCAATGAATGTTTTGTGAGGGTTTAAGCAATGGACCTCGATGGCATTCCCCGGGTGACCGACCAGACCAGCAACATGGCTAGGGCATTCACAACCAGGGTAATCGCAAACAGGATTAAGGCCCCTTCCATTAACGCGCTCTTGTACATCGCTCCGGGGGCTTCGGTGAACTCGTTGGCGATGACGCTGGCTAGGGTGGCGCCGGGAGCGAACAAAGACTTGGCGATCTGGGCACGATTGCCGATCACCATCATGACGGCCATGGTTTCGCCGAAGGCCCGGCCCAGGCCCAGAATCACAGCTCCCATGATTCCGGCGCGTGAGTTGCGCAACACCGCCATGCGCAGCGTCTCCCATTTGGTGGCGCCCAGCGCCAGGGCCGCTTCGCGCTGCTGCCGAGGCACTGCTAGGATGACTTCGCGGGTGATCGAAGAGATGATGGGCAGGATCATAATGGCCAGAATCACGCCGGCAGCCAGCATGCCGAAGCCGTACTTGGGCCCGGTAAACAGGCCCGTCCACCCCAGATACTTGGCTAGAAACGGTTGAATGTAGGCGCGTAGGAATGGAGACAAGACGAAGAGCCCCCACACGCCATAGATTACGCTCGGGATGGCCGCCAGCAGCTCCACCAGCAGGGAGAGGATCGGGCGCAGTCGCCGCGGGCAGAGCTCGGTGAGGAAGAGTGCCGTCGCCAGGGAAAGCGGTACAGCGATCACCAGGGCCACCAGCGAAGAAACCAGAGTGCCATAGATCAAGGGAAGTGCTCCAAAATCCTCGACAACGGGATCCCAGATGGTCTTGATCAGGAAGCTGAAGCCGAACTTGTTCAAGGAGAGCCCGGACTGTACCACCAGTTCAAACAAGATCAGTCCGACGATGGCTACCAAAGCCAGCGCGCACAGGATCAGAATCGATCGAAAGATCGGATCGGCAAAAGACCCGGTTTGGGTTCTCAGCCGCGTCTTGACAGTCTCCGGGACCTTCACCGGTCCGGCCGGAGCTCCGTCCTCGGGAGGCATCTCGGGTTCCTTCGGCACGTCATTCCCGGCCCGCGGTTTTGGCACTGTGTACATGGGTGGACGCTAACAAAGCATTGTTAAAAGATTGTTAAAAAGAGCGCCGGCTCTTTACACCGGCGCTGGAGTTGGAGTGGGACAAAACCTGTATTTCGAGCCATTCTGTAGAGCTGACCCAGGACGGGACGCACCCTGGGCCGCCGACTCGCGTTTACCCAGGGGATTGAGGCTATTTTCTCGCCTGGCTGTTGGTGACTTTGATTTCCTTAATGCGTGCCTTCACCTTGGCCGCCACGTTCTTTGGCAGGGGTGCATAGGCCAAGGCCGAAGTCAGGCCCTGACCCTGATCCACCATCCAGTTGAGGAAGGCCACAAACGCCTTTTCCTTGTTCGCATCGTTCCACTGCACCGGGACGAGAAGCCAGGTGAAGCTGCTGATCGGGTAAGCGTCCTTGCCGGGAGCATTGGTGATGGAGACCCGGAAATCATCGGGCATGTCCTTGACCGATGCGGCGGCTGCTGTTACCGACGCCAAGCTGGCCTTCACGAACACTCCGGCTGGGTTCTGAACGGTGCCGTAGGCCATGTTGTTAGAGATCGCGTAAATCAACTCGACGTACCCGATGCTGCCCGGGGTCTGTTTTACGATTCCCGAGACGCCCTCATTGCCTTTGCCGCCCAAACCCACCGGCCAGTTCACTGATGTGCCCTTGCTCACTTTCGTAGCCCACTCCGGACTCACTTTGGAGAGAAAGTCTGTCCATATGTAGGTGGTGCCACTGCCATCGGAACGATGCACGACGACGATGTCGTCGTCAGGGAATTTGACGCCGGGATTCGCCTTGGCCAACCGCGGATCATTCCATTTCGTGATCTTGCCCAGGAAAATGTCGGCCAAAACATCGCCGGTAAACTTAAGCTCGGCCGTGATACCGGGAACGTTGTAGGTTGGCACATCCGCGCCCAGAACGGTCGGGATGTGGAACAACTTGAACGGCGTGTCGGCGAGCTGCTGATCGGTCATGGGACCGTCGCTGGCCCCGAAATCGACCGTCTTTTTCTGCACTTGCGCGATTCCGCCCCCGCTGCCGATCGACTGATAGTTGATGGCGACTTCAGGGTGTTGCTTGTGATATTCGTCGAACCACTTGGAATAAATCGGATACGGGAACGTGGCTCCCGCTCCAGTCAGATTGGTCTGAGCAACCGCGCTGCCGAGACATACGGTGAGAAAGAGCGCAACAAACGATTTGAGGCGCATGGTACCTCCAGAGTGCAATGGATTTTTTCTCCAACAGCAACTTATAGGGCGGTTTTGTTACAAACTGATTAAAAGGCGATGAATAGAAGGTCAAAAAGATACCTGTGCTCAGGAATCAGGGCAGGAATGTGAGCTGGTTTACGCTTTCGGCAGTGCAAAGAAGAAAGTGGAACCGCGGCCTACGTGGCTCTCCACGCGCACGGCGCCCCCGTGGTTCAGGACGATGTGTTTGACAATAGCCAGCCCCAGCCCGGTGCCGCCGGTTTCGCGAGACCGCGCCTTGTCCACGCGGTAGAAGCGCTCAAATATCCGGGGCAGATGCTCGGATGCGATGCCGGGACCGAAATCCTGCACATAGAACTCGACCGTGCCGGGCTTGTCTTTGTCCTGGGCTCCGAGCACGATCTTCTTGCCGGTCTGCGCGTAGCGGAGCGCGTTGCTGACCAGGTTGGCGAAGATCTGGTGGACGGCATAAACGTCGGCGATGACATCGGCGTCAGGAACCGCGGCGATGCTCAACTCCACTCCCTCGGCGCGGGCGTTCTCCTGCATGGAGGAGACGGCTTCAGCCACCAGCAGACGGGCGGAGTGCGGGCGCAGATCGAGCTTCTCTTCGCCCGATTCCACGCGGGCCAGTACCAGGAGGTCCTCGGTAAGCCGGCTCATACGCTCGGCGTTGCGGCGGATCACCTGCAGGAAGTCGCGGGCGTTGCCGTTCGAGATCTGCTCCGAATCCAGCAGGGTTTCGGCGTAGCCGCGGATGGAGGTCAACGGCGTGCGCAGCTCGTGCGATACGTTGGCGATGAAGTCGCGCCGCGTCTTCTCCACGCGCTCGATCTCCGAGATGTCGTGCAACACGCTGACGACGCCGCCGTCGGGCAACGGCTCCGCGGTGATGGAAAACGATCCTCGCCCGGCGAGTGTCGCGGCAATCGTGCTCTCGCGCCGCTTGGACTTGAGCGCGGCTTGCAACGTGGAAAGGAAATCGGGATGCCGGACCAGTTCCGTCACCGGCGCCCCCTTGCGCACCGGCCGGTGAACAATGCCGGTGATGGCTTCATTGGCCCACAATACCGTCATTTCCGGTGAGACCGCGATCACACCGTCATTCATGCTGTTCAGCAGCGCCTCCAGTTCCGACCGGCTTTCTTTCAGCTGGGCAAAGTTCTCTTCCAGGCGCCGCGCCGTGCGGTCCAGCGCCATGGCCACCTGGGCGATCTCGTCGCTGCCTCGCTCCGCGATCCGGGCGGAGAGATCGCCGGCGGCCACGCAATCGGCGAAGCTCACGATGCGCCGCAGCCGGGAGGAGATGGTTTGCGCCACCGCGACGGACAGGACCAGCGCGAACAGCAACGCCAGGGCTGTGGCCCGCAGCAGAGTGGTGTGAATGTCGGAGACATGGCTGCGAATGGTGGCCAGCGGATAGGCCAGCCGGGCCACTTTGTCGCCACTGGGCACGGCCACGTACAGAAACTCCTGGCCGACAGTCTTGCTAAGCCGGGTAGCCGAACCGTTCTGGCCGGCCAGTGCCGCCGCGACTTCCGGCCGGCCGGCGTGGTTCTCCATGGTCTTGGGATCGGCCTCGGAATCCGCAAGCACCGTGCCGTCGCGGGCGATGACGGTGGCGCGCGTCTCGGTGATGCGCGCTTCTTCCGCGGCCATCTCCTGAAGAGAATGCTGGCGATCATTCTGCAAGCGCAGAGAAAAGCCCTGGGCGTTCTGGATCAGCAGGCGCTCCACGTCGCTGCGCATCGATTTTTCCCAGTTGCCGCGGATGCTGAGGTACATGGTCAACATGGCCACGCCGATTACGGCGACGAAGGCCAGCAGCGCCTTGAGAAAAATCCGGTTTCTCATTTCCCGGCCTCGAACTTGTAGCCGGCGCCGCGCACCGTCTTCAGGTACCGGGGATCTTCGGGATCTTTTTCGATTTTCTCGCGCAGGCGCCGGATATATACGTCCACCGACCTGGGGGTCACGAATGACATGTCGCGCCAGACCGCGTCCAGCACCTGGTCGCGGGTGAAGACTTTTCCGGGATGCGAGGCCAGGAAGTGCAGAAGGCGAAACTCGGTTGCCGTCACATCGGTGGGTTGTCCGCGCACGGTGAGAGTCACCGAGTCGGAGTCGAGCTCGAAGTCCTCTGTGGTGATGTTGGTGGTCAGCGGGCTTTCGAAGCGTCGCAGCACCGCGCGCACGCGCGCCACCAGCTCGCGCGGGCTGAAAGGCTTGCTGATGTAGTCGTCGGCGCCGAGTTCCAGTCCGCGGACGCGGTCGTCCTCGCTGGTCTTGGCAGTCAGGAAGATAATCGGAACTCTGGCCAGGTCGCGGCTGGCGCGAATCTGGCGGCAAACTTCAAAACCGCTGTTGCCCGGCACCATGATGTCCAGGATGAACAGCAGGGGAGAATGCTGCCGGGCCAGGGGCAGGACCTTGTCGCCGGAAGGGCACACGTGTACCGTGAACCCGGCCTGCCGCAGTTGGTAACCGACCAGGTTGGAGATGTCGGGATCGTCTTCCAGGAGAATGATCGCTTGTTTCACATGCCTGTCCGTTTTGAGCAACTATGATTCTAAATCCGAAGGCGCTTCTCGCGTCGGTGGGAGCGATTTGTGCCTTCCGCGCCAGCACTGCTAACATATTTAAGTGATCCGTCCCAAGACTTTCCTTCTCAACAACGCTCTCGCCCTTATTACTGCTGTCTCTTTCGCCGTTGGCGCACTTGCGGCGCCGCCCAATCTGCCGCCGGTTCCCAACACGGTGGATTCCATCACGCCCACCGAGCTGCGCATGCACCTGCAGTTCCTGGCGTCGGACGAACTGGGCGGACGATATACGCTGGCGCCCAACTTCGCCATCGCCGCGCGTTACCTGGCGACACGTCTGGAGTCGTACGGTTTCCGTGGCGCCGGCGATCAGGGCAGTTTTCTGCAAACCTTTGAAGTGGTGGCCGCTAAGCCGGATGCGGCCAACTGCGCTCTCACCCTCACGATCGGCGACAAGACCAGCAACCATCACTTCGGTGAATTTTTCCTGTCGGGCGCGGCCGGCACCGGCAGTGCTGCCGGTTCCATAGTGTTTGTTGGCGCGGGCATCTCGTCTCCATCGCAAAAGCATGACGACTACGCCGGCCTTGACGTGAAAGACAAAGTGGTGTTGATTGCTCCAGGCACGCCTCCGGGGATCGATTCCTCGAGGCTCGGGCCTGCGGAGCAAGGCGAAGCCGCAGCACGCGCGCACGGAGCGGTGGGCGTTCTGCAGATTCCGCCGCAGCGCTTTGCCGAGTTCATGAAGAACAAAGGGTTCGCAGAACGGGCGGCGGGACGTGAGGCCGTCCAACTGGCCCGCGAATCAGAAGGCAAGCTGCCGTCGATCACCCTCGGTCCTGATTTGGCGGACCAGCTCCTCGCCCTGACGGGTCTCGACCTGAAATCCGTTTACAGTACCGCCGGCAAGAAGTCGTTGACGCCACAAGCGCTCGGCGCTTCCGGCCGCATCGATGTTGTCGTACAACAGACGCGCATCACCACCCAGAACGTTGCCGGCATCCTGGAAGGGACGGATCCCAAGCTGAAGAGCGAGTACGTGATCTTCAGCGCGCACTATGACCATCTGAAAACGGGCGCCGACGGCCGCATTTTTCCAGGAGCCGATGATGACGGTTCCGGCACCACGGCGGTGCTGGCCATCGCCCGCGCCATGTCATTGAACCGCCCCAAGCGCTCCGTGCTGGTGATGTTCCACGCCGGCGAAGAGCTGGGCCTTCTCGGCTCCGAATACAACACCGATTACGCGCCGGCTGTCCCTCTGGACAAGATGGTGGTGGACCTGAACATTGACATGATTGGCCGCTCCAAACCGTCGGGCGATCATGACACGCTGGACGAACACCTGACCGGCCCCAACAGCGTTTATCTGGTTGGGTCCAACCGCATCAGCAAAGAGCTGCATGAGATCAGCGAAGAGACCAACGCCCAGTTCCAGCAGATGAAACTGGATTACTACTACAACGATCCCAATAACCCGGAGCGCATCTACTACCGCTCTGACCACTGGAATTACGCCAAGCACGGTGTTCCCATCATCTTTTACTTTGACGGAACCCACGTCGACTATCACCGTCCGACCGACACCGTGGACAAGATCGATTTCACCAAGCTGACGCAGGTCACGCGCCTGGTGTTTGAGACCGGATGGCGCATCGCCAATTTGGACCACCGGTTATCGAAGACGGAGTAAAGGGCGTCGATTGGCGGATTGGCTAGGTCTTCGGCCGGTGTCTGGGACTCGGTTGCACCAGGGTTCCGCCACCCTCCACATAGTTGTCAATCACGCGGTCCAGCCGGTCGAAAAATGAAACCGGGCCTTGCGTACCTTGCTCGCGCCTCGTCGAAGACGAAGACGATGACGCCGTCGATGAAGATGAAGCCTGCCCCGGGCTGGACGGCGCCAAGGCTCGCAACAGCGCGGCAGCCTGTGCCAGGTGTCGGTCACGCAGCTCGCCCTTTGTTTTCTCCGCCTCGGTGCATAACCACAGCAGGTTGCGTACCTGATCCAGCGTGGCCCGGAACTGTTCCAGAACCCGTACCGATCCGGCATCTTCGGCCAGCCCCGGGGCATCTGGCTGGCCGCTGGTGCTTGCCCGCCCATAGATTTCCGACTGGATGTTCTCGAGTTCGCGGGTAATGATTCTGATCCGCTCCAAAACATGGTCCGTGCGCGCAGGGAAACTCAGAGGTCCTTTGTTCCGGTTGTGTGGGGTCATCGTTCCGCTCTTCCTAAGGAAAGTCTTAACGCCGAAGGTACAAAAATAGAACGCCAGCACCGCGAATGGGACAGAAGAATTTCGCTGTTACCAAGGAAGGTAATAACCGGTGGGCAGTGTACGAAAGGCGGTTTCGCCTGATGAGTGTCGAGGCAGGCCGTCGTCGTCATGCACGAAATACACTACATCTGCGGCGTAGGCGTCGGCGTTGGAGTGGTCAGTGCGCCGACGGGACCTGGCACACAGGGCTGGGCCACGGTGTTGGTTGTGACAACTGCGCCGGGGCTGTTGAGATTGGTGTTGCCGATCACGGAGCTGGCGCCTCCCACCGTGGCGCCGACCGCCGGCATGCCGGTTGCTGGATTGGCGGCTCCTGCGGTTGAGGTCGTTCCGGCCGCCGTGGCGCCGGCGCTGGTTGTTGTCGTTGTGGTTCCCGGAGTGCACGGCCCGGCAACTGTATTAATGGTGGATCCTACGGTGTTGTTCGTTGTGCTGGGCATGGTGCCCACGGGGCTCGATGTGGCGGGAACTCCTCCCGCAGTGGCCGGTGCTGCGACGACCGGGTTCTGGCTGGGTGTGGTTGTGGTGGTTTGGCTCGGAGTCTGACCCGGAATCGTGTTTTGCGCCGGTGTCATCCCTGTTGCGGGAACACCTCCAATGCCGGTAGCCCCGCTCGGGACAGTTGGAGTGCCGCCGGTGCGTGTCTGGGCCGGGGCCACACCTACGACAAGAATAATTGCGAGCGGGATAAGGATTTTCTTCACGAGAAGCCTCCTTGGAATCGCAACCGTTCACTCTGAATTCTTGCTTTATCTAATGTGGGATGCGGCTTCGCGCGCGATACGAAGTAAATCTAGGGCAAATCCTTCGGTTAAGGCGTGTTAAGGCGAGTTCTTCGACAGCGACCCTCGGCCACCCTCGTTTGCAAAGGCTCAGGTTTCCTCAAAGATATGTGGAGAGACTTTTGCGGACGGCGCTCCGTTTGAGCTCTGTTTACCGTAGAATAATCCGGAACTCTCAACCGGGCATGGTTGGTGTGCCTGAGTTTGGCGGATCGAGCCGATACAGACGGGGTTTGATCGAGCTTTGAATGGGAGAGATGTCCCGGTGAATACTGCTTCTCGCGTCGTGCGGCGTTCCTGTCCAACTCTGGTCCTGCTCTGTTTTGCTTCCACTTTCTTTTTCTTCTCCACGCCCGCGGTTCTCGCGCAATCGCCGCAGCAGATGCAAGCGGCGCAAGACCAGGACCTTCCTGCCGGCGACATCATTGAAATCCTGCAACAGAATCCGGACTTGCTGGCGGCGGCCAAGGCGGAGATTGCCGCACAGCTCCGCGACCGCGGCTATCCGATAAGCGACCGGCAGATCACCGACGACCGGCTGTTCAAAGAGATTCGCTCGGACGAACGTGCCCGCCACGTGATGAGTGACGAGCTGAAGAAACGCGGCTTCGGCGTGGAAGAAACCCCGGCGCCGGCCAAAGCACAGCAGCCCTCGACTCCTAGCAACAACGGTCGCGGCCAGTTGTTTCCGGTACCGCAACCGGACGCCGGCGCGGCGCCCACGGCCACGGATCGGCCGCGAGTGATCCGGCGGGATGAAGGACGCGGCCCGTCGCAAGAGCAGTATCCCTTCCGCAATCTGCCGGCGCTGCGTGACTTATACACTCAGGCGTTGCCCGACCAGGAAAAACTGGAGCGATTCGGCGCGGCGCTGTTTCGCAACAGCGCGGCGCTGGCCACGGACAAGACTTCGGGAGACATTCCCGTAGGTCCCGATTACATCATCGGTCCCGGTGACGAGCTGGTGGTGGAGTATTGGGGAAGCACGTCGCAGCGCATGCAGGTCACCGTGGATCGTGAGGGCCGCGTGGTCCTGCCTGAGGCGGGAGCGGTCGTGGTGGCGGGCCGCAGCCTGGGCGAAGCGCAGCAGAGCATCGAGCGGCTGCTCACCCACCAGTTGCGCGGCATCTCGGTGGACGTGAGCTTGGGAAAGCTGCGGAACATTCGCGTGTACGTGGTGGGCGACGTGAAGAACCCAGGCGCCTACGACATCAGCGCGCTTTCAACCTGTTTGAGCGCCCTGATCGCCGCCGGCGGCCCCACGGAAACGGGATCGTATCGTCTATTGAAGCATTATCGCGGCCAGAAGCTCCTGGAGGAAGTTGATCTTTACGACCTGATGCTCAAAGGCGTGGGTCCGACCCAGGTCCACATTGGCTCCGGTGACAGCATTTTGGTGCCGCCTGCCGGTCCACAGGTTACCGTGGCGGGAACGGTGCGGCGGCCGGCGATTTACGAGTTGCGCCATGAGGTCTCGCTGGACCAGGTGTTGGAACTGGCCGGCGGAGTGCCTGTGTCAGGACAATTGACCAACCTCAAGCTGGAGCGCATTGAAGCCCACCGGCGCAAGGAGATGCTCAGCGTCAACCTGCCGGCGGACGATCCGCCGACTTCGGAAGAAGCATTCAAACGCGTGCAAATCAAAGACGGCGACGCCATCACCGTCGCGTCCATTCTCCCCTACAGCAATCGGACGGTTTATCTTCAGGGCCACGTATTTCGTCCCGGCAAGTACCCCTACGATGAGGGCGCCACCGTCGCCGACCTGATCGGTTCTTTCAATGATTTGCTGCCGGAAGCCGCCGACCAGGCAGAGATCGTGCGCCTGCATCCTCCTGACTATAGCCCTCTGGTGATCCGTTTCAACTTGCGCGAGGTGCTTGAAAAGCGAACGCCTGCGCCCGCATTGCAGCCCTTCGATACCGTGCGCGTATTTGGCCGCTACGACACTGACGCGCCCAAGGTTTCGATTTACGGCGAAGTGCTGCGTCCGGGGGAGTATCCGCTCTCTGATGGCTTGAGCGCGGCCGGTCTGCTGCGCCTGGCCGGAGGCTTCACCCGCGGGGCGTACCAGGACAGCGGCGATCTTTCCAGCTACGCCGTCATCAATGGCGACCACGTGGAGCTGGAGCATCGGGCAATTCCTATTGGGCGGGCTCTGGCCGGAGAGCCCGATACCGATGTCCGGCTGAAACCGGGAGACGTGCTGACGATTGGGCAGATGGGAGGATGGACCGATATCGGCGGGGCCATCAGCGTGGCCGGTGAAGTGCTTCATCCCGGGCGTTATGGCATTCAACAGGGCGAAAGGCTGAGCTCCATTCTGAAACGCGCGGGTGGTTTTTCTCCCCAGGCTTATCCCTACGGCGCAATTCTGGACCGCGCCCAGGTACGGGAGTTTGAGGCCAAGAACCGCGACGAGATGGTGGCCCGTCTGCAGGAGCAGGGCATCAACGGCGTGACCCTGGAGAGCTCCAGCACGGCACGCCAGCGGCAACAACTGATCGAACGCTTGAAAGCCATCCCGCCCAGCGGGCGACTGCTCATCCACATCAGCGCGCCGATCGAGAAGTGGGAGGGCACAGCGGTGGATGTTGAGGTCCGTCCTGGTGACAGCCTGATTATTCCCAAGCATCCGAATTTTGTGATGGTGGCCGGACAGGTCTACAACGCGGCGGCTGTTACCTACAGCAAAGGCAAGAGCGCGCAATGGTATTTGCGGCAGGCCGGCGGACCCACCAGCGCCGCCAACAAGAAAGATATTTTTGTGGTCCGCGCCAACGGGACCGTGGTGGGAAGAAGTTCCGGAGAATGGTGGAGAGGGAGCGTTTCCAGAACGGTGCTGCAGCCGGGCGACACTATCTACGTGCCCGATAAGGTCGCAGGAACTGGCTTGTTCAAGAACATGGGCTTGTCGATGCAAATGCTTTCCGGTGTGGCCGTGGCTGCAAGTGTCATCAAGAATTTCTAACGGAGATGTGAGTTGACGCGAAACCGGCGCGGCCTTCTGGCACTTATGTTTCTTTCTTTGACGCTCGGATTTCACGCTGCCTCTCCCGGGCAGACGCCAGATGAGGGAAGCTCCCACGCGGCCAGCGCTTCGCCGTCCGGGTTCCTGCGCAACTTCGCCGACGACCAGAAGACTCTCTGGACCAGCCCCTTCAAAGCGAAAATCGAAGACCTGAACTGGCTGGTTCCGGCGGCCGGCCTCACCGCCGGCTTTATCAACGCGGATGCCGAGCTTTCGTCGCGGATATCTGCGACGGGCACGTTCAGCAGACACTCCGGCACGATTGCGAATGCAGGAGTGGCCTTGGCTGTGGGCGGCACCGGAAGCCTTTACCTGGTGGGCAAGCTGCGCAGCGACGATCATCAGCGAGAAACCGGCTTGTTAGCCGGTGAAGCCGTCATCAACAGCCTGGTGATCGCGGAAGCCTTTAAGGTGATGACGCAGCGTCAGCGTCCCAGCGACGGCACCGGGCAGGGAAGATTCGGAAGCGGGTCGGCGCTGAATTCTTCGTTTCCTTCGATTCACGCCGCGCTCTCCTGGTCGGCGGCCAGCGTTCTGGCCCATGAGTATCCGGGAATCTTAACGGAAGTATTGGGCTATGGATTAGCTGCGGGTGTCAGTGCGGCGCGGGTCACGGGAAAGGCGCACTTCCCCAGCGACGTGCTGGTCGGCAGCGCCATGGGTTGGCTGATCGGCCGCCAGGTTTACGCAGCCCACCACAACGCTGAGGTAGGAGGCGGCGGTTACGGCACATTCGATCGCAGCACGCCGGGAGAAGGCTCAGGTCGGGGAAGCTGGTCTTCTCCCTACGTCCCCATGGATAGCTGGGTGTATCCGGCTTTTGACCGCCTTGCGGCGCTGGGAGTGGTGCAGAGCGGGTTTTCCGGGCTGCGTCCATGGACGCGGCGGGAATGCGCGCGTCTGTTGGAAGAAGCTTCCGGTTCAGTCGACGAATCTGATTCGAGTGCGGACGAAGGTTCCCGCCTGTATACTGCTTTGTCGCGCGAGTTCGCCGCTGAGTTGGAGGGAGCGCAGACCGAGTACGTGGCTCTTGATTCCGTGTACGCAGGCGTTACAGGCATCTCTGGGAAACCATTAACTGATGGATACCACTTCGCGCAGACCATCGTGAACAACTTTGGCCGGCCCTACGAGCAGGGGACCAACGGACTCGCCGGATTCTCAGGCAGCGGCTCCGCGGGAGCGCTGGGTTTCTACGTCCGCGGCGAGTTCGAGCACGCACCTTCGGCGCCGGGATTCTCACAATCCGTTCAGGATGCCATCCAACTCGCTGACGCCAAAACAACCAACGCGGCAGAGGCTGGACCACCCATATTTCAACCTGCCTCAGCGATTGCGACTTTCGACCAGTTCCGGCTGCTCGATTCCTATGTCATGCTGAACATGAATGGATGGCAGGCATCCTTCGGCAAACAAACGCTTTGGACCGGGCCTACCCGGGACCCATTCTTGTCCAGCGACAACGCCGAGCCGATGTACATGCTGCGCGTTGACCAGACCACACCCAGCAAGCTGCCCGGCTTCCTCGGCTTTCTCGGGCCAACGCGAACGGAATTCTGGGTTGGCAAGCTTACCGGACAACATTATGTGAACACACAGAACGGGACCATCGCTTTTTCCCTGGGACGCACCCTTTCCCGGCAGCCGATGATCAACGGCATGAAGGTCAGCTTCAAGCCCACGCCGAACCTTGAGTTCGGCGTAGGCCGGACCGGCTTGTGGGGCGGCCCGGATTTTCCCATCACTCTCCATACCACGGCACTCTCATTGTTCTCCGCCACCAATGCCCAGGGGCGCGGCAACGATCCCGGAGACCGGCGTTCGACGTTCGACTTCAGCTATCGCGTTCCCGGGCTTCGCAATTGGCTCACCATTTACGACGATTCGTTTACCGAGGACGAGATTTCGCCGCTCGGGTATCCGCAGCAGTCGGCTCACAACCCGGGGCTTTACCTGTCGCACGTTCCGGGGTTGGAACATCTGGATGCGCGCGTGGAAGCGGCGTTCACCAATGTCCCCCAATTTCTTGAGCCTCTTGGCGGAGGCTTCTTCTATTGGAATATTCGCTACCTCGATGGCTACACCAACCAGGGCAACATCATCGGCAACGGTACCGTGGGGCGCCAGGGAATCTCGCTGCGGGCTGAGAGCACGTACTGGTTTGCCTCCGACAAGACCATCCAGGTCGGCTACCGCAGCAACATCGTGGACAACATGCTCCTGCAAGGCGGGAACTTGAGAGACATTTATCTGCATTCGGAATGGAATTTCAATCACCGCATGTCCTTATCGAGTTTCCTGCAATACGAATGGTGGAATTTTCCGCTGCTGACTGCGGGCAAGAAACAAAATGACTTTACGGCCTCATTCCAACTGACGTACTGGCCGCATTGGAGATGGAAGCGTGGAAGCTAGAGGACCTGCCGTTGTTCCCGCATATGAGCCTCCGGATCGGGAGAGGCGACACTCCGCCCCGGAACCAAGCAGCCGTGGCATCGAGCGACTCGCGCTGCTTTGGAGGGAACGCCGGTTCCTTTGGGGCGTGGCCTGGAAGACGTTTGCCGCGGCCTGTGTCGTGGCCCTGCTGCTGCCTTTGCACTATGAGGGTGTGACCAAGATCGTCCCCGGCGAGAATCAGGGCGGAAGCACAGGCCTTCTTGCCAAACTCGGGGGCGCCACCGGCTCCGCGGGCGGCGGGCTTGGACTGGGACTGGATCCCACCAGCCTGCTGGGACTCAAGACGCCGGGCGCTCTCTACATCGAGATCATGAAGAGCCGTACGGTGCAGGACCGGCTCATCGACCGCTTCAATCTGCGGCGCCATTACTGGATGACCGGGCGCTGGTGGCCGAACACCTATTATGCGACACGCAAAAAACTCACGAGCTTTACCGACTTCGAGGAAGACAAGAAGAGCGGCGTGATCACTCTGACCTACACCGACTATGACAAGCGAACGGCGGCAACCATCGCCAATGCCTATGTCGAGGAATTGAATCGCCTGGCCGCCGATCTGAATACTTCCGATGCGCATCGCGAACGAGTCTTTCTCGAGGAGCGTCTCAAGTCGGCCAAGCAGGACCTGGACCAGGCGTCTCTGGCTTTGAGCCAGTTTTCCAGCAAGAACACGGTCATGGACCCGCAGAACCAGGGACGAAGCATGATGGATGCGGCCGCCAGGATCCAGGGCGAACGGATAGCCCGAGAATCCGAATTAAGGGGCCTGAAGGAGATTTATTCCGACGATAACGTGAAGGTGCGCACTCTGAGAGCGCAAATCGGCGAACTCCAGGCGCAGTTGAAAAAGTTGATGGGTGGATCCGCCACCGCCCCCGCCGAGGCCGCGGGATCGGGGGCCGAATTGTATCCCTCCATGCGCACCCTTCCTGTGCTCGGTAATCAATACGCCGACCTCTACCGGCAAACCAGAATCCAGGAAAGCGTTTACGAATTCCTGACCCAGCAGTACGAGATGGCGAAAATCCAGGAAGCCAAGGAGCTGCCAACTGTCCGGGTGATGGACCTTGCTGTCCCGCCGGAGAGGAAATCCGGGCCCATTCGCACTCTGGTGGTGATCCTGAGTGTCCTGGCGGGTCTGGCGCTGGCGAGTTTCTGGGTGATCGGACACAACGCATGGGCACAGCTTCCCGGGGACGATCCGCGGCGAATACTGGCCGCCGAGGTCTCCGGCGATTTGCAGGCGTCGCTCAAAAAGCTGCGGCGCGGCGCTTCGTAACTTTTGTTGGGCCAAGCATTTCTCACTTGAGAAGAAAGGGATGATGCTCATGGCGTGTAGAGACCAAAAGTCGTTTTGGCAGACCGGGATAGAAGAAGCGCAGTCGGTAGAAGAGTATTTTGACACATTGTCGGAGCTGATCCCGCGCCTTCCGTACCCGGCTATGGAAGGGATTGCGCGGACCCTGCTTCAGGCTTTCGAAGAAGAGCGGACCGTGTTTGTCTTCGGCAACGGAGGCAGCGCCGCTTCCGCCTCGCACATGATGTGCGACATGAACAAGGGGGCGGCGACGGCATCGCAGAGCAGGCAGCTGAAGGTCATGGCGCTCACCGATAACGTCCCTCTGCTCACGGCCTGGGCCAATGATTCGAGCTATGAACGCGTCTTCTCCGAGCAACTGAAGAACTTTGTGGGCAGCCGCGACGTGGCGTTTGCCATCAGCGCCAGTGGCGACTCACCCAACGTGCTGCTGGCCCTGCGCACCGCGCGTGAAAATGGCGCCATCACGGTGGGAGTAGCCGGATATCAAGGCGGAAAGATGAAGCGGCTCTGCGACATCTGCGCGGTGGTCCCCTCCAGCAACATGCAGATGATCGAAGATATGCACCACGCTATTTTGCATGCCATGTGTACCGTTGTCGGCAAGAGGCTGCGCGCGGCTACGCCGCAGGTAATCACAGCAGCCGGGGGGCGCTAGCTCTGGAGCGCCATGAAAATAGCCTTCGACTTACGGAGAATCGCGAACCCGGGCGTCGGCAGGTACATGAAGTGCCTGGCGGAAACGGTTATGGCCCGGGCCGCGGAGCACGACTACCTGCTGATCCTGCCGCCGGATGCCGATGAGATGATCGGGTTGCCGGACCGGCCCGTGGAGAAAATCTGTTCCTCGTCGCGTTATTACTCGGTGCAGGAGCAGGTGGAGTTACCGCGCCTGCTGCGCCGGCACCAGGCAGACTTGCTGCATTCGCCTCATTTCAACATCCCGCTGGCGCGGCCGTGTCCGACGGTGGTGACGATTCATGATGTGATTTACCTCGCATGCAAGCAGGACCTGCCTTCGCGCCTGGGCCGGCTGTACTACCACGCCATGATGGCGGCCTCGGTTCGACGGGCGGACCGGGTCATTACCGTCTCGGAGTTTTCCAAGAGAGAGATCGTTCGCTATCTCAAAGCGGACCCTGCCAAGATTGATGTGATCCACTCCGGCGTGGACCCCGGATTTCAGCGTGTGATCGACCGGCCGCAGATGGACGCCGTGCTTTCCAGGTATGGAATCGACGAAGATTACATTTTCTACACGGGCATCTACAGACCGCGCAAGAATCACGCGGGCCTGGTCCGCGCTTTTCGAGAGTTGCTCGGGAGCGGGACCAAGGCGAAGCTGGTGATTGCCGGTCCTCTCGACCAGAGGGAAGCCGATTTGCGGCAGCTTGGGCGAGAGCTCGGTATCGCCGACAAAATCATATTGACCGGGTTTGTTGCCGATTCCGACCTGCCGTCGTTGTATTCGGCGGCGCGCGTGTATGCGTGCCCGTCGTTGTATGAAGGTTTTGGTTTTACCGTGCTTGAGGCCATGGCGTGCGGTGTTCCCGTGGTCTGCTCGGCAGCGACTTCGTTACCTGAGATCGCCGGCGATGCCGCCCTTTACGCCGATGCACAGAAGCCGCAGGAGTTTGCGGCCGCGCTGTGGCGTGCGTTCCACGAGACCGAGCTTCGCGGGGAGTTGATCGAGAAGGGGCTCGACAACGTCCGGCGCTTCAGCTGGCAGAAGGCGGCAAACGCCACGCTGTCCGTTTACCAGCGCGCGGCCGGTCTTTTCGTGGAAAAGGCGGTCTGTGCGTGAGCCTGGTAGCCGAACGCCGCATCAAGACGAAACCAAGCCCGAAGATCATGGCTCGACCGTCGCGCCAACGTGTGGTCTTGCCGAGCGGGCGCCGGGGAACAAATTGAGCGGCAGCAAGGCTAATCCGACAATCGCATTCGATACCTGGGTGCTCGGCGCCCAGTCCCGCAATCAGGGCGTATATGTCTATGGCACGCAATTGCTGAAACATTTCCGGGAACTGGCGTCGCAACATTCGCTGCAATTCAAGCCTTTCGTGCGGGCGAGCGCCGATGGTTATGGCAATGGTTTTGGCCCTACGCCGGGCTTCCAGCCGCGGCCAACCGGACTGCTGCGGCACAGCCATCTATGGCGGTTTGGCGGCGCATGGGCGATGGCCTCCCTCGCAGGCGTGGATCTGGTGTTCAGTCCCCATTGCACCACTTTGTACCCGGGTCGCCCTGTCCCGGCGGTGACGACAATTCATGACGTGATTCCCGTGGTGTTGCCGTGGAAATCGCGAATTGGCAGGACCCTGCGCTTCTTTCTCTGGTCGGCGGCCAGGAATTCGCGGGCTATTATTGCCGTCTCCCAGCACACTAAAGGGGACCTCATGAAGATCTACGGGCTTCCGGGTTCGCGCATCCACGTGGTTTACAACGGCTGCGATCATGAGGTTTTCAACGGTGCGGCTCTGGATCCTGGGCTTCTCGAGGCCACCAAAAAGAAGATGAGCTTGGATCGGCCCTACGTGCTTCATTACGGCGCCATCCGTCCCAACAAGAACTTGAAGCGGCTGGTGATGGCCTGCCGTCGCCTCTGGGAACGAAACCGCAATCTGCATTTTGACCTGGTTCTGGCGGGCGCACGAGACTCCGCATACGACGACGTAATGCAGGCAGTGCAGCAGGTCAATGGTGGTCGCGGCAGAGTGGTTCTGACCGGCGCGCTCAGCCAACAGGACCTGGTAACGGTCATTAAGGGCGCCACTCTCGCTGTGTTTCCCTCTCTCTACGAGGGCTTCTGTATCCCCATGATCGAGTCCATGGCCTGCGGGACGCCAACCATCGCCGCCAACAGTTCGTGTCTCCCGGAGATTTCCGGCGGCGTGTTGAGATATTTTGATCCGTCTTCGGAAGACGAGATGTCGTGTTGTATGGAAGCGGCGCTGGAGAATGCGGAATTGCGTCGCGAACTATCAGAAAAAGGGCGTGGCCGCGCGGCCCAGTTCGAATGGCGCCGCTGTGCGGAAGAGACATTGGCGGTTTTGGCTGAGGTCGCCGGAGCTGGGAAGAATTGATGCTCGTGGTTACCGTCATGGCCGATGGACGCCGCGCCGCTGGCGTGGGCACCGAGGGCCAGTCAGGGAGCAAAAGGGTATGAATTCGTTGGACAAGCTGCAGGAGAATTGGGAAGGATATGCCCAGGTCGATCCACTCTGGGCCATCTGCACAGATTCCCTGAGGCGAGGCAACAAATGGACGAAGGAAGACTTTTTTGAAACTGGAAAAACCGAGATCGGCAGAGTGATGGCCTATCTGCGATCGCTGGGATTGCCGCTTGATGTCAGGTCAACGGTGCTCGATTTCGGCTGCGGCGTTGGCCGGCTTACCCGCGCCCTGGCGCATTACTTTCCTGAGTGCTGGGGCGTTGACATATCGCCAACCATGGTCCGCCTGGCTCAGGAGTTCAATAAGGACCGGAGCGCCTGCCATTTCTGGCTGAACGAGAGTGACGATCTCACGCGATTTCCCGATGAAAGTTTTGGTTTTGTCTACACCAGCATCGTGCTGCAGCATATCCGACGAAAACACGTTGAGCGTTATCTGACGGAACTGATCCGAGTGCTCAAAACCGGCGGCGTTTTCGTTTTCCAGGTACCGGAGCGGGAGAAGGCGTCGTTCGTTGGCAAGCTGCGCAACAAAGTCGGGTTTCGCCGCAGGATGACCCGGCTGCGGGGCCGGAAAAACCTTGACGCGTTTCACATGGAAATGCACTGCATCTCTGAAAAGGAACTCCGTGAGCTTCTAGCCCGCGAACCGGTCCGCATCGTCGATGTGCAGCTCACCAACTCCAGCACTGGGAGTTTCAACGGCAATCTGAATTTTCTTGAGCGGGAACCGGACCGAGGGTTTGTTAGCAAGCAATACTGTTTGGTGAAGACCGGCGCGTCGCCGACGATAGCCGCCGAGCCCGGACAGCAGGCAAAAATCAAGGCAGGGGGCTGAAAACGTCCTGAAGATTGCTTTCGATTCATGGGTGCTGTCCAGCCGCTTGCGGTATCAGGGTACCTACGTGTATGCCCAGAATCTGATTGCCCAGTTCAAGCGCATCGCCAAGGCCGATCCGGAAATCAAGTTCTGCCTCTTCGCTGAGCCGCGGGCTGCGAATGACGCCAACGCGATTGAGCCTGGCAGCGGCTTTGAGCTTTCGCGCACGGGTTGGCTGGCCCGTGACCGTTTGTGGAGATTGGGCGGCGTGAACCTGGCCGCGTCCCGCGCGCGCGCCGACCTGATTTTTTCTCCAACGTCCAACATTCTGCCGACCGGCTCCATCCCGGTGGTATGCACCATTCACGATGTCACTGCGGTGGTGATGCCGTCGCATTCCCGGAAAGTTACCTGGCTGATGCGCTCGCTGCTGTGGTGGGCTTGCCGGCGCTCGCGGGCCATTATCGCCGTTTCCGAGTGTTCGAAGCGGGATCTGGTCAGGACGTACGGGCTGCCGGAGTCCAAAATATCCGTGGTTTACAACGGGTACGACGATTCTATTTTCAATGATGCTGGTGCTGACGCCGAGCGGCAGCAACTCCTGCGCAAGAGATTCAGTCTCGCGAGGCCTTACCTCTGGCATCATGGCGTGATTCAGCCGAGGAAGAACCTGAAGCGGCTGATCGAGGCTTACCGGCTCATGCTGGCCAGAAATCACAATCTGGAATTGGACCTGGTTTTGGCAGGCCCGCTGGGCTGGGAGTATGAGGATATTCTGACCGCGGCCGCCGCCAACGGCGCGAATCATCGCGGTCGCGTGATTTTGACCGGCGCGTTGGGCGATTCAGATATGGTGGCATTGCTCAAGGGAGCGACTCTGGCAGTAGCCCCGTCGTTATACGAGGGTTTTTGTTTCCCGATGGTAGAAGCCATGGCCTGCGGTGTGCCCGTGGTGGCGTCGAATGCTTCCTGTTTGCCAGAAGTATCAGGCGGAGTGTTGAAGTATTTTGAGCCGTCCTCGAGGGAAGACATGGCCGCGTGCCTGGAGAAGACGCTGGAGGATGAGGACGCCAGAAGAAGCCTGGCGCAACGAGGAAAAGAGATGGCGTCCCGCTACAACTGGCCTCGATGTGCCGAAGAAACGCTGGCAGTACTTAAGAGACACGGAGAACAATGACGGACCACAGCAATGCGGTGAGTCTAAACACGCGAACCGCCCGGAGGGGCGTGAGCCAAGAGCTGCTGATTACAGCCTTGGCTGTGGTTACCGTGTCCCTTGCGGTGATGAATTCTACTTTCGTGGTGGTTGCCGTGTGTGCCGGCCTGGCCATCGCCGCTTTGTACCGCTTTGAATTCTTTGCCTATGGACTGGTCTTTCTGCTGCCGTGGTACCCATTGCTCGATGCCAAGCCGCCTTTCCATGATCTGTTTCTGCTCCTTCGATTTGCTCTCGTCGCCGGTGTTTGGGTCATCCGCAGGCAGCAAGGCAAATCATTCGTGGAGTGGATTGCCGGAAGCAAGCTGAAAAAAGGCGTGCTGGTTTTCGCAGGAGTGGCGGTCGTTTCGCTGCTGATATCCAGCCAGCATGCGAACGTTGCCGCCTACCGATCGCTGACGAGGCTGTTTTCGTACCTGGCGGTATTCTTCGCTATCACCGGCTGGGTGGAAAACCGGGGACAGATCATCACCATCGTCAAGGTATTGCTGGCATCGACCGTCGGCGTCGCGTTGTTTGGTTTCTACCAGGTTTACGAGAAAAGCTATACCGACTTGTATTTCCATCTGTATCCGCTGCAGGAAGATACCTTGGAGCCCTGGAATGGACGCATCACATCATTTCTCTTTCACTTTAACTCCCTGGCCGGATATTTGAACCTGGTGCTTCCGTTTGCCATTGCCTGTATGACCTTCGCGAAAACTCGCGGGCTGCGCATTCTGGGCCTGATTTGCCACAGTGCCGCCGGCGCAGCCCTCTACTTTACCGGCAGCCGCGGCGGATTGATTGCCTACGGCGGGATGCTGCTCATCAGCATTTGGTTCCTGAAGCCCAAACGCGTCGCCGTGCTGCGGGTGTTCCTGTCGCTGGCGATGGCGGCAGTCCTTGTTTTGTCTCTGCAGAACCGCAGCGGAGCCGCGCGGTTCGAGGAGGTGGACGACTTTACTCAGCAATCGCGACTGGCGCTTTGGGGAGCTGCGGGCATGATGTTCCTCAGTCACCCGGTGTTAGGCGTGGGTTATGGGAATTACCGCTCGCTCTATGGCGATTACATTCCCGGCGCGCGGCCCGACGACTTGGACGCACACAACTTATATCTCCAGTTTCTCTCCGAAACCGGGATCATCGGTTTCCTGATGTTCTGCGTCTTGATCGTGGCCTTTGCCCGAATGGCCATCCAACTCGCGCGACAGGCGGATCCTTTGTCCCGTCTGGTGGGAGTCGGCGTCGGCGGAGCGCTGGCCGCCACTCTCATCCATGGCATGGTGGATTACATCTTCAACGCCAGCCCGCAAGCCGGCGGGTTGCTATGGCTGCTGCTCGCCCTGGGATGCGCCACGGCACAACTTTCTCAGGCCCCGGAGCCGGAATCTGCGTGCGCATAGGCTTTGATGCACGTTGGTATAACGACTCGGGCGTGGGCGCCTATGTGGCCGGGCTGCTACGTGCGATGGCAGTGGCGGATCGCAGATTTGAGCTGCTCGTGTATGAGCATCCGCGGAATCCGATCCCTGGCTTGGAAAATATGCCTGTCATTCGGATTCCAGTACACGCGCCGAGGTATTCAATTGCAGAGCAGAGGGAATTGCGCGCTCGCGCTCGGACCGATCGATTGGATGTCTTCCATAGTCCCTTTTATCCGGTGCCGATCGCGCTTTCGTGTCCCGTTGTGGTCACCATCCACGATTTGATTCCGTTTCGGTTTCGTCTCTATTCCCGGCACAAGCAGTGGATGGTGAAGATGGGTTACCGGGCCGCAGTCCGGCGGGCGCGGCATATCATCGCCGTTTCCCAGCACACTGCCGACGACTTGACGAAGATCCTGGGCGTATCTCCGGAGCGTATGACCGTTGTTCATAATGCCGTATCAACCGACTGCTTTCGCTCCGAAGGCCGGAGCGGGGAAACAGAGTGCTTGCGCGAGAAATATGCGGTCCGCCTTCCTTATGTGCTTGCCGCCAGCGCTCACAACTGGCGTACCAAGAATCTGGAGAGCGCCTTGGCGGCGCTGGAGATGGCGCGCCGGCAGAGTGGCACAGAGTTTCAAACTGTGGTGTTCGGTCCGGCCGAAGGGTTGGACGCGATGAACGCGGAACAACGCTGGCCTCTGCTGAACCTGCGCCGGACCGGCTATGTCCCGCCAGCGGACCTGGCAGCGCTGTTTCGACACGCGCAATTGTTCGTGATGCCGTCGTTGTATGAAGGCTTCGGGCTCCCCGTCGTGGAGGCGATGTCCTGCGGCTGCGCGGTGGTGACCTCCAACGCCGGGTCATTGGCGGAGGTGGCCGGCGCGGGCGCACGGATTTTCGAGCCGCTGGATGTGGCCGGCATGGCCAAGGCAATCGCCGAGCTGTTGCACAACCCGGAGGAGCTCGATCGCGCAAGGGTGTCCGCTTTGAGACGGGCCGCGGATTTTTCCTGGGAGGAGTCAGCTCGGCAAACCATCTCGGTATATCATCGCATCCAAGACCAGAGTTCCTCGGACGGGAACCGGTGACACACACAGAAGAGCTTAGCGCAGTTACGCACGGAACGCGGGCGATGGCGGCATCCGGCCAGGCGGATGTCGATACGTTATTACAGCGATCGCCGATCACAGGCGTGCGTCGCCTCTTCAAGCGCTTGCTCGACGTTGGCGTTGCTTCTGTCGCTCTCCTTTTGTTGTCCCCGATCATTGCCGTGCTTGCGCTTCTGATCAAGCTCCAGGACGGCGGGCCGGCTTTCTACCGCCGCCGCGTAGTCGGTCCCGAGGGCGAATTTGACGCCTTCAAGTTGAGGACCATGGTCGTGGATGCAGATCACATCCTGAAGGCCAATCCTTGCCTGCGGCGGGAATTTGAAATCAACTTCAAACTCAAGAACGATCCCCGGGTTACTCCCATCGGCGCCGTTCTCCGCAAATCAAGCCTCGATGAGCTCCCCCAGCTCTGGAACGTGTTGCTCGGCGAGATGAGCCTGGTGGGGCCGCGCATGATTACACCGGCGGAGCTCGAGAAGTACGGCGACGCCGGCCGGATCTTTCAACTTGTCAAACCGGGAATCACCGGCTATTGGCAGATCCAGGGCCGGCAGGAAGTTAGCTATGACGAGCGGGTGAGAATGGATCTGTTTTACTTGAGTCAATGGTCGTTGTGGCTCGATCTCAAAATCCTCGTCGAGACACCCATCCGCGTGGCGCGCGGAACAGGAGCTTCATGAGTACCAATGTGCTGGTCACGGGCGGCGCCGGATATGTGGGTTCGGTTTGTTCCGCCGAGTTGTTGCGTCTTGGCCACTCGGTCACGGTTGTGGACGATCTCTCCGCCGGGTTCAAGGACGC